>JAJCYC010000347.1 GCA_029263115.1 Pseudonocardia sp. | reverse complement strand
GGGCCGGTGATCCGGTAGGAGAAGGCGTCGGTGGTTCCCGCGGCGTGTGTCGAGGCGGTGGGCGTGAGGGTGTAGCCGCCCCTGCTCGAGGCCAACCCGCCGGGCTGGTCGGTCGGTGCCTCCGTGACGGTGCCGCTGTGGGTGTCCCCGTGCCCGGCGCTCCCAGCGCCCGGCATGTCCTCGTGCCCGCTGGAGGCGGTGACGGCGGAGAAGGGACCGACAGCGGTTCCGATGGCGTACCCGGCCCCGACGATCAGGGCGAGTGCCACACCGTAGACGGAGAGCTTCGCTGCAGTGTTCATGTCCTGTCCTCTTGTGGAGATCTCCCGGACGCGGCTAGGCCGCGAGGTGGTAGCCGGCTTCCTCGACCGCGACGCGGACCCGCGCGTCGTCGATCGGTCCGGTGCTGGTGACGGTTCATCTGGTCTACCTCCGTGTCGACTATACCATAGGGGGGTATCCTATACAAGCGCGTCCGCGCGCCGGCCGTCGACCAACGGCGGTCGGACCCGACCCGGGTCGCCGCGGTCGCCGCGGCGCCGGCTGGCCGTCCGAGACTGTTGGTGCTGGTAAAGACCTTCCTGCGTCCTGAGGGCTTCGCTCGTAATGCGTAGGTCTGGGGTTCGACTCCGCCAAGGCGGCCGCTGCGTCGACAGTACAGCTAGTGGATCTTGACGAGCGTTCGTCGGGCTAACTACCGTCCGGTACATGACCCCCTCGATGACGTACGCACGGCCGGTCGAGCCGCACACCTGGTTCGGCTGTTTCGAGTCCACCGAGGAGCGGGCCTTGCGGGCCGAGGTCCGACAGTTCGTCTGGGACAGGTTCGAGGGCCTGCGCGAGGAGATCGACGCCAAGGGTCGCTGCGATCACCTGATGCCGCTGCTGGGTGAACGTGGGTACATCGGCAGTCTGGTGCGACCGGAGTTCGGCGGCGCCGGGCTGGGCCTCGGCGCGAGCGTGGTGATCGCCGAGGAGTTGGGCGGGGTGATCCCGTCGCTGGCCGCCTTGCGGGCGGTGTCCGGTGTCTTCGTCGCCAAGCCGCTGGAGGAGTTCGGCACGCAGGAGCAGGTGGACACCTGGCTACGGCCGCTCCTGACCGGCGAATACACCACCGCGGTGGCGATGACCGAACCGCAGTCGGGCTCCGACCTGGCCGCGATGAGGACCACCGCCGTGCGCGACGGCGATGGCTGGGTACTCAACGGGGCGAAGAAGTTCATCTCCGGGGCCGCCGAGTCCGACTTCATCCTCTGCTACGTCGCCACCAACCCGGACGCCGCCCCGCACCAGCGGCTGTCCGGTTTCATCATCCCGACCGACAGCCCAGGTGTGGACGTGTCGAAGGCCGTGCTGACCATGGGCCTCAAGGGGCTCTCGCACTCGTACGTCCATCTCGACGACGTTCGACTCGGCCCTGAGCACCTGCTCGGTGCGGCCGGCGATGGACTGCGGATGCTGGAGTTCCTGCTGGCCGCCGAGCGGATCGACATCGCCGCCCGGGCCCTGGGCAATGCCACCAGAGCGTTCGAGGAGGCCCGCGCCTACGCCGACATCCGGCACGCCTCCGGCCGGCCGATCCGCAAGTTCCAGGCCATCAACCACCGGCTCGCCGACATGCGCGCCACCATCGACGCTGGACGGCTACTGGTGCTGCGCGCCGCCCGCTACTACGACCAGGCGCTGGCCGAACACGGCGCGGAGGCGGCATCCCGGATCTGTAACGAGGAAGCCTCCATCGCCAAGTTGTACTGCCCGGAGAAGGGCTTCTGGGTGTGCGACCAGGCCATGCAGATCATGGGTGGACACGGCTACGAGCAGGGCACCGCCGTCGAGGCCATGTTCCGCGACATCCGCGTGCTGCGCTTCGGCGGCGGTACCGACGAGATCCAACGCCACATCGTCCAGCGCGACGACTACCGCCGGTTCCACGAGTCGCGCGAGCAGGCCTGACCTGCTCTGCGTGGGCCAGGGACCGTGGCAGTGCCATTCGGCTCAGGCCATTGCGGTGATGAGCGTGCGGAGGGCGGAGGCCGCGAACACGATCATGTTCCGCTGCCGGTCGGCATCGCCGGTGAGCACCTGCCGGGGTAGGACCAGCCCGTCCGGACCGGCCGCCGAGACCCAGCCGAACCCGGCGGGCTCGCCGTAGGGATAAGGCTCCGGACCGGCGGCCCCGGTCTCGCCGATCCCCCAGTCGGCGCTGTGCTTCGCCCTGGTGGCCAGAGCGAGGAACCGGGCGAACTGTTCGCACGCGCCGCGCGGGCCCATCTTCTCCTCGATCACCCCACCGAGGGCGCTGTGCAACCCGTCGCGGTTGTAGAACACCACGCCGCCGCGGTAGTACCGAGACGCTTTCGGTACCGACAGCAGCGCAGCCGAGATCAGCCCACCGGCCGAGGACTCCGCCACGGCGACCGTCTGGCCGCGCTCGAACAGCAGGCCCGCGACTTCCCGGGCCGGCCCGGTGATCTCCTCCGGTAACATGCGCCGACCCTAGCCAGGCGGCATGTAGGCCAGTTCGAGCTGGATGTTGTCGGGGTCACGGAACACGACGACCGAGTACGGGATGGGCTCGGTCGCGTCGATGACCCCGGAATGGTCGATGCCGAGCTCGTCGAGCCAGGCGGCCCAGACATCGAGATCCGCGCGCTGACCGACCCCCAGCGCGAGGTGGTCGAGCCCGGTCCGTGCCTCCTGGAACGGCTCGCCGTCGTTGGCCTCGTGGTGGTGCAGGCCGATGATCAGGCCGTTCTCCGGGTTCATCAGGACGACGGCGTGCCCACCCTTCTCGTCGCCCCAGTGCGGGAACGGCACCGGGATCGGCTGGATGCCGAGGACGCGTTCGTACCAGGCGGCGCTGGCGTCCACGTCACGGACCGTGACCGAGAAGTGGTGGAATCCGGTGGTGGCGGGCGTGGGCATCGGGGCTCCTTCGGCCGTGGCGCGAGTCGGCGGTGATCCACACCGAGCATGGCAGGTCGGCCGGGGCAGGTACAGGCCCGGTCCCCGACAACCGGCTGGGAGGGCACTGGGAGGGCACTGTGAGGGCACTGTCACGGCAGCTCGGCCGGTCGGCACCCGGTGGACTTGCGACACTGGTGGTATGAGGTCCGACATCGCCCGTGCCGACATCCCCGATTCGTCCGTTCCCGAGTCGACCGATGTCCTCGTCGTCGGGGCCGGGCCGGCCGGGTCGGCGGCGGCGGCCTGGGCGGCCCGCGCCGGGCTCGACGTCGTGCTGGCCGACGCGGAGAGGTTCCCCCGCGACAAGGCCTGCGGTGACGGCCTCACCCCGCGGGCGATCGCCGAGCTCGACCGGCTCGGGCTCGACGAGTGGGTCCGCAAGCAGGGCACGAACCGGGGGCTGCGCGCGGCCGGGTTCGGGCAGGAGCTGATGCTGCCCTGGCCCGGGGGCTCGTTGCCCGGCCACGGGGGCGCGGTCGCCCGGGTGGAGCTGGACGCCCGGATCCGTGAGGTGGCTCTCGAGGCCGGCGCGCTCCCGTGCGAGGACGCCCGCGCGGTCGACGTCGTGCGCGACGGTGACCGGGTCGCGGGGGTGGTGTTCAAGGCGGGCGAGGACGGGGGCGACGGCAGGACCACGACCGTCCGCTGCCGCCGGCTGATCGTCGCCGACGGTGCCCGCTCCACCCTCGGCCGGATCCTGGGCCGCGAGTGGCACCGCGACACCGCCTACGGCGTCGCCGCCCGGGGCTACATCCGCTCCGGCCGTAGCGACGACGAGTGGATCAGCTCCCACCTCGAGCTGCGCGGCACCGACAACGAGGTGCTCGCCGGCTACGGCTGGGTGTTCCCGCTGAACAACGGCGAGGTCAACATCGGGGTCGGCACCCTGGCCACCGAGAAGCGACCGGCCAACATCAAGCTGCGCGCGCTCATCGAGCACTACGCGAACGCCCGCCGCGACGACTGGCAGCTCGACGGCCCGGTCCGCGTGCACAAGTCGGCGCTGCTGCCGATGGGCGGCGCGGTGTCCGGCGTGGCCGGCGCCAACTGGGCCCTGATCGGCGACGCCGCCGGCTGCGTGAACCCGCTCAACGGCGAGGGCATCGACTACGGGCTGGAGACCGGCCGCCTGGTCGCCGAGCTGATGGCGCAGGAGAAGGACCTGGCCGTGGCGTGGCCGGCCACCCTGCGCACCCACTACGGCCAGGCATTCTCCATCGCGCGACGGCTCGCGGGGCTGATCACGATCCCACGCCTGTTGCCGCTGGCCGGGCCGATCGGCATGCGCTCGCACCGACTCATGACCATCGCCCTGCGGGTGATGGGCAACCTGGTCACCGACGACGACCATGACGTCGTCGCCCGCGCCTGGCGGGCCGCCGGGAAGCTGTCGCTGCGCTTCGACGCCCGACCGCCGTTCCCCGCCGCCGACCTGCGACCCCGGGCGCGGCACCACGTCTGAGGTCGGCACGGCACCCGACCCGGCGGCGGGAGGAGTCGGCGCGGGTGCCGTCGGGAGCAGCCGGGCTCAGGACATGTGCCCCGGCTCGGGATCGGCCTTGTCGGTCCGGTCGTCGCCGGCCCGGTCGGCGTCGGTCACCGCCCGGGCCCCGGTGTCGGTTTCGACGGTGTCGTTTCCAGCTGCGTCGTTTCCAGCTGCGTCGTTTCCAGCGCAGCCGTCGAGCCCGCCGGCACCGTCCCTGGCCGGGTGCAGCGCGACGATCACCGACTTGGAGGCTGGTTGGTTGCTGCCGGTCGCGGTGTGGTCGAGCGGGATCAGCGGGTTGGTCTCCGGGTAGTAGGCGGCGGCGGTGCCCAGCGGGGTGTCGTACTCCACCACCCGGAACGCCTCGGCCCGCCGGTCCCGGTCGTCGCCGGGCCAGTAGGTGACCAGGTCGACCAGATCGCCGTTGCGCAGGCCGAGTGCGGTGATGTCGTGCCGGTTGGCGAACACCACCCGGCGCCCACCCTCGATGCCGCGGTAGCGGTCGGACAGCCCGTAGATCGTGGTGTTGAACTGGTCGTGGCTGCGGAAGGTCTGCAGCACCAGGTGTCCCGGAGGCACGGCCAGCAGCTCGATCGGGGACACCGCGAACTCGGCGCGACCGGACGGCGTGGTGAAGGTGCGGGAGTCGCGTGGCGGGTGCGGCATCAGGTAGCCGCCCGGGCGGCGGACGTTCGCCTCGTAGTTCTCACAGCCGGGCACCACCCGGGAGATGTGCTCGCGGATCCGACGGTAGTCGTCGCGCATCGCGGCCCAGTCGATCCCGTACCGGTCTCCCAGGGTGGCCTCGGCGATGCCGGTGAGGATGGCCACCTCGGACCGCAGGTGCGGGCCGGCCGGGGCGAGCGGACCCTGCGAGGCGTGCACCGAGCAGACCGAGTCCTCGACGGTGACCGCCTGCGGGCCGCCGGCCTGCACGTCGCGTTCGGTACGGCCCAGGGTGGGCAGGATCAGCGCGGTCCGGCCGCAGACCAGGTGCGAGCGGTTGAGCTTCGTCGAGATCTGGACCGTGAGCTGCGCCTTCCGCAGCGCGGCCGCGGTGACCTCGGTGTCCGGGGTGGCCTGCAGGAAGTTGCCGCCCAACCCGACGAACACCTGCACCCGCCCGTCGCGCAGCGCCCGGATGGAGTCGACGGTGTCGAAGCCGTTCTCCCGGGGCGGGTCGAAGCCGAACTCCCGCTGCAGTGCGTCCAGGAACGCCGCCGGCGCCCGCTCCCAGATGCCCATCGTGCGGTCGCCCTGGACGTTGGAGTGCCCCCGGACCGGCAGCAACCCGGCGCCCGGTTTGCCGATGTTGCCCTGCGCCAGCGCGAGGTTGACCACCTCCCGTACGCAGGCCACGCCGTTGCGGTGCTGGGTGAGCCCCATCGCCCAGCAGAACACCGTGCTGCTGGAGCGCCGCAGCAGCCGCGCGGCCTCGGTGATCAGCTCGCGGGACAGGCCGGTCGAGGTGGTCACCTGGTCCCAGTCGACGCACCTGACGTGGTTGCGCCACGCCTCGAACCCCTGGGTGTGGCTCGCGAGAAACTCGTGGTCCAGCGCGTCCCACTCCACCAGCAGCGACCCGATCGCCTGGAACAGCGCCAGGTCGCCGTTGATCTTGATCGGCAGGTGCAGGTCGGACAGGTCGGTGCCCTTGCCGAGCACGCCGCGCACGTTCTGCGGGTTGCGGAAGTTGGTCAGCCCGGCCTCGCGCAGCGGGTTGACGGTCAGGATGGTGGCGCCGTTGTCCTTGGCCTCCTCCAGCGCGGTGAGCATCCGGGGGTGGTTGGTGCCGGGGTTCTGCCCGGCGATCACGATCAGCTCGGCCCGGTGCACGTCGGAGAGCACCACGCTGGCCTTGCCGATGCCGATCGACGCGTCCAGCCCGAAGCTGGTGGACTCGTGGCACATGTTCGAGCAGTCCGGCAGGTTGTTCGTGCCGAATGCGCGGACGAACAGCTGGTAGACGAACGCCGCCTCGTTGGACGCCCGCCCGGAGGTGTAGAAGGTGGCCTGGTCCGGGTGGTCCAGGGCGTTCAGTTCGGCGGCGATCAGGGCGAACGCCTCGTCCCAACCGATCGGTTCGTAGTGCGTTCCGTCGGCCCGCTTCACCATCGGCTCGGTGATCCGGCCCTGCTGGCCCAGCCACATCTCGGAGTGCCGGTCCAGGTCGGCGATGCTGTGCCCGGCGAAGAACGCGCGCGTCGCCCGGTCCCTGGTGGCCTCCTCGGCCACCGCCTTCGCCCCGTTCTCGCAGAACTCGGCGCGTGCCCGGTGTCCGGGCTCCGGGTCCGGCCACGCACAGCTCGGGCAGTCGAAGCCCTCGACCTGGTTGAGCCGGGTGAGCGTGCGCGCCGTGCGCAGCGGCCCCATCCGCTCCAGCGACCGCTTCATCGACACCGCCACCGCGGTCACCCCGGCGGCGTGGTCCTGCTGCGGGGTGACCTGGAGATCCTGCTCCGGGTGGCCGCCGCCCTCGGTGTTCCGTCGCTTCATCCTGACCACGTCCCCCACCCGGGTGCCCCGGTGCCCGCGCCACGACCGGACGCCCGGCCACCTCGTAGTGGCCGGGTACCCGCAACGGCGCAGGCTATCCGGCGGGGTGACCTACGCCGTTGTGCGGGAGCCGGTCCGGCCCGCCGGCAGGCTGGGGACGTGCCTGATCACCATGCGCTGATCCGTGCGGCCCGCCAGGAGGACAACGAAGGGGTCTGGCCGCTCGCCCGGGAGTTCGCCACCTCGTTCAGGCCCGAACGCGCCGCGTTCGACGCCGCCTGGGCTCGGCTCGTCGACGACCCGGCAACCCTGCTGCTCGTCGCGGACACCGCCGATCGGGGCATAGTCGGCTACCTGCTCGGCAACCGCCAGTTGACGTTCCTGGCGAACGGTCCCGTTGTCCGGGTCGAGGAGCTCATGGTCGACGCCGACGATCGGCGCGCCGGTGTCGGCCGCCGCCTGATGGAGCATGCGGAGGGGTGGGCGCGATCCGGTGGCGCCGCGTACCTCGCCCTGGCCAGCCGACGGGCCGGACCGTTCTACCTCGCCCTCGGTTACCAGGAGTCCGCCGTCTTCTACCGGAAGACCTTCGGCTGACACCGCCAGGGGTTGTGCCCTCGACGCTCGCCTCGGCCGCGCGGTGCGCGAGTCGCCACTGTCGGTCAGGACCAGTCCGCCTGTCGACGGGCAACGCGCGGACCGGCCGCCCGCCGTCTCGTCATGACGATCGCCAGGTGGCTGTCGACCTGCGACGGCCGGCAGATGATCGAACAAATGATCGACCATGATGGACCGGTGCCGGATACCCCGATCGCCGCCGCGCACCGCCTGCTCGTCCAGGCGGTCGAGCAGCTGTGCACGGTCGCGGGCTCGGCCGGTGACGCCGAGCTGCTCTCGGTGCTGACGGTGTGCGAGGGCGCCGCCCGCCGGCTCGACCGGGTCAGCGTCGACGCGGTGTCCGTCCTGCAGCGCCGGGGCACGTTCGCCGAGCGGGGCTACCGCTCGGCCACCGCCGCCGTGCGTGACCTGCTGGGATGCGATTCGCACGAGGCCCGTCGCCGGGTCGCCGCCGCCGAGCAGGTCTGTCCCCGCGCCGGGCTCGACGGCACTGCGCTGCCTGCCCGCCTCCCGGCTACCGCCGAGGTGTTCAGCGCCGGCCACACCAGCCTCCGGCACGTCGAGGTGGTCTCGAAGGTGCTCGGCTCGGCCGCGGCGGAGCGGCTGTCGCCGCAGGTATGGGCCGGTGCGGAGGCCGAGCTGGCGGCCAGGGCCGCCGAGTACACCCCGGCCGAGCTGTTGTCCTGGGGCGCCGCGCTCGTCGACGGTCTCGACCAGGACGGTCCCGAACCCGACGACCGCCCGCCACCCGGGGTGAACGAGCTGCACCTCACCCGGCGCGCCGAGGGTGGAGGTGCGCTCAAGGGGCGCATCGACGATGCTGCCATGTTCGACGCCATCGCCACCCTGATCGACGCCAAGGCAAGACCCACGGCGCCGAGGACGACCGAGGGATCGGCCGACGCCAGGCCGAAGCGCTCGCCGACGCCTGCGGCTACGTCCTCGACCATGCCGACGTCCCCGAATGCGGCGGCCGCCGACCACACCTCAACGTGCACATCCGCCTGGAGGACCTGGAAGGCCGCTGCCGCGCCGCTCTCCTCGACCTCGGCGGCCGGCTGACCCCGGAATCGCTGCGGCTGCTCGCCTGCGACGCGGCGGTCACCCCCATCGTGCTCGGCGGCCGCGGCCAACCCCTCGACGTCGGCCGCATCACCCGCACCATCCCCGACGGTCTCCGCCGCGCGGTTGCCGCCCGCGACCACGGCTGCGCCCGGCCCGGCTGTGGCCGCCCGGTCAGCTGGTGCGAGGTCCACCACATCGTCGCCTGGCAGGACGGCGGCGACACCGCGCTGCACAACTGCGTCATGCTGTGCAGAGGCTGTCACCGGCTCATCCACCACTCCGGCTGGCAGGTCCGCATCCGCGCCGGCCTGCCCGAGTTCCTCCCCCCAGCCTGGATCGACCCCGGACGAAGACCCAGACGACGCCCCCTCCCGTACCTGGTCATCGGCGGATAGCCGAGCACCCGTATCCGGGGACCGGAGGTGTGACCAGTTCCTGCGGCGAACAGGTCACGATCAGCACCGTCGAGCCGTTCGACCAGGTGGTCGCCGCCGTGGCCCGGCTCGTCGATACCCCGGCGTCGACCGGGACGACGCGCCGACTGGCGGCTCCTGGTCAGCTACGACGACCTGCGGCGCCAGGGCCCCGGCCGCGACCTACTATGCTGGGAACCGTCGGAATTCTGTCCGGCCGGTGATTCGGCGGCGCGGGTTCCAAACGATTCGGCGGCGCGGGTTCTCATCCCGCGCCCGGTACACCAACTACCGTGAGGACCCGATCGCCCGTCCGGCGGTCCGGCTTCGACGTGTGGGGTAGGAGTGGTTCGTGGCTCGAGGTGACCAGCGCGCTCGGCGTGCGCCCCGTCCCTCCCGTACGCCGCAGCGTCGCGGCCAGCATCGGGACGAGCACGGCATCGTCCCGCTGCTCGCCCGGGTCGCCCGCGAGGTCGAGTCGGCGGCGCAGCGCGGGCGGATGCAGCCCTCGGACCGGACGAGGTTCCAGGTCGTGGCCGTCCTGGCGCGCCGCGAGCGGACCCGGGTGCAGGCGGA
>JAJCYC010000346.1 GCA_029263115.1 Pseudonocardia sp. | reverse complement strand
GGGTCCTTGCGCGAGACGGTCAGTGTGAGAGCTTCCATCTCAGTGCCATCGACCCCATCCGTCACACACGCCACGCCGGTCACAACGCCACGATTCCCCAGGTCACAGACCCATCAGCCGACCTTTCCGGGGCCCTGGATCCCGAGCCAAGGCAAACGCCGTCGGTTGGTCATCGGTCGGCCTTGTCTTCCGTAGCCAATGCTTGGCGCTGCATCGCCACAACCGATCGGTCCATTGCGTTGCGAACCCTCGCGTCGGAGCAGCTGGCCGGCCAGACCCGATATGTCCGGGTGGAGTTCGACCGCGACCAGCCGGCGGTCGGCCTCCACCCACGTCGAGTGCTCACGTGACTGACACGTCCGGTGGCTAGCAAGGTCGCCTCTTCCTTGGGGTCGGCGTAGATTATCCGCACTTCACGCGGGTGGCGATCGACCGATTCGAGAAGTCGTTCGACGAACCTGCTGAAGACCACTCCGCTGAACGGGTTGAAGAGGAAAACGATAGAGGCATCAGCCGGTATGTCGAAGTCCAGAACGTCAGCGTGAACCAAGACGACGCTTCTGCAACGTAATTTGCCCCTCAGACGGCAGACGTTAGCGACTGCAATGTCGTTCAGTTGCCGCGACACCTCCACGCCTATCACTCGCCGGAAGGGGTAGTGCAATGCGGCCTGGAGCACGACGCGTCCCATCCCGCTCCCGACGTCGAGGAACACGTCCCTCTCTGTCACTTCCTGCTGCGAGAGAACTCGGCGCAGCAGTCGAAGGCGATACGGCATGTACCCGTTCCGTCCCGGCGCTGCGACACCAAGATCTTCCAGTGGAACATCCTCCTCGGTGCGTACTCCGTAGCGGCGATCAAACAAGATCGCGCTGGCGCGAGAACGCATCCTTCGATGGAGCGGCCGCGTACCACGCACGAGTTCCAGGTTTTGCAATGATGCAGCGCCGACTTTGGCCGGATAATTCATCGCTAGTCCTAACCTCGGGGGACTACCGTAGGGGGTCATGATCTGACCGTACGGGCCAGACCGTTATCCACTTCCCCAATCCCGGTTAGCTGAGGGTAAAAAGCTGGACGCACCTACAAGGTCCAGCCTCTGCGCGGGTGCAGCTGGGCCAGCGTCATGGCGCCCTAACCTGCGTGGAAGTATGCCCGACTCAAGGTCGATCGTGCTGCTGCCGCGACATGACTATGGCTAGGTCGGCGAGTACGACCGAGCGCCGGAAGATTCCGAGAGCGCCGAGGATCGGAAACCGGCCACGCCGGTTGAACCGCCGACAAGCCGGCGAAATTGCCCGGGGGCTATTCGGTCGGGGGGTCCAGTCGGTAGCCATAGCCGCGCAAGGTAACGATATGTGGGACAGACCCGAAGTGGGCGACCTCGACAAGCTTTCGGCGCAGCGCGGCAACGTGTACATCGATCGTCTTTGCTGAGCCAGGCCGCCGCTTGTCCCACACCTCTGCCAGTAGAGTTTCCCGGCGCACCGCCGTGCCGGGCGCTGCCAGCAGTCGAGCGAGCAGCTCGAATTCCTTAGGTCGCAGCGTCAGCTCGCACTCGCCGACTGTTACCCGGCGGCTGGCCAAACTCAGCGAAAGCTCACCTGCAGTTCGGCTATCTGCGACGTCCGAGCTGAGCGGACGAGACGTCATGGTTGATGCCAGCGGCTCACCGACTGGCGCGGGCTCGTCCTGGTGGTCGACTCCATCCCTCAGCGCGATCACCATGCCGGCCGTTCGCGCGTCGTCGGGGAGCGTCAGCAATACCGTTGCGGGCATGCCCGCGCCCAACTGGCAAGGCATCACAGTCTCGTCGCGCCCGAACGGACTCAGACGGAGCATCACCCACTCGACCCCGTCAGTGGCGCCTTCGACGAAGGTGACCGTGCCGGTGCGTTGCCACGCCACGTCGTACCCATGCGCATTGAGCGCTGAGGTGAGGGCGCGGCCGGTGGGGTCGTTACCGGTCGGCGCGCGTTGGTCGTCGTAGTCCGCCCCGACCACGACTGCCGGCATCACCGGAGACCCGCCAAGCCGGCCATCTGGCGGGTCAACGTGACTCGCGTCGGGGGCACTCGTCGAGCGGCAACAACCTGCCCAGGACCGCCTCGGCGAGTCGGGCCTGCATCCGGCTTACCGCGCCGACCATCAGCCCCAGCCGCTGCACCGGGCCGTACGAACGCATCCGACCGGATGGGTTGACTGGCTGTGGGAAGACCATCGCCTCGCATGTCATCGTGAGCCTCCAATAAGGTCACCGAGGAGCTTCTCGGTCACGATGAACGCTAGGCAGTGGCCGGTTACCGCGAGAGTCGTCGTCGGTTAGCCATCGGCAAAAAGAGATGGGCCAAATGGGTGATACCTACGGTGCAGAGCCACTGACATGCACCACGTCGTGACGATCTACCCGGCTGATCGCGGAGGCGGGCGCTCCAACCGGTAACCATGCCCACGCAGAGTCACGATTCTAGGGACGGCCCCGTGACCGGATATCTCGGCGAGCTTGCGACGCAACGCCGCTACGTGTACATCCAGCGTCTTGGTCGGCCCGAACCAGTGTTCGTCCCAAACGTCGGACATCAGGTCCTCACGAGTCACCGCGACTCCCGGCGCCCTCATCAAGCGGGCCAGCAGATCGAACTCCTTCGTACGGAGCACGAGCTCATGGTCCGCAACCGTTGCCCGGCGCCCGGCGGGGTCGATCTGCAGTTCACCCGCCGACATCATGCCGCCAGGTTGAACTGACCCGGAACGGCGTAGATGAGCGCGAACGCGCGCCAACAACTCGCCTAGCCGCACCGGCTTGGTGAGATAGTCGTCTGCGCCGGCCTCCAAGCCCACCACGACGTCCATCTCCTCAGCACGCGCTGTCAGCATCACCAGCACCGCCCCCGGCTGGTTGGCACGAAGCCGCCGGCACACTTCGACGCCGTCGAGGTCAGGCAGCCCAAGATCGAGCAGCACCAGCCCGAACTCAGTGTCCGCCGCCGCTAGAAGGGCGCCCCGGCCGGTCTGATGCCATACGACGTCGTAGCCC
Source organism: Pseudonocardia sp. (assembly GCA_029263115.1). Taxonomy (GTDB): domain Bacteria; phylum Actinomycetota; class Actinomycetes; order Mycobacteriales; family Pseudonocardiaceae; genus Pseudonocardia. The sequence goes on along the minus strand of JAJCYC010000346.1, from coordinate 8,813 downwards.
TGCGCAGTCAGCGTTGAAGTCAGCACACTGCCGATCGTCTGGTCGTCCTCCACCACGAGCATCTTGGGCATGAGGGCCTAGGCTAGCCCCACTGGGCGACGGAACTGATCATCAGGCCTCTGGCGGACCAAGCAGCGCCGGTGCGTCTGCGGTCACCTTCAGGTCGCTGCTGCCGACCCGCATTCGTGATTCCGGCTGCGGCCAGTTCCTCGCCAGCTTCGATGTGCGCACAGCATCGGGCGCTGGATCATCTCTGTGGAGTTCTGGGTGGGCCCGAACTTTCCGGGCCCACCCGGTGCAGATGAGCTGATCAGACTGTCGTCAGCAGTTCCCGCATCTGGGTGATCTCAGCACGCTGCGCATCGATGATCTTCTGAGCAAGAGCCTTGGCGTCGGCGTTCTGCCCGTCCCGAAGCTCGACCTCAGCCATCTCGATGGCACCGGTGTGGTGCTCGATCATCATCTGCAGGAACATCCGGTCGAACGCTGCTCCGCTCGCACCTTCCAACTGCTGCATCTGCTGGCCGGACATCATCCCCGGCATCCCCGGCTTGTCTCCACTCATTCCACCGTGGTCCATACCGCCCATCCCGCCTGACGGAGCCGGCTCGGCAGGCTGGCCCCAGGCACGCAGGTAACCCTGCATCTGCTCGATCTCCGGATCCTGAGCTTGCTCGATGGTGTTGGCCAGGTCCTTAACCTGCTGGGACGCGGCCTGCTCGGCGGCGAGTTCAGCCATTTCCACCGCCTGGGCGTGATGCGGAATCATCCCGCGAACGAAAGTGACGTCCGCTTCGTTGTTCGCCGCCGAGGCGCTGCCCGAGCCGTCGCCTGCGGCGGGTGGCGCGGCCGGGTTCGCCGGAGGTGTGGCGGTGTTGCCGCAGGCCGCCAGGGCGAAGCTTGCAGCAACGGCGGTCAGCAGGCCAGCGGTCTTCTTGACGTGCACGTGTTTCTCCTCTGAGTCTTGGTTAGAAGGATCGGGTCGGCCGAAGAGCTGCGCCGATCAGTTCCGCAAGACGCAGAGCTGTGCCAATCGGACCGATGTACGCGGTGGCGGCCGGGCGGGGGTACGAACGACCTGGGTGGGGGGCCGGCCACCGGCATCGCGGCACCGGATCGAGACCGCTACGGCGAGCGCCAGGCCGAGCAGCAACACAGCGGCCATGACCGCTAGACACAGGTGCAGTAGCTGGTGCGCGCCCGGCGAGGGGTCGCACTCGTTGTGTTCAGAGCGACTAGCAGGAGCCGTCGTCGGCTCCCCACCATGGGCGTGGACGGCCCTTTGAGGGCACGGCCCTTCGCCCACCGGGGCAACCGTGGCATGCATAGCGATGACGCCGAGCGAAACAGCGACGAGCAGGAGCATGCGCGCCCACTGCGTCGTCGCCTTCACGTCCTCCACCCTAACGGAGCCGCAAGTTGCAGCCGCCCACTGCTGATCAGTTGGGTTGTACCCAGTACTCCAGCCGTAGATCGTTCTCAGCGGGCCGTGACGGTAATGGTGTGGTGGCCGCTGGCTCCGGTGGGGAATGGGGGCCGCGGGGTCGGGTCCTGTGCTTGTGAACCGGCCCGGGCGGTGCAGCGCACCCGCAGTGTGTGCCCGCCGGCGGGCAGCACGACCCGGACCCGCCACCGGCGCCACGAGGCGGGCGCCAGCTCGGTGGCGAGCTCGGCAGGTATCCACGGCCCGCCCCCCATCGCAAGGTCTACCGCGCTCACTCCGCCGGGCGGCGCCCAGGCCACACCGACGACGTCGACCGGGCCGGCCGGGACGTGCGCGCGGTGGGCCGGGGCGTCGATGCGCGACAGCGGCCGGACCCGGACCGGGCCCCTGGCCCAACCGCGCGGTAGCCAGTAGTCCCGGTTGGGCCGAGACTGCAGCCGTAGCTCGGTCAGCCACTTCGCCCCGGTGTACTGGCCGTAGATGCCGGGGAAGAACACCCGGGCCGGGAACCCGTGCGCAGCGGTGAGGGGGCGGCCGTTCATCCCCACCGCCACGTAGCCGGCCAGTTCGTCCACGGTGTCCAGCGGCATGCTGACCTCCCAACCGTCGACGGCCCGGGCAACCAGCACCGAGCCGCTCGGATCGGGTGCCGCCGAGTCGAGAACCCGGCGCAGCGGGACGCCGAGCCAGCGGGCGTTGCCCAGCCGGTCCCACCCGAGCCGGTTGTGGATGCACACCAATGCCGCGTCGAACTCGACGAGACCGAGATCGACCAGCTCGTCGTAACTCAGTGACAACGGCGACCCAACCGCCCCGGTGACCGCGAGCCGCCAACCGGCCGGCTCAACCACCGGTGGCCGCATGTTCACGTCCGTGACGTAGAACCGCTCGAGCGGGGTGAGCAGTGGAGACACCTCGGGCCAGTCCTCGGCGCCGTCCACGGCCGGGGGCAGCGGGTGTTCCGGGCGCAAGGTCGCAGCGGATGGCTCGGCCGTCCGCCGGCGGGACTGCCCGACCAGGCTGGCGGCCAGACCGGCGGCGCCGAGCAGCGCCGCCGGGCCCAGCAACGCGGCCGGAGCGGTCAGCGCGCCGAGTGCGCCAATCGTGCCACCGGCTGCGGCGAGCGCGGGCCGCCAGCCGTCGCCGTGGCCCTCCCGTCGTCGCCGGGTCAGGGCGGCGCCGATCCCAGCGGTCGCCCCCACCGCCAGCGCATCACGCGAGGCCCGTCGCGGCGCCGTTCCCAGCAGCCCGCCCGCCGCCAGGATCGTGCTCGCTACCGAGGCCCGGATGACCGGCTTGTCGGCGGTCTTGAGGACCTGGATGGTGCGCTCCACCACCGGCACCGGTCCAATGTCCACGACCAACAGGCCGGCGGCGTCGATCAGGGACCGGGACCTCGTCGCTGCCGCGAGAGCTTCGGCGGTCCCCAGGCCGGCGAGCGCGGCCGCGACCCCTCGGATCCACCCCTTCATGCTGTCCCCCTTGCGCGCCACCGATGCATTGGTGCAACGTATATGCTGCATCTGAGGAGGTGCAACTGTTCATGGTTGATTCGAGTCCGGTGCTCGACGATGCGGTGCTGGTGGCGGCGGCACAGGTCATCGCCAGCCACGGGTGGCACGACTTCACCCTGGAACGGGTCGCCGAGGCCGCCGGGCTGTCCCGCGTCACGCTCTACCGGCGAGGGATCACCAAGGACGTCTTGGTCGACGCTCTGACCGTGGGTGCGGCGCAAGCGTGGCAGGCGGCGCTGTGGCCCGCGCTCACCGGCAGCGGGAGCGCGGCGCAGCGGCTGGACGCCGCGCTGCGCGCCTGCTGCGAGGTCGTCGAGGAGCACCTGGCGGTGCTGTCCGGGCTCAGTTCGGCACCCGACCCGGTATTCCACCTCGACGAGCCGACGCCCGGCGCGGGAAACTGGGACACCCGCTCGGTCTACGTCCGCCCGTTCGAACGGCTGCTGCGCGACGGCATCGCGGAGGGGTCCCTCCGCGATGACCTCGATCCGGACGAGACCGCGACGCTGCTGTTCAACATCGTGCCGCGCACCTACCTGCACCTACGCAGCGCCCACGGCTGGGACACCCAACGGGCCACCACCGGGCTGCTCGGCCTGCTGCTACCCGGACTGCTCACCGCCGCCACCACGCCGCCACCCGACACGGAAGGACGTTGACCGATGGCGATCAGCACAGACACCCTCGGCCCGATCCGCGAGATGGAGCTTCCCGAGGGGCGGATCCGCTACCACGAGCGCGGCGCGGGGCCACCGATCGTGTTCGTGCACGGCATCATCGCCAACGCCGACGTCTGGCGCCACGTCGTTCCCGGCCTCGCGTACCACTACCGCTGCATCACTCCGGACTGGCCGTTGGGCGGCCACACGCCGCCGATGCACGAGGGCACCGACTTCTCGCTGTTCGGGTTGGCCGACCTGGTGGACCGCACACTGGCCGCGCTCGACCTCGACGGCGTCACCCTGGTCGGCAACGACACCGGCGGCGCGATCTGCCAGGCCGTCGCCACCCGCCACCCCGACCGGTTGGCCAGTCTGGTGCTCACCCCGTGCGACGCGTTCGACAACTTCCTCCCGCCGCCGATCAAGCACCTGCAGCTGTTCGGCCGCACCTCGGCCGGGCTCAGGGTGCTCGCCGAGTCGCTGCGCTTTCAGCCGGTCCAGCGGCTGCCCATCGCCTTCGGACTGCTCACCCGCCGTCCGATCCCCGCTGAGATCATGGCCAGCTACACCGGGCCGCTGCGTGAGCACCCCGGCACCCGCCGCGACTTCGCCAGGCTGGTGCGCGCCATCTCCACCCACTACACCGAGGAAGCCGCCACCGGCCTGCCCTGCTTCGACCGGCCGACCCTGCTCGCCTGGGCCCGGCAGAACTTCTTCCCCGTCGCGCACGCCCAACGCCTGGCCGGGCTGCTGCCCGCCGCCGAGCTCGCGATGATCGAAAACTCCGGACCGTTCGTCGGCGAGGACGCCCCCCGCGAGCTGACCGCCCTGATCGACGATTTCCTGGGCCGGCACGTCCAGCCCGCCCGATCCAGCGGGCGAGCCTGAGCCGTTGCGGCGGCTCAGCCGGCACGCGAGACCGGCTTGCGGGCGGTGAGTCATTCGACGATGCCCAGCTTGAATCGATGCGGCAGATCATCTTGTCGCGGCACCGTGGTGCCGAGGACCCCAGCAGACAGTCCGAGTCAGCGCGGTCGAGGTCTCCGAGACCGCCTACCTTCGCGCGACCGGTACCCTAATCCTCGACGTACTGGATCACCGTCATCATGCCGGCCTCGCCATGATAGATGTTGTGGCAGTGCGTCAGCCATTGCCCCGGGTTGTCGGCATCGAAGTCGACCTCCAGAAGCTGGCCGGGCAATACAATTGCAGTGTCCTTGCGCGGTCCGGGTCCCGCGGGTCCGACAACTTGGAACGTATGCCCATGCAAATGCATCGGGTGGTACATGGTCGTGGTGTTGTTAAATCGCAGTCTTACTCGCTCTCCGCGCCGCACCGGGAAGCCGCGGGCCGGGTCGTACACCTCCTTGTTGATCGTCCAGGTGTAGACGGGCTCCGGTCCGCCCAGGGTGAGTTCGTGCGTGACATCAGGGCTGCGGTTAGGGAGCCGAACGCTCTCCGCTGCCGGAATGGCGTTGACCATTGCCGGCCGAGCGGACAGCTGTGCGGCGGCGGCCGGCAGGTCTGGTGCTGCGCCGGCTCCGGGCTGGAGCAATACATGAGCTCGACCGTCCTTGCCCTCGGCCAGGCCGAACAGTGGCAGCGGCTGGTCGGGCATGGTCACGATGGCGTCCACCCGTTCGCCCATCCCGAGTAGCACCGCCTCCGCCCGCGTCGGGACCACTGGGAAACCATCGGTGTGTGTGATCGTCATGGGGACGCCCGGCACACCGACCCGGAAGGACGTGTCCCCGCCGATGTTCAGCAGCCGGAGCCGGATCCTGCTGCCGCGGCGAGCCTCGAACGAACGTGCCGCCTCCGATGTGCGACCGTTGGCCAGGAAGTACGGATACGTCACGTCTCCGGCGTCGCCGCCCAGGAGATCCGAGCGCGACATCTGCATGCCGCCGTTGCCTGCCATGCCGCCATGCCCTGGCATTGCGCCCATGCCGTTCGCCTTGAGTTCACTCAGCACCCGGTCGGGGTCCCGACCTGTTCCGTCCAGCCAGTCGTCGAAGATCACGACTAGCTCGGCGTCGTAGTCGGCAGGCTCAGCCGGGTCTTCGACGATCAGCGCTCCGTACAACCCGCGATCGAGCTGGGTGCCGACGTGCGGGTGGAACATGTGAGTGCCCGCGTCGGGCACGGTGAACTCGTACCGGAACTCGGCGCCGGGGGCGATTTCGGGTTGGGTGAGGAGTGGCACCCCGTCCATGTCGTTGCGTAGCGCGATTCCGTGCCAGTGCACTGTCGTCGGTTGCGGCAGCTCGTTGCGCAACTGCACGCGCAGCAGATCGCCCTTGCGTGCGCGGATCTCGCGGGCGGGCAACTCGCCACCGTAGTGCCAGGTGCTGACGGTACGACCACCGATGTCCACCTGGCCCGTCCGAGCGTCCAGTCGGAAGTCCAGGGCACGCTGACCTGGCGCCTGACGTGTCTGTTCCCGTTCGATCACGAGGGGCGAAGCGGGCCCGACCAAACCCGGCTGCCCGGCACCCCGACCGCTCGCGCACCCGGTGAGCACCGCACCGGCACCTAGTCCCAGACTCGCGAGAAAGCTCCGACGACCCAGAACCAGGCGCCCACTGACACACTCCGACATCGTCTCGACTCGTCCTCTCCTAGATCTACTATTCTCCATAGTAGAACACGCCCTGGCGACGCCTCAGCCAGGTAAGCTGACCCCATGAGAAGGGTGCTGATCGGGCTCGGATTGATCATGACCTTGATCACCGGATGTGGGAGTGCCCTCACCCCGATGCCGATCGATCCCGCTCCCGCGCCGGCCGCGGCTCGTCACCTCGATCCCGCCCAGTTCGCTGCCTTCCTCGAGGGCGGCCGAACCTTCGTTCTGAACGTGCACGTTCCCGACGAGGGATCCATCGCCGGGACGGATTCGACGATCCCGTTCGACCGTCTCGGCGCACAGGCGGTCGAGTTGCCCACCGATCGAGCGACTCCCATCGCGGTGTACTGCCGGTCGGGCACGATGAGTGCGATCGCTGTCGACACGTTGACGGAGCTGGGCTATCAGGACGTCACCGAGTTGCGCGGCGGGATGATCGCCTGGGCTGAGAGCGGCCGTCAGTTGCTGCCACCGACCGGCTGAGGGTGTCGCTCGCGCCTCTGGCGAGTCGATAGCGCCGCGACGACCAGCGCGGCTAGCAGCAGCACCGGGATGTCGCCGCCCTGCGCGTACGGTGTCATTCCGCTTCGCAACGGCACTACTTGGCGCAGGAGCGCTGGCGCGCCGAGTTCGCTACGGCCCACCACCCGCCCGTCAGCTAGAACAACAGCGGAGTATCCCGTTGGCGCGGCCTGTAGCACCGTCCGGCCGAACTCCCATGCCCGCAGTTGTGCCGCCGCCAGCTCGATCGCTGGCACCTCGTCGGTGGCATAGGAGGCCGCGTTGGTCGGCACGATCAGCAGCTGCCCCCCGGCCGCGACGCCTTCGCGGACCCGATCGGCGAAGAACACCTCATAGGAGATGGCCACAGCCAGCGCGGCGGCGGGGCTGCGCAGCAATGCCTCGCCCTGCCCGACGACAGCGTCGCGGGGCACCAGCGCGGTCAGATCGGTCACTCGCTCCAGCAGGACTCGTCCGGGGATGTACTCACCGAACGGCACCCGGTGTTCCTTCTCGTAGCGGTCCAGTCGCCGCCCATCCGGACCCCAGAGAACAGCGGCGTTGCGGAAGCCGTCGCCTTCCCGTTCGGTCACTCCCACCACGACGGAACTCTCCAGGGAGCGCGCCAACCCACCGATTCGACTGTCGATCGGCGTGCCGGCGATCGGTTCGCCAAGGCTGACTACGTTCTCCGCCAGAAGCACCAGATCCGGCGATCCAGTGATCGTCTCAGCCACCGCGAGTTGACGGTCGGTCGTGTCCTGTGGGTCGGTGAAGACCGCCCGCAGACCGCGCGGACCGCCGCCTTGGACCACGGCGACATCGAGCGCGCCCACCGACTCAGTGTTGATCAATGCACCTAGCCCGACCGGGACGACCGCAGCGGCGGAAGCCAGAGCTACCGCAAGCAGCCGCCGACGTCCATGCTTCGTCACGATCACCGCGGCCAGCGCAAGGCCCGCAGTAGCGGCGGTCGCGGTCACCAGTAGCTCGCCCCCCAGCGGCGCGGCGAACACGAACGGTCCCTCGACCTGGCTGAAGACAAGCTTGCTCAGCGGGAACCCGCCGAACGGAAATCTCGTCTGTATCGCCTCCAGCAGTACCAAGGCGGCCGGCAGCCCCCACCATCCACCCAACCGCCGAGCACACAACACCCCCACCGCGATGGCGAGCATCGTGGTCTGCAGGAGCGCTATCGCGACGTAGCCGACCACGGTGAAGCCCGTCATCCACCACAAGCCCGGCAGGTACAGTGCGCCGCCGGTCACCGCGCCGAGGAGCAAGCGGCCGCGGAGCGTGCGGCCGCGCACCGCCATCGCCAACGCCGCGACCCCCAGGGGTAACAACGGCCACCATCCGCGTGGAGGAGCAGCCGCCGCCCAGGCGAGGCCGGCCGCGGCGGCCAGTCCTACGACAGTGTGCCGGCGAAATCCAGGGACGTCGTCGCTCCCGAGCACCGCAGCGAACCATGCGGGCTTCAAAGCCGGTCCGAATGCCGCTGCGCCGCGCGGTCGGCCTTGAGCTGGTCGATCTCGGCGCGCGGGGCCGCGACCTGCCCGGGCGGGCCCGATCGGACATTATCTGGCCACCCGCCGCCGGACTGGTGCCGGCCTCGGGACATCATCCACATCATGACGCCCATCCCCACCGGGCAGGCCAACACGGCGAGGCCAAGAAGCAACGTTTCCACCGAGCACCTACTCATTCCAGGCCCCAGAGCCGACACTTTTGATCTCCAACCTCGGTACGGAGTTAGTGTTCGCTACGCCGACTTGAAGTCGCGTGCAGTTAGCTCCGCTGGGCGGGGATGACGGGGTAGCTCGGGACAGAATTGGTCTGCGGCTCGTCAGCACCGTGGCGGCGCTGGTAAACCCCGACTGCGAAGGGCCGGTGCCGGTCGTCGTCGATGAACTCGGCGAGCCTGGTCAGACCCGAATCCGCGGATAGCTCTCGGGTGATCTTCAGTGTTCTTGGTTGGATCTTGGTCTGGCGCTGTTGGTAGGTGCGGGCAGCGCTGCGGCCCGAGTGGCGCCTCGGGTGGCGGGTTCCGGGGTGCTCGGGGGCCT
>JAJCYC010000345.1 GCA_029263115.1 Pseudonocardia sp. | reverse complement strand
GCCGCGGTCACCGGCCCGGGCCCGGGTCGCCGAGTCGCTGTTCCGCCGGGCCGTGCGCACCCTGGACGTGCGGATCGTGCTGGCCGGCGGTGAACGACTCGGCGCCGGCGGCCCGGACGCCCCGGTGATGCGCATCCACCGGCCGGCGGACTTCTACCACCGCCTCGGCGCCAACTCGAAGATCGGGTTCGGCGAGTCGTACATGGTGGGTGACTGGTCCAGCAACGAGCTGGCCGACCTGTTGACCCCGTTCGCGTCGAAGCTCTCCACGCTGATCCCGCCCACCCTGCAGCGGGTGTTCCGCCGCTACGTCGAGGCTCGCCAGCCGCGCGAGGAGCAGAACACCGTCGAGGGGTCCCGGGAGAACATCCACCGGCACTACGACCTGTCCAACGAGCTGTTCGCCACCTTCCTCGACGAGACCATGTCCTATTCCGCGGCGTGGTTCGCCGACGGCTCGGGAGACTCCCCCGCCGACCTCGCCGAGGCCCAACGCCGCAAGATCGACGGCATCCTGGACCTGGCCGGCGTTGCGCCGGGCCAGCACATCCTGGAGATCGGCACCGGCTGGGGCGGGCTGGCCACCCGGGCCGCCCAGCGCGGTGCCCGGGTGACCACCCTGACCATCTCCGCCGAGCAGGCCCGGCTGGCCGAGGAACGGCTGGCCGATGCCGGGGTGGCCGACCGGGTGCAGGTGCTGCTGCGCGACTACCGGGAGGCCCGGGGCAGCTACGACGCGGTGGTCAGCGTGGAGATGATCGAGGCGGTCGGTGAGCGGTACTGGCCGACCTACTTCGGCCAGCTCGACCGGCTGCTGCGTCCCGGAGGCCGGGTGGGCCTGCAGTCGATCACCATGCCGCACGACCGGATGCTCGCCGCGCGCGGCGACTACACCTGGATCCACAAGTACGTCTTCCCCGGTGGGTTGATCCCCTCGGTACCGGCGATCGAGCGCAACCTCGCCGCGCACGCCGGGCTGCGCATCGCCGAGCGGCGCAGCCTCGGCCAGGACTACGCCCGCACGCTGGCGCACTGGCGGCGCACCTTCATGTCCCGCTGGGCGGACGTCGCGGAGTTGGGTTTCGACGACACCTTCCGCCGGATGTGGGAGTTCTACCTGGCCTACTGCGAGGCCGGGTTCCGGTGCGGCTACCTCGACGTCTACCAGATGTCGCTGACCCGGTCCGCGCGCTCGTAGCGCACCTGTCCACTCACGAGCTCCGGAGGAGCGCCATGCCCAACCCCGTCGCCCCCCGCCTGGCCGGTCTGGTCGAGAGAATGCTCGGCGCGCCGCTGCCGATCCGGATCCGGGCCTGGGACGGCAGCGAGGCCGGCGCCTCCGGCGAGGGCGTACCGGTCGCGGTGCTGCGCCACCGGCGCGCGCTACGCCGGTTGCTGTGGAGCCCGGGTGAACTGGGCCTGGCCCGGGCGTTCGTCTCCGGTGACCTGGAGGTCGAGGGCGACCTCGCCGACGGGCTGTCCCGGTTCTGGCGGCTGGCCGAGACCCGCGGGTCGGACGCGCCGCGCATCAGCACCCCTGACAAGCTCGCCGCCGCCCGGTTGGCGCTGCGCCTGGGTGTGCTCGGCCCACCTCCGAAGCCGCCGACCTCGGAGGCCCGGATCTCCGGCGGGCTGCACACCCGCCGTCGCGACCGCGCCGCGATCTCGCACCACTACGACCTGTCGAACGAGTTCTACGAGTTCCTCCTCGACCCCAACATGGCCTACTCCTGCGGATACTGGACCCGGGACACCGCGCCGGGCTACGGGCTGGCCGACGCCCAGCGCGACAAGCTGGACACCATCTGCCGCAAGCTGGCGCTGCGGCCGGGGATGCGGCTGCTCGACGTCGGCTGCGGGTGGGCCTCGCTGCTGGTGCACGCCGCCCGGCACTACGGGGTGCACGCGGTCGGGGTCACCCTGTCCGAGCAGCAGCGCGCCTACGGGACCGCGCGGGTGTCCGCCGCCGGGCTGGCCGAGCGGGTGCAGATCCGGTTGCAGGACTACCGCGAGATTCCCGACCAGCCCTTCGACGCGGTGTCCTCGATCGAGATGGGAGAGCACGTCGGCCAGGACAACTACCCGGTCTACGCCGCCCAGCTGCACCGGCTGCTGCTGCCGCACGGCCGGCTGCTGCTGCAGCAGATGTCCCGCGGCGCGGCCGGGAAGAACTCCGCGCCCGGCGGCGGCGCGTTCATGGAGCGCTACGTCGCCCCGGACATGTTCATGCGCCCGCTCGGTTCCACGCTGAACTTCCTGGAGGAGGCCGGGCTGGAGGTGGCCGACGTGCACTCGCTGCGCGAGCACTACGTCTGGACCGTCCTGCCCTGGCTGGACACGCTGCGCGAACGCAGAGCCGAGGCGATCGCGCTGATCGGCGAAGAGCAGTACCGGATCTGGGTGCTCTACCTGGCCGGCGCCGCGCTGGCGTTCCGGGAGAACCGGATGGGCGTGCACCAGATCCTGCTGGTCCGCCCGGGGGCCGACGGCGGCAGTGGGTTGCCCCGATCCCGCACCGCCACCCTCGGCCGGGACCCTGGTGACGAGCACGCCGGCGCCGGACACGACGGTCGCCCCGCCGCTCCGTCGGCCGGCCTCACCGGATGAGCGGGTTCCCGCTGTCGGCGTTGCAGACCAATCTCTGGGTCACCGCGGCGGTGACCGTGCTGGTGATGCTGCTGGCCTGGGCGGTGGGGGTGTTCGTCCGGGGCGGGCGCCACGACGGCGTCGACGTGGTCTGGGGCCTCGGTTTCGCGGTGATCGCGGCGACCACGCTGGTCGCCTCACAGGGCCATGGCCACGACTGGCGGCGCTGGCTGGTCACCGCGCTCACCGTCGTCTGGGGACTGCGGCTGGCCGGCCACATCTTCCTGCGCAACCGTGGCCACGGCGAGGACCCGCGCTACGCGGAGATGCTGGCCGCCGGCGGCGACCGTCCGGCGCTGTACGCGCTGCGCAGGGTCTACCTCACCCAGGGCGTGGTGATGTGGGTGGTGTCGCTGCCGGTGCAGTTGGCCCAGTACGGCTACGGCGACACCCTGCTCGGCGGCACCGAGATCGCCGCCTGGCTGGGTGTGCTGGCCTGGCTGGTCGGTTTCGGGTTCGAGACCGTCGGCGACGCCCAGCTCAGCGCCTTCAAGGCCGACCCGGCGAACAAGGGCCAGGTGATGGACCGGGGACTCTGGCGCTACACCCGGCACCCGAACTACTTCGGCGACGCCTGCGTGTGGTGGGGCCTGGCCCTGCTCGCGATGCACCACCCTCTGGGGCCGGTGGCGGTGGTCTCGGCGGCGGTGATGACGTTCCTGCTGGCCAAGGGAACCGGAGCCAAGCTGCTGGAGTCCACCATCGGTGACCGTCGGCCCGGATATACCGACTATGTTGCGCGCACCAGCGGGTTCATCCCGCTGCCCCCGAAGCGAACCGCTCCCGATCCCACACCGAAGACATGATCAGATCAGATCGTTCCGCAGAGAGGACCCCGAGATGAAGCCCGGCGACGAGGTCAGCGACTTCGAACTGTCCGACGAGACCGGCCAGTTGCGCCGGCTCAGCGAACTGCTGGCAGGTGGTCCGGTGGTGCTGTTCTTCTACCCCGCCGCGATGACCGGTGGCTGCACCGCGGAGGCCTGCCACTTCCGGGACCTGGCCGCAGAGTTCGCGGCGGTCGGCGCGCAGCCGGTGGGCATCAGCCCCGACCCGGTTGCGAAGCAGCAGCAGTTCGCCAACACGCACTCCTTCGGCTACCCGCTGCTGTCCGATGCCGGCGGCGCGGTGGCCAAGGAGTTCGGGGCATGGCGGGTATGGCTGCCGCTGCACACCAAGCGGCGCACCTTCGTCATCGGCCCGGACCGCAAGGTGATCGAGGCGATCAAGTCCGAGACCAAGTTCGAGATGCATGCCGACGAGGCGCTGCGGGTGCTCAAGGAGCGCCAGGCCGCCTGACAGGCCGTCGATCAGCGACGGCGGGCCCGCTGGACGCCGAGGAGGTTGATCGACTGATCAGCGCCGCTCGGCGGAACTCGCGCGGTGTGGTCGGCCGCGAAGGCGCGGCGTGACCCTGCTGCTGGATGCGGGTGCGCTGCTCGCCTACGAGCGCGGTGACCGGACCGTCCGGGCCTTCGTCGAACACGCAAGCCGGACCGGCACGGATGTCCGGACGACGACCGGGGTGGCGGCCCAGGTCTGGCGGGACGGATCGCGTCAGGCCCGGCCGGCGACGCTGCTGCGTGCCGTGGCCGTCAGCGGCGGCCGGACCGTCGTCGTGACCCGGGTCTGAGCCGCGGACCGCAGCTACATGCCCACCGCGCGGTAGAGGGAGCCGAGCTCGGGGCGGGTGAGCGGGCGCAGCTTGCCGGGGCGCTGGCTACCGAGCATCACCTCACCGATGCCGGTCCGCACCAGCCGGTGCACCGGATGGCCGACCTCGTCCAGCAGCCGGCGCACGACGTGCTTGCGGCCTTCGTGCAGCACCAGCTCGACCATCGCCTTCGCGCCGAACGAGTCGACCACCCGGAACGAGTCCACCCGCACCGGGCCGTCGGCCAGCTCCACCCCGTCGCGCATCCGGCGGCCCAGGTCGCGGGGAATCGGGCCGGGGACCTCGGCGAGATAGGTCTTGGCCACCTCGAACGACGGGTGCATCAGCCGGTGGCCGAGCTCGCCGTCGTTGGTCAGCAGCAGCAGGCCCTCGGTCTCCGCGTCCAGCCGTCCGACGTGGAACAACCGCACCCGGGCCGGCCCCCCGACGTGCGGATCAAGTGCGTCCCGCCCGGTCACCAGGTCGCCGACGCAGAGCCGGCCCCGGTCGTCGGACATCGTGGACAGCATGCCGCGCGGCTTGTTCAGCGCCAGGTGCACCACACCGTCGCGCAGCTCCACCCGGGCCCCGTCGACCCGCACCACCGCGACGGTCGGGTCGATGCGCCGGCCCATCTGCCGCACGACCTGGCCGTCCACGCTGACCCGACCCTCGGCGATCAGCTCCTCGGCGGCCCGCCGGGAGGCGATCCCGGCCTGGGCGAGCACCTTCTGCAGGCGGGTGCCGATCGGCACCTCGTCGGTATCGACCTGGTGGTCAGACATCATCAATCGCGTCCACTTCGGGCAGCAGCGGGGCCAGCGGGGGCAGCTCCGCCAGCGAGGTCAGCCCCAGCCGCTCCAGGAACAGCTCGGAGGTGCGGTAGAGGATGCCCTGGGTTCCCGGATCGACTCCGGACTCCTCGATCAGGCCCCGGGTGACCAGGGTACGCATGACGCCGTCGCTGTTCACCCCGCGTACCGCCGCCACCCGCGCCCGGGTCACCGGCTGACGGTAGGCGACCACGGCCAGGGTCTCCAGCGCGGCCCTGGTCAGCTTCGCGCGCTGGCCGTCGCGCAGCAGCCGTTCCACGTAGGGCGCGTAGCGGTCCCGGGTGTAGAACCGCCATCCCT
>JAJCYC010000344.1 GCA_029263115.1 Pseudonocardia sp. | reverse complement strand
CAGGCCGACGAGGCTGCTCACCCCGGTCAGGGTGCCGGTCTTGGCCCGCACGTACCCGCGTCCGGGCTCGGACGCGCCCTCGGCGAACCGGGCGCCCAGCGTGCCGTCACCGCCGGCCACCGGCAGCCCACCGAGCAGGGGCCGCAGCCGGGCGGTCCGGTCGGCCGTGGAGTCCGGTGGACTGTCCGGCAGCGAGCCCATGGACGCGGGGGACGAGGATGGCGAGGGCGCGGCGGTTGTCGACCCGGGCGCCGCGGCGGCGGCCATCACCTCGCCGAGCAGCCGGGCCGGCACCCGGTCGTCGGTGGACAACCCGCTGCCGTCGGCGATCGTAGCGCCGTCGACGTCAAAGCCGGCCTCGGTGAGCGTGGCCAGTACCGCCCGCGCGCCCCCGGCGAAGGTCGGCTCGCCGCCGCGGGCCAGCGCGACCTCGCGGGCCAGCGTCTCGGCGAGCACGTTGTCCGAGATTCGCAGGGCGGTCTGCACCAGGTCGACGATCGGCGGCGAGCCGACCTCGCCGAGCACCTGCCCGGGCGCGGCGGCGGTCACCGCCCGGGCCGGCGCACGGGGCGCGGCGGGGGTGGCCGGCGCGTCGCCCAGAGCGACCCCCGCCGGGTCCGCACCCAGCCTGCGGGCCAGCGCGCGGCCGGCGTCCAGGCCGGGGGTGGCGGTGCGCGGGGTGTCGAGCTCGGCGGGCTTGCCGCGGCCGCCGTCCAGGATCGCCGCCTCGATCGGGGTGATGTAGCCGGACGCGACGTCCTCGGCCAGCCACCCGGGCGCCATTCCGGCGCCGCGGTAGCGGCCGACGTCCACGGTGACCGTGCGGATCCGGCCGGGGTGCGCGGCGCGGACCTGCCCGGCCAGCGCGTCCAGCTTCGCCGCCCCGGGGTACACCGAATCCTGGTCCGCCGGCAGCGACGACAGGGTCGGATCGCCGCCGCCGACCAGCACCACTTCACCGTCGCCCGTTCCGGCCACCACCCGGGTGGTCATCCGGGCGGCCGGGTCGAGCGCGAGCAGCGCGGCGGCGGCGGTGAGCACCTTGCCGGTGGAGCCGGGTACCAGCGCGCGGGCGGGCGCGCGCGACCACAGTGTCGCCCCGGTGGCGGGATCCAGCACCACGCCGGTCAGGGTGCCCAGCTGCGCGGCGCCGGACAGCCCGTCCAGCTTCCCGGACAGCCCGGTCGCGGTGGGCGCCGGCGCGTCCCGGGCCAGCGGACGGATCAGCAGCGTCGGCGGGGTCGGCCCGGTCTCGGCCGACGGCTGGGCGGACAGCCCGACCCGCGCCGCCAACTCCGGGAAGGCCACCACCGCCCCGGCGCCCAGCCCGAGCACGACCAGCAGCGCGAGGCCCGCGATCAGCGCCGGGCGGGGAATCCGGCGGGGCGCGGGGGATTTCTCAGCGCGACGGTGTCCGCCCACCGCCCCCCTCCCTCACCCGCGTCGTGGCCCGGTGGACCAGACTAGAGCGTGCCCGGCGAAGCGGCCGGACAGTGCTTGCCGCGGCTGTAGACCACGCGCCGGCAGGCAACCGGACGGTAGCCAAGAGACAGCGGAAGGACCGGCGGGTGGAGTTCGACGTCACGATTGAGATCCCGAAAGGGGTCCGCAACAAGTACGAGATGGACCACAAGACCGGCCGGATCAAGCTCGACCGCACCCTGTTCACCGCGATGCAGTACCCGGCCGACTACGGGTTCGTGGACCACAGCCTCGGCGAGGACGGCGACCCGCTGGACGCGCTGGTCCTGGTCCAGGAGCCGACGTTCCCGGGCTGCCTGATCCGGGCCCGGGCGATCGGGATGTTCCGCATGCGCGACGAGGCCGGCGGCGACGACAAGGTGCTCTGCGTGCCCGCCGCGGATCCCCGACAGGAGCACCTGCAGGACATCCGCCACCTCGACGAGTTCTACCGGCTGGAGATCGAGCACTTCTTCCAGGTCTACAAGGACCTGGAGCCGGGCAAGAGCGTGGAGGGCTCGGTGTGGGTGGGCCGCCGCGAGGCCGAGCAGGAGATCCAGCGCTCCTGGGACCGCGCGAAGGCCGACCCGGACCACTGAGCGAGGGTCTCGTTGGAGGCGACCCTCGCCGTGCTGGCCGACCAGGACCTGGTGCGCCAACTCACCGAGAGCCGGGCCGATCTCGCGGCGGGCCGGGTGCACCACGTCGCCGATCTGGACGCCGCCATGGCCCAGCACCGTAAGGTCCTCGCCTCTGAGATGCGCGACGAGGTCGCACCGGCGGCCCGCCCCCCGGAGCCCGCCGGCGCGGATCCGTCCCGGCTGCCTGTCGACGAGTGGCCGGTCCCGCTCAGCAGATGCGGTGACCCGGTCGCGCACCACCTCGGGCAGGATGCTCGGTGTGGGTGAGCGGTGGCCGGAGATCAAGGCGGGCCGGTTGGCGGCCGTGTTGGTCCGCGAGTGCGGCCCGCCGATCAGGCAGAACGGCTCGCACCGGGTGTTCCGCTCCGTTGACGGCCAGAGCACCTTCACCTTCGCTATCCACGACCGCAAGACGGTCCCGGGCTCGCTTGCACGTCGTATCCTCGTGATGGACGCCAGGCTGACGATCGAGCAGGCACGAAAGGCGGTGCGCGGATGAGCGAACCGCTGCACGTGATCTACCGCCACGAGCCGACCTCGGACGGCGAACCGACCTGGCACTCCTACAGCTACCCGACGGCTGTCTATGCCAGCGGGTACGCACTGGAGGATCTGCGCGAGGCGTTCCGCGAGGCCGTCGCGTTCCACTACGGCGAGACGCCCGTCCCTCAGCTCGTTGAGCACCTCGAGCATCAGGCAGCGCCCGGGGTGTTCCTCCGGGTCGCGGTCGATCGGCAGACGTTGGATCGCGACTACGTTGAGTCGACCATGAGGGCGGCCCTGACCCGGGAGAGTGTGCACCGGCCGCGCTTCGCGGCGGAGCAGGTCTCAGCTTCGGGCGACATCGTGGTCGTGTGCGCGGTTGCCTCCGACCGTCTCGGCTGGGTGTTCGAGCAGATGGGCGAGCACGACGCGCTGCACATAGCGATGGCGGTCAGCGACTTCGGAGTGAACATCGCAACCGTCGCCGGGCCGAGCGGGATCCCGGACCCGACCGGGTCACTCACACTCAACGAGGTCGGGCTCTCCTCCGAGTCCACCATCGGTGAGTTCATGGTCGCGGTCACCCCCGACCGCGAGTCAAGCCGGCTACCGGTGCTCATCACCCTCTGAGCCCCCGCTCGGGTACTACGGGCGCGCCACGCCCCACCAGGCTTCCCGGGCTTGGCACCATAGGCCGGTGAGTCTTCGCCGGCGCCCACCCCGTGCAGTGGCCGTGGCCCGCGGACACCCCGCTGGAGCGGGCCCGTCGGACCGCCGACCACTACCGCGAGGCGATGCAGCGGCTCGCGCCCGAGGTCGCTGACCAGGTCGATCAGTGGCACCGCGAGCGCGGGCAGAGCTGGGTGAACACGCACAGGATCGCATCCGCGATCGCCAGGGACGGGTTGCGATCCTCGGCCGCCGCGAACGGCGGCCGCTGCCGCGCCGGCCGCCACGGTGACCTGTCCCTGGGCGTTGTTGCGATCCTCGGCCGCCGCGAACGGCGGCCGCTGCTCAGCCCGGTGTCGGGTGCTTCCGCGACCGCGTCCAGGTTGCGATCCTCGGCCGCCGCGAACGGCGGCCGCTGCGCCGAGTCCGAGCGCGAGGTGGTGCGGACTCTGCTGGAGTTGCGATCCTCGGCCGCCGCGAACGGCGGCCGCTGCGCCGAGTCCGAGCGCGAGGTGGTGCGGACTCTGCTGGAGTTGCGATCTTCGGCCGCCGCGAACGGCGGCCGCTGCGCGCCATCCCCATCGCGGCCTGAATCGACAGGCCGGCGTTGCGATCCTCGGCCGCCGCGAACGGCGGCCGCTGCAGGTGCCCATCAGACCGTCACCGCCGCGCGCCGCGCATTGTTGCGATCCTCGCCGGCCGCGAACGGGGGCCGCTGCCGCATCGAGTGGGACCACCCGGAGCGCACCGAACGGGTTGCGATCCTCGGCCGCCGCGAACGGCGGCCGCTGCACCGGCACGGCATCC
>JAJCYC010000343.1 GCA_029263115.1 Pseudonocardia sp. | reverse complement strand
CGGCCCCGAGCACCCCGGAACCCGCCCACCCGAGGCGACACTCGGACATACCGTGCTGCCCGCAGCCCTCACCAACCTCACGCAAGATCCACTATCCGGACCTCAAGATCGTCCGGGCGCTACCCACGGATTCGGGTCAGACCTGGTCGGCGGGGAATGCGCGGAGAGTGGTGCCGCGGTCGAGTGCTCCGGCGTTGGAGATCACGACGTCGATGCGGGCCAGGCTCGCGGGTGGTGAACTCGTTGCGACGGCCGGTCTCCTGGCACGAGGTAGGCCGTCAGCTAATCCTTCGTTGCCGTGACCCTCGATAGTCTCCCGGCATGGGTGTGCGTGCGGGTGAGTCGGTAGACCTTCCCGAGTGGGTGGTGATCGAGCTGCGCCGCACTGCCGCCGAGCTGTTGGGGAACGTGTCGTCGTACGCCGATGACATGCTCGACTACATCGTCGAAGGTGTCCCGGAGGCGAGTGCCGATGACGATCTCCGCGGCCTGACACTCGGGTCGTGCTCGTCGAACCTCGAGGCAGCGCTGTCGATGGTCCGGCACGGTATCGACGTGAGCGCTGCGACGGCGCCGGTCACCGCCCTGGAGCATGCGCGCGCCATGGCGGCCCGCGGCTACAGCGTCGATGTGATGCTGCGCTTCTACCGGATCGGTCACGCCTACTTCAGCGAGCGCATCCTGACCAGGGTCACCGATTTCGTGCCCGACCCCGCCCTCGCCCTTGCGGTCGTGGCCAACCTGCAGCGCTACGCGTTCGCCTACGTCGACCGCATCTCCAGCGAGGTCGCCGCCGAGTACGTCGCCGAGCTCGACCGCATGCAGAACCGGGTCCGCGCGGCCCGGACCGATGCGGTCCGCGGGTTGATGGCCGGCGACCGAATCGATCTCGGGCGTGCCGAGCGCACCTTGTCCCACCGGCTCACCGGATGGCAGACCGCCTTCGTCTGCTGGACCGATCGCGATGACGTCGACCTCGCGCGTGTCGGTACAGCGGTCGGTGGTCACTTCGGTTCCCGTCATCCCCTGCTCGTCCCGGACGGCGCCCAGGCGCTGTGGGGTTGGGTCTCCACCACGCGCGCTCCTGATGTGACGCCGGAGGACCTGGCGCCATTGGCCGATCAGATCCCCAAGATGGTCCGGATCTCCGTCGGCACGCCGGCGCGGGGCGCAGGCGGCTTCCGCGACTCCCACGCCCAGGCGCAGCGCGGCTGTCGGATCATCGAGCTCTCCGGCCGGCGAGCTCCGGTGACGTCCTACGCCGAGCTGGCGCTCGTGGACACGATGAGCGGCGACCTGGACCTCGCCCGAGGCTTCGTCGCGAGCGAGCTCGGAGCCTTGGCGGTCAAGGGGCGCCGGGAGGAAGCGGAACGACGCGCGCTGCTGGCCGTGCTCGACGCACAGGGAGGGCTGGCGGCCGCAGCCGACGAGTTGGGGGTACACCGCAACACCGTGCTGCAGCGCACGCGCCGGGCAGAGCAACGTCGAGGACGTCCCGCTACGGATCGTGTTGCCGAGCTGCACGCGGCGCTGCGGCTGGTCCACGTGCTCGGCCCGGTGGTGCTCAGCTCGGAACCCGGCCGAACCTGACCGGCATGTGCTGGGCGCACACCGGCGTGGGCTCGGTACCCCTGGCAGGGGTAGCGCGCGGTTCGTATGTTGCGGAGCATGTCAGCAGCCACAGAGCAGCCCGCGTCCGCAGCCTCGCGTCACGCGCTTCCTGACCCCGGTGAAGCGGTCCCGGCGATCTCGTGGCCCATTGTCGGCATCTTCTCCGGTGCCATCGCGGTGTTCGCGTTCTCCACGTGGGCGGCGCTGGCCGACAGGCTTCCTGTCCCGGTGACGGTCTTGCTCAGCGCGACCGCGATCTTCGTGCTCTTCACCGTGCTGCACGACGCCGCGCATTACTCGGTGAGCACCCACCGCTGGGTCAACGTGGCCTTCGGCCGGGTCGCGATGCTCTTCGTCTCGCCGCTGATCTCGTTCAAGTCGTTCGCGTTCATCCATATCGAGCACCATCGCAACACCAACGACGGCGAGAACGACCCCGACCACTTCGTCAGCGGCGCTCCGTTGTGGCAGGTCCCCGTTCGGTTCGCGCTGATGGACGTGCCGTACGTGGCCTTTCTGGTGCGCAACGTGCGGCGCCGTCCCCGGGCGGAGGTGTTGGAGACCTCGTTCCTGCTGGTGATGAGTGTCGCCGTGATCGTCACCTCCGCGTTCACCGGATACCTGTGGACGCTGGCGGTGCTGTTCCTGATCCCCGAGCGGGTCGCCATGTTCGTGCTGGCCTGGTGGTTCGACTGGCTGCCGCACCACGACCTCGAGGACACCCAGCAGGAGAACCGCTACCGCGCCACCCGCAACCGCGTCGGCTCTGAATGGATCCTCACACCCCTGCTCCTCTCGCAGAACTACCACCTCGTCCACCACCTGCACCCCTCGATCCCGTTCCACCGCTACGTCGCGGCCTGGCGACGCAACGAGGAGGCCTACCTCGAGCGTGATGCCGCGATCGGCACCGTCTTCGGCCAGCAGCTCGACCCGGACGAGTACCGCGAGTGGAAGAGGCTGAACGGAAAACTGGCCCGGCTCCTCCCGGCGCGGATGCCGAAGCGATCCTCCGCCCGGGCCGCAGAGTTCCACCCGGTCCGGGTCGCCGGCGTCGACCGGTTGACCGATGACAGCGTGCTGATCCGCTTCGAGGTGCCCGACGAGCTGCGCGACCAGTTCTCCTTCGAGCCCGGTCAGCACGTCAGCGTCCGCACCGACCTCGGAGGCGAGGGCGTACGGCGCAACTACTCCATCTGCTCCCCGGCCACCTCCGACACGCTGGCGATCGCCGTCAAGCACATCCCTGGCGGAGTCTTCTCCACCTTCGCTTCTGAGCAACTCCGGGCCGGCGACACCCTCGAACTGATGACACCGACCGGCTCGTTCGGCACACCGCTGCACCCACTCGCGCGGAAGAACTACGTGGCGATCGCCGCCGGCAGCGGCATCACCCCGGTCCTGTCGATCCTGCGGACGACACTCGCGGTCGAGACCGAGAGTCGCTTCACCCTGGTCTACGGCAACCGGGACTCCGGCAGCACGATGTTCCGCGACGAGCTGGACGACCTCGAGGCGCGTTACGCCGACCGGCTCCGGATCGTCCACCTGCGCTCCCGCGATCCGCGACACCCGGCACATCTGCGCGGTCGCGTCGACCGCCCGAAGCTCGAACAATGGCTCGGCTCCGACCTTGCCGCGGCCTCGGTGGACGAGTGGTTCCTGTGTGGACCGGTCGAGATGGTGAGCGAGCTTCGCGAACTGCTCATCGAGCGTGGCGCCGAGCCGGACCGTGTCCACGTGGAACTCTTCCACGGCTACCAGAAGCCCAAGGTCGCCGACGACTTCGCCCCGGCGACGGTCGCGGTCAGCCTGCGCGGCCGCCAGCACGAGATCGCGCTGGCCGCCGGCGACACCGTCCTCGAGTCCGCGCTGAAAGCCGGATTGGAGGCGCCCTACGCCTGCCTCGGCGGAGCCTGCGGCACCTGTAAGGCGAAGGTGCTGCTCGGGTCGGTCGCGATGGAACAGAACTTCGCCCTGTCGCCGGCCGTCGTGGAGGCCGGCTACGTGCTCACCTGCCAATCGCACCCGACCACGCCGTCGGTCACCGTCGACTACGACGCCTGAAATCATGCCGTCGAACACGGCCTCGCCACCTGCACCCGCCACATGCTGGCGACCAACGGCGGACCGGTCGGAGCACCTCACGGACATGAGGGCGAGCTCGTCAGCCACTCCGCTCAGCGTGGCGTTCGCGGCCGCCGCGGGGCGACGCATTCGGCCGTCCGTGACCCGGGAGACCTGCGATATCAAACTCCCGCTCGGCGCAGCGTTCATTCCGGCTCGTCGATGCCCAGTGCGCCCAGGGCGTCGTGGATTCATTGCCGCAGCAGGTAGTCGGCCAGCCGCTGGTCGGCGAGAGCGCGGCTGAGCTGCAGCGTTCCGATCAGTAGGGCGATCGCGGTGAGTGTCCTGGGGCGAGCGGACGGCGGGTCGTGCGCCACCAGGTCCTCCATGGAGGCGAAGTGGGCGTAGAAGGCGCCGTTCAGCCCGCGTCCTTCATCACCGTGGCGATGCCCGAGCCGTCGATGCCGTCCTGCTTGAACCTCAGCGCGCGCCGTCGTAGAGGAGCTTCCACACGACGTCGGTGTGGACCGTACCCGATCTTGTAGACAGTGGATCAAGGCCTGCCACTGAGACCAGGGCAGGGATCGATCGTGACGACACGCCGTCACTCCACCCAGGAATACAAGGATCAAGCCGTTAGCCGAGTGCGCAATTCAGGCCGAACTCGAGCCGAAGTGGCGAAAAGTATCGGCATCCACGAGATGACGTTGGGCAACCGACGTATCCGCCTGCTTCACCCGCATCGAGGCCAGCTCGCTGCCCTGGGTGGCCGTGCTCCACGGCCACGTCGTCGCCGGGGGCCTGGAGCTGGCCCTCGTCTGCGACGTCGTCATCGCCGCCGACACCGCAGTCATCGGCGACGGGCACCTCAACCACCGGCTCACACCGGGCGGCGGATCCAGCGTCCGGCTCGCCGGCGCGATCGGGCGCGGCCTGGCCCGCCGGCTCCTGCTCACCGGCGAACTGCTACCCGCCGGCGAATTCGCGCGCACCGGCTGGATCCAGGAGATCGTGCCCCACAGCGACCTCGACGCCACCGCCACCCGCATCTGCCACCGCCTCGCCGACCGGCACAGCCCCGCACAGGCCCAGCTCAAGACCCTGCTGTACCGCGTCGACGGCCTCGCTCCCGACACCGCCCTACGCACAGAACTCGACACCTTCGCCGAGAACTGGACCACCAGCTCAGTAGCCGACGCCGTGAAGGCGTTCCTCGAACCTCACACCCTGTAGGCGTAGCAGCGCCCGATGCACCAGGCCGCGCTCGGTGAACTCCGCCGCCGGGCCGACGGCGATCAGGCGATCCTCGCAACGTCGCAACGTCGCAACGATGGTAGGTCCCGCGAGGCCAGCAAGGCTGCGAAGTTGGAGCTGCATGTCGCGACCTCTATGCGCCGGATGGACGTGAGGACGTGGTGTAGCGCCGTATCGTGCTGGCGAGTTCCTCGAACAGCGCGTGCAGCATGGGGACATCGACCGGGCGCTGCAGTTGCTGGATGCCGACGAGCACCGAGAGTCCCATCGCCGCTAGCCGCGCGGCGTCGTCCGGACCGACGCCGAGGTCGACGATGATCGCCTGTAGCTCTTCCCGGCGCCGTTCGTCCACCCGCTGCTGGGCCTGGCGCACGGTTTCGTTCCGCTGGCCCCAGGCGCGGATGGCGGCCTCGGCTTCGTGCGGGAGTTCGGCGGCCTCGGTCTGGAGAACCACGAGCCGGTTCTCGGCGGTCGCCGCGGCCGCGGACCTGGCCAGGATTCGCCCGGTCTGCTGGTCCTCCCAGTGGGCGAGCAGTGCTTCCACGAAGCCGCCCCAGTTACCGAAGTAGTGGTAGAACGACCCGCTCGTGACCCCGAGCGCCCGGCAGAGCACGCCGATGGTGAGTCCCTCGGCGCCCTGGTCCGCGAGGCGGTCGAGGGCGGCGGCGAAGTACTGGTCCTGGGTGACCTTGAGATTCCGGGGTTGCTGTGCCATACCACCCTCCAGTCGGCGAGACCATCGTCACCATAGACCATAACATAGTTCATGTTATGGTCTATGGACACGTTCACTCAAGAGGACCACGGGGGTAGGGCAGTGCCTACGACGCGAGAGTTCGACCCGGTAGACATCTCGACGCACGAGTTCTGGGCCAAGCCGCCCGCCGAGCGCGACGAGGCGTTCGCCGAGCTCAGGCGGGAGCGTCCGATCTCCTGGCACCGTCCAGCCGAGACCGACCTGATGCCCAACCCGACCGATCCGGGCTTCTGGGCGCTGACCCGCAACGCCGACATCGTCGAGGCCAGCCGCAACGCCGACGTGTTCTCCTCCAGCGTCGAATTCGGCGGTGTGATGCTCGAGGACGTGCCCGCCGAGGTCGGTGAGGCGGCGTACTCGATCCTCGCGATGGACAGCCCCCGGCACGCCAAGCAGCGAAAGCTGATCAGCTCAGTGTTTACCCCGAGGCGAGTGGCCAAGATCGAGGAGCAGATCACCGCGCAGGCGCGGCGGATCGTCGACTCGATCGAGGACCTCGACGAGATCGACTTCGTGGAGCAGGTGGCCGCGCAGCTGCCGATGTGGACGATCTCGGAGATGATCGGAATCGAAGAGCAGAACCGCACGACGGTGGCCGACGCCGCAGCCGCGATGGTCTGCTGGAACGACCCGGAGTTCATCGGCGACGGCGAGCCGCTGCAGGTGCTGGCGACCGCGCTGATGACCCTGCACGGCGCCGCCCGCGAGTTGGCCACCAAGCGCCGCGCAGAGCCCGCCGACGACGTGATGACCGCGCTCGTGCAGGCCGAGGTCGACGGTGAGCGGCTCACCGACGAGCAGATCGCCGCGTTCTTCGTGCTGCTCTGTGTAGCCGGCAACGACACCACCCGCCAGACCGCCAGCCACACCATCAAGGCCCTGCATGACCACCCCGACCAGCGCGAACTACTACTCGCGGACTACGACGGGCACATCGGGACGGCCATCGAGGAGTTCGTCCGATGGGCGTCGCCGGTGCTGACCTTCCGCCGCACCGCGCGCACCGACACCGAGGTCGGTGGGCAGAAGATCGCGGCCGGCGAGAAGATCGTGATGTTCTACCGCTCGGGCAACCAGGACGAGTCGGTCTTCGACGAGCCGCGGCGCTTCGACATCACCCGCAAACCCAACAGTCACGTCGGCTTCGGTGGTGGCGGCCCGCATTTCTGCATGGGCAGCCACCTCGCACGCACCCAGCTGCGGGCCCTGTTCCGGGAACTGCTGTTCCGTCTCGACGAGATCCAGGTCGGCGAGCCCGAGTACCTGACCGGGAACTTCATCAACGGCATCAAGCGCCTCCCGGTGACCTTCACCCGGCGCACCACGGTTGGAACCACGTGATGGCGCTGGTGCCCGTCGGCGACGCCATGTACCTGTGGGGCGAGTCCCCGGGGGCCCCCTCACACGTGATCGGCCTGCAGATCTTCCAGTCGCCCGCCGGCTCCGGCCCCGAACTCCTGGACGACCTCTACGCCGCGATGACCGATCCCACCCAGGTCAAGGCCGGCGTTCCGGCGCCGCCCCTACCTCTCACCAGCCACCGCCGGCCAATACGCATGGGCGATCGATGAGGACCTCGACCTGACCCTGCACGTGCGCCGGGTGGGCCTACCCCGCCCCGGGCGGATCCGCGAGCTGCTCGAACACGTCGCGGACTTCCACGCCGTGCGGCTCAACCGGGACCGTCCCCTATGGGAGGCGCATCTGGTCGAAGGTCTGGAGGACGGCCGCTTCGCCCTGTGTACCAAGATGCACCACTCCCAGTTCGACGGGGTCAACATCCTGCTCGGTGGCTTCTCCCCCGACCCGGCCGACCGAATCGGGACCGCCCCATGGATCACCACACGCACACCGCCTCGTCGAGCCGGTACAGGCGCACGGCCCGGGACCGGGTCCGAGATCAAGGTCGACTCGCTCACCGCGCTCGGCCGGAAAATCGGTGACATCGCCTCCCAGATCGGCGGGGTCGCCCCCCGGATCGGCGGGACCGTCCAGGCCTCGCCGGCCACGGGCTCATGCCGCCCGCGAAGGCGGGCTCACGCTGCCCTTCACCGCGCCGAACACCATGCTCAACACCACGGTCAGCTCCGCCCGCCGCTTCGCCGGGACGCCTGGCCGATCGACCGACTGCGCAAGGTCGCTCACCACACCGACACCAGCATCAACGATGTGGCCCTGACCATGTGCGCCGGAGTCCTGCGTGCCTACCTGATCGACCACAACGCGCTGCCTACCGAGTCACTGGTCGCGACGGTCCCCGTGTCGCTCACCCCGACCGACCGCCGCGCGGCCGCCCGGGAAGGCAACTCCTGGGCAGCGGTTCTCTGCAACCTCGGCACCGACTGCGACGACAACCTCACCAGACTGCGGCGCATTCACGCTTCGATGCGCCGCAGCAAGAACCTGATGCCCGCGCTCGACCCGGTGACCGCCACCGCGATCAGCGCCTCCACCCTCGGCGGCGTCGCTCTCAACTCGATCCCGGGCCTCCCGCTGCCCCCTCGACCACCGTTCAACCTGGTCATCTCCAACGTCCCATCAGTGACCAAGAAGCTCTACCTCAACGGCTGCGAGCTCACCGACGCCTACCCCGTCTCGGTCGTCACCGACGGCCAGGCTCTCAACATGACACTGGTGTCCTACCCCGACCAACTCGCGTTCGACATCACCGGATGTCGCCGATCGGTGCCGCACCTACAACAACTACTCCCGCACCTTGAACCGCCCCGGGTTCGGTGGAGGCTCGTTAGTTGAGTCTCAGGCGACCAGACTGGTCAGGTCGCCCAGCTCGTACAGGGCCTCGAACTCGGTTGGTGGCCTGCCTCCGCAGGCTCCGTGAAGTCTCCGATTGTTGTACC
>JAJCYC010000342.1 GCA_029263115.1 Pseudonocardia sp. | reverse complement strand
GCGGGGGGGGGGGGGCTGACGTTCTGCCGGGGGCCCCCCGCCGTCGGGCCCTATCTCGCCAAATCGTCGGCCGGTCGCGGGACCGGTGAGCGGACTCCGGCCGGGGGGAGAGGGCGGTCGGCTCCGCCGGTGGCGGGTGCGGACGGTCAGGGACAGCTGCCGGCCGGCACCGGTGGCGGGCCGCGCCGGGCGGGCACCCGACCGCCGAGAACCCCGGGCAGCCGGGTGGACCGCACCGCGACCGCCGGCCGGGCCGGGCCGTCCGAGCGGCGGGTCACCGGGCGCCGCGGGGCGGGGCAGCAACCGGTACAGCGCCCGGGACAGGGCGGCGGCCAGGGTGAACACGCCGTGCTCCGCGCCGCCGAGCACGGCCGCGGCGAGCAGGGTGGCGCCGGCGTGGACCAGCGTCATCAGCACCGGGTCGACCACCGGGGCCGACCCGACCGCCCCGCCGGTCCGGGCAAGGTGTGCATGCGAGCCGAGCATCTCGAGCAGCCAGTGCAACCCGAGCTGCGAGCCGGCGACCAGGGCGAGGATCGTGCCCGGGCCACGCCGGCGGTCGGCCAGCGCGATCAGGAAACCGGTAAGCAGCAGGGCCAGCACCGCCAGCAGGCCGGTGTCCGGGAGGCCACCCGGCGGCGACGTGCCCGGACACCGACAGCAGGGTGCACATCGCGCCGGCCACGCCGCGCGCGATCCGCGCGGGTCCCCGGGTCGGTGCCAGCCTCACCCGCACCACTCTAACCGGTCGGCCGATCCAATCCAGACTGGATAGGTCGATTATTGTGCGGCGGGACTGGCGCCGTTGGTGGAGCGCACGCCGAGCAGCCCGAGCAGCTCCGGCTCGATCTGGTCCAGCTCGGCCGCCACCGCCTTGTGCGCCGCGCGCCGCCGGTCGGTGGGCATCATCTCCGCCGCCCGCACCGCCGCGGCCAGGTCGGCCAGCCGGGCGCCGTTGGCCCGGAGGAACTTCTCGACCGCCGCGCCGCGCGCCCGGTCGGCGGTCACCTCGGCGCTGGAGGCCAGATCCTTGGCCGACGCCGCGATCCGGGAGATCCGCGCGTGCAGCGCGCCCCCCTTGCCGCTGTAGCTGCCCAGCTCGGTGGCCGGCACCCCCAACCGGCGGGCCCGGCGGTCGTCCCAGGCACCCCGCGCGGCCGCGGCCAGCTGCATCGCGATCGGCGCCAGCGCCGGGGCGAGCACCTTGCCGATGGCGACCGCCTTCTTCGCGTTGCCCGGGGTGACCAGTTCGCGTTTGGCCGCCGACCGGCCGGCGTTCGCGCTCTCCACCACCGTGCCGGCAAGGTCGTCACCGGCGGACTGTCGCCGCCACAGCTTCATAGGATCACTGTAGACCCGGGTCCGTCCGCCGGCCGGCCTCCGCCCGCCCGGCCGGCGGGTGGGGTGTCGCACCACTACCAACCGGGGGACGCGCACTGTCAGGGGTGGTCTCTACCCTCGTGGCGTGGTGGTGGGCGGGGGTCGGGTGTCGCTGGACGCGGCCGCGGTGGTGCGCTGCCGCCGCCGGGTCCACCTCGACCACGACCCAGCCGCGGTCTCCGCGCCCCGGGCGGCGCCGGATCCGGCGTTGGAGCAGCGCCGGGCCGATGCGGTGGCCCACCGCGAGGACGTCGGCCGCCGGCTGGCCGGGTTGGTCGGCCCCGGCGCGGTTGCCGACCCGGGGGCCGACGCCGGGTCGCCGGGTTGGGTGCAGGTGCCGGCCGGTCCGGTGGCGCGGCGGCAGGCGGCCACCCGGGCGGCGGTCGAGGCCGGCGCGGCCTACATCTGGAACGCGGCGCTGCCGGCCGACGTCGAGGGCGGTCGCCGGGGCGAGGTCGAGCTGCTGGTCCGCGCCCCGGGCCGGGCCGGCCGCGCGGGTTACCGGCCGCTGATCGTGGTTCGCCACCGGGTCACCGATCCCGGTTCCGGCGCGATCACCAGTCCACTGGCCCGGCCGCACGCCGAGCACGCGCGGCCCGACGGGCACCGCCGGGTGCGCTCCCACCCGCGCGACCAGCTGCGCCTGGCCCACATCACCCGGATGCTGGCGGCGATGGCGGCGGCGCCCGCCGGGCCGGCCTACGGCGCGGTGATCGGGATGGACGCCGACGTGGTGGTCTGGCACGAGCTGTCCGCGCCGAGCTGGCCGGGCGGGCACAGCACGCTCACCGAGTACGACGTGCGCTTCGCCGACCGGGTGGCGGTGGCCAGCGCGGCCGCGTCCGGGGCGCCCGCGCTGGCCGGCCCGTCGCGGATCACCGAGTGCCGCCGCTGCCCGTGGTGGCCCACCTGCGAGGCGGAGCTGACCACCCGGGGCGACGTCAGCCTGGTGCTGCGCGGCGAGGACGCCACGACGGTCCGTGCGCACGGGGTGACCACGGTGGCCCAGCTGGCCGCGCTCGACCCGGCCCGGCCGCTGCCGGTCCCGCTGCACGGCATGCCGTTCGCCGACGCGGTGGCGCTGGCCCGGGCGCTCCACCGGGGGCTGCCGGTGGTGCGCCGGGTTGCCGAGGTGCCGGTGCCCCGGGCCGACGTCGAGGTGGACGTCGACATGGAGAGCTTCGGCGAGTCCGGCGCCTACCTGTGGGGTGCGCTGCTGTCCGTCCCCGGGCCGCGAGCCGACATCGGCGAGCCCGCCGGCTACCGCGCGTTCGCCACCTGGGAGCCGCTGCCCACCGACGACGAGGCCCGTTCCTTCGCCGAGTTCTGGGGCTGGTTGTCCGGGGTGCGGGCCCGCTGCGCCCGGGCCGGGTTGAGCTTCGCCGCGTACTGCTACAACGAGCAGGCGGAGAACCGCTGGATGCTGGCCTCGGCCGACCGGTTCGCCGGCACGCCCGGGGTGCCCCCGCGCGGCGAGGTCGCGGAGTTCATCGGCTCCGGGCAGTGGGTGGACATGTTCGCGTTGGTCAGCCAGTGGTTCCTGTGTGCGCACGGCAAGGGACTGAAGCGGATCGCGCCGGTCGCCGGGTTCGCCTGGGCCGATCCGGAGGCCAGCGGGGAGAACTCGATGCGCTGGTACCGCGACGCGGTCGGCATGGACGGGGCCCCACCCGACCCCGCCCAGCGCGACCGGCTGCTGCGCTACAACGCCGACGACACCTCGGCCACGAAGGTGCTGCGGGAGTGGATGTGCTCGCCGGCGCTGGCCGGGATCCCGCTGGCCCGCGACCTGTAGCCGGCCCCGTCGCCGATCGGTGAGGGGCGGGTACGCGGGTCCGGGCGTAGCCTCGACCCCATGGCATGGTTCGGGCGGGACAAGACGAAGATGGTCGACCCGGGCGAGGCGCTACCCGGGCGGGCGACGCCGCTGGCGGTGCCGGTGGAGCACTACGTGAACGGCCACCGGATCCAGCCGCCGTTCCCCGACGGCGCCGCGACGCTGGTGGTCGGCATGGGCTGTTTCTGGGGGGCCGAGCGGCTGTTCTGGAAGACCGACGGGGTGTACTCGACGGCGGTCGGCTACGCCGGTGGCACCACCCCGAACCCCACCTACGAGGAGGTGTGCTCCGGGCAGACGGGGCACACCGAGGTGGTGCTGGTGGTGTTCGATCCGGCGAAGCTCCCGGCCGAGCAGGTGCTCAAGATCTTCTGGGAGGGCCACGACCCCACCCAGGGCATGCGCCAGGGCAACGACGTCGGCACCCAGTACCGCTCGGTGGTGTACTACACCACCGACGAGCAGAAGGCCGCCGTCGAGTCCACCCGGGCCGCCTACCAGCGGGCGCTGACCGCCGCCGGTCGCGGTGAGATCAGCACCGAGGTCGCGGCGCTCGGCGAGTTCTACTACGCCGAGGACTACCACCCGCAGTACCTGGCCAAGGTGCCGCACGGTTACTGCGGCATCGGCGGCACCGGTATCAGTTGCCCGGTGGGTTCCGGCGTGGGCGGCGACGGCTGAGGTCGGCGGAGCCGAAGCCGGGTGACACCGCAAGATTACGTCAGAACGTAACGATTCTCACAGCTCAGGTACGAGGTCGACCCGGACCGGCCCGATGTCACCCCACGCCGATGTCACCCCGCCGGGCGAGTTGACGTCTGCACCGACGCCGTCCTACGCTTTTCTCGGCTCGATCGCGATCCCGGTGTGGTTCCGTCCGCCGGCCGGTCGGTTCGGGTCAGCGGTCCCGGTGTGACGTCGCCACGGGGGCCAGGTTCTCTTCCTCGCCTGGTCGTGCCCTGTTGTGGGCCGCCCCCGTACGTCTGGAATCCCCGCGATGACCACGTTCGAGCTGTCCCTGTCCGAGCCCCTGACCCGTTTCGTCGTCGACGGCCTGCTGGCCACCCTCGCGTCCCACCGGGCCGGCGAGCTGCCGCTGCACCGCGTCGCCTGGGAGCTGCGCATCCGACTCGACACCCTCGCCGAGCTGCACCCGCCCGCCCGCACCCTCACCCGGCTGCGCTGGCTGCAGCTCGCGGTCCAGCGACTGCACGAGGAGCTGCTCGCCACCGGGCGCGCCGAACCCACCGAGACCGAGCGGGCCCGCCTCATCGCCACCCTCGACTCGCTGACCGCTGTCCTGGCCACCCTGGTCCCGCGCGACCCGTTCGACCCGCCCGGGGTGGCTCCCGCCGTTCGCGGGCCGTTCCGGGTCGTCACCGTCGGCCCGCTCATCGGCCGGCTCGTGGCCTGAGCACCGTCCGGGCCACGCTGCACTGGCCGGGCGATCCTGGACGGCGATTCCCTCCAGGCGGATGCCGACCGACCGCCGCAACCACTCCGGTGCGCGGTGGTTTCACGTGGAACCTCGACCGCACTGGGTGACGGGTGTGACGCGATCGTGATGTCACATGGTGTGACAGGTGAGGTCTGTAGTGGTTTCTGGTGCAGTTGAGTAGTAAATATTGGGTAAAGGTCCTCGACGTTCGGAGGTGACGCGGTGCGCGCATCGGTCCATCAGCTCGTGATCGCGTTGCCGGTGACGCTGGTCAGCGCGCTGGGCATCGGTCTGGTGGTGCAGAACTTCGGGCTGGAGTCGGCCGACCTGCTGGCCGACACCCCGACCGAGAGCACCGCGGCGCAGGGGGCCGCCGCCGACCGGGGGATCGCCGCCGCGGGGACGCCGTCTCCACAGCTGGCCGAGTTGATCCTGCCCGGTCACGGGGCCCCGTCCTACACCCCGATCACCGGCTTCACCGCGCCCGGCGTGCCCGGCCCGCAGGTGCCTGCCGCCGGCGCGGTGCCCGGGGCACCCGGGCCGGGCGGTGGTGTGCCGGGGGTCGTCCCGGCCGGTCCGGCCGCCATGCCTAACGGCGGGACGCCCGATCGGGCGGTGAGCCTGCCCCGGCCCGCACGACCGCGGATCGCCGCCCGTTCCGTGCCCGGTGCCCGGTCGGCTGCCTGCCCGCCGGGGCAGGCCGCGGCCGACCGCCCGGCGCGCATCCCGCCCTCGGGCGCCCGGGCCGGTCGGAGTTCCCGACCGGGTGACTCCAGCGGCGCGGAGCCCTCCGCCCGGGCCCGGCGTGGTCCGGGTGCGGCCCCCGCCGAACGGCCCGGAACCGGCTCCGGGCCGCAGTCCGGAGCCGGACCCGCCACCGGCGCGCCCGGCGCGGGTGGTGCGCCCGGCACCGTGTCCGTGCCGGCGACCCTGCCCGGTTCCCGCTCGGGCGCCGCTCCCCGGTCCGGCACGAAGCCCGAGCCGCCCAACGGCCGCACCCCCGGGCGCCCGGGTGCGCCGGTCGGGTCCGCCGGGGACGCTCCGGACGAGCCGCCCAACCAGTCCGACCGGCCGGACCAGCCCGACCGGTTCGCCGAGGATCACACCGTGCGGCCGGACACCGTGCCGCCGGAGGCGCCGGACGTCGCGGGGCCCGAGGAAACCGGTGAGCAGGTCGGGGAGGCCGAGGCCGCGCCGGCCAGTTGTGGTCCGGCGCGCCCGCCGAGGCCGCGGATCGCTCCGCCCCGGCCGGCCGCGTCGGCACCCGCGCGGGTCGGTCCGGCCGCTCCCGCTCCGCACCGGGCCGCTCCGCCCCGGGCGCCGAACCCGCCCGCGGGTCGGTGAACGGCGCTACCGCGATCGGGTCACCGCCGCGGTTGCGGAAACGAGATGTGCCGATTTCGGCACATCCCGGGTGACCTCGGTTCAGAGCGCGGTAACCCGGGCGCAACCTGGCGCGAGGGGTGAGCAGCGACGCATCTTGAATTGAGTTTCCGCTGGTAGACTGCCTATTAGGCAATCCTCAGGCACGCTGTATCGCGAGCATCCTCCAGGCGAAGGAATCTGATGAGCTCAGCGCCCACGCCCGAAGGTCAGACGGCCGGCGGTGCCGCGGCCGCCCGACCGGACCTCGAACCCCAGCCCAAGAGCCGCACCGAGCGCGTCCTGCTGGTGGTGTTCGTCGTGCTGCCGTTCCTCGCCGTGCTGGCCGCGGTGCCGATGGCCTGGGCGGCCGGGTTGCTCGGCTGGAGCGACGTGGTCATCGGCCTGGTGATGTACCTGTTCACCGGGCTGGGGGTCACCGTCGGTTTCCACCGCTACTTCACCCACGGCGCGTTCAAGGCCAAGCGCCCGTTGAAGATCGCGCTCGCGGTGGCCGGCAGTATGTCGTTGGAGATGAGCGTGGTCGACTGGGTGGCCACCCACCGCCGCCATCACAAGTTCTCCGATCTCGAGGGCGACCCGCACTCCCCGTGGCGCTTCGGCACCGACTGGAAGGCCCTGATCAAGGGTCTGTGGTGGGCGC
>JAJCYC010000341.1 GCA_029263115.1 Pseudonocardia sp. | reverse complement strand
GACATCCCGTAGCCTCTCCACCCGATAGGTGTCCTCTCACTGGGCTTGATTGTGTCTTCGCAAACATCATCATCCCAGGTCAGAGCGGCACCTATCGCCATCTCCAGCCCGTGTCGAGCAGCTACTCGCGGATTCGGGTCTGATGACACCGCGCCGGTTGTCACGTGTGCTGTACAGAGTAGACCCGACAATCGAATCTATCGATCGCGCACATGCCGCTCAGTTAGTTGAGTTCCTGTGGTCTGACTATCAGCGAGGACGGCTCGGGCAGGTGGTGGCCAGGCTGCCTTCGCTTATCGAGATGGCTCAACAGCTCGAGGATCTCGCCAAGGGCCTGGCCGCACAGGAACGCCGGCAGTCATGGGCCATCTCAGCTCGGACGCACCATCTGGCTGCCACAACCCTGAGCAAGGTCGGCGAGTCGGACCTCTCCTGGATCGCGGCTGAGAGGGCGATGCATGCAGCAGACGAGGCTGACGACCCACTTGTACTCGCGTCCGCCGCTCGCGCCGCCACTCACGCGCTGCTTGCGGTTGGGCGGTTCGAGGATGCGCTGGACCTGGGTGAGACCGCTGCCAGCTGGTTGGCGCCTCGTGTGCGCACCGGTGACCCAGAAGCCTTGAGCTTGTACGGCATGCTGCATTTGCGCACCGCCGTGGCGGCCGCCCGTCACCAGGACCGGACTACCGCCACTGAGCTGCTCGCTCGGGCCGGCCAAGCTGCCGAGCTGCTTGGCGAGGATGCTAACTACTGGCAGACCGGATTCGGGCCGACCAATGTAGAGCTTCATCGCCTCTCAGCCGGCCTCGACCTTGGGGACATCGCCTACGTCGCGGAGCACGGGCAGGCAGTGCAAGCGGAGAATCTGCCGGTGGAGCGGCGGGTGACCCACATGATCGACGTGGCTCGGGCGCTGAGCTATCTTGCTAAGGACACCGAGGCACTAGACCTGCTGCTCTCGGCCGAGCAGTCGGCGCCGCAGCTGGTCCGGCACAACCCGAACGTTCGGGAGACCGTGAAGACCATGCACCGCCGCGCGCCGGTGACCAGTGGGGGCCGATCCTCGGAT
Organism: Pseudonocardia sp.; assembly: GCA_029263115.1. Classification (GTDB taxonomy): domain Bacteria; phylum Actinomycetota; class Actinomycetes; order Mycobacteriales; family Pseudonocardiaceae; genus Pseudonocardia. The sequence continues at coordinate 27,264 of JAJCYC010000341.1, read as the reverse complement.
CTGCTGGCGTTCGCTCAGCGTTGCCGCGCGGTCGGCTGATCATGTCCCGGGGAACCATCGGGCTGGTCGGCACCGGCGCCGGCGGCATCGAGGACATCCGAACCACGTTTGTCGAGCCGGCGGTCGACCGTGGCTGGCAGGTGGCGGTCACCCTCACGCCGTGCGCGGCCCGGTGGTTCCGCCACACCGACGAGCGGGCCAAGCTCGAACAGCTCACCGGTCTGCCCGTACGCGACCAGCCTCGGATGCCGGGCGCGACCAGCCCGCACCCGCCGATCAGCTGCCATGTGGTGGCGCCGGCGACTGCGAACACCGTGGCTAAGCTCGCGCTCGGCATCTCCGACAACCAGGCGCTCACCACGATCAACGAGGCCATCGGCGGCCAGGCCGTGCCGGTGATCGTGTTCCCCCGGGTCAACGCCGCGCACACCCGGCACCCGGCCTGGGACGGCCACCTCGTCACGCTGCGGTCGGCCGGAGTCCACCTGGTGTACGGCGAGGACGTCTGGCCGCTGTACGAGCCGCGCGAAGCACCGCCTGAGCGTCCGCTGCCGTGGCTGGCCATTCTCGATCTGGTTGAGCAGGTCACCGCCGACCGGTAGCGACTCCGCAAGCCGCTCATCAACAGACCCGGACAGTTTGTCCGGGTCGTTTCCGTGTTCCGGGCTTCTCCTGGTCAGGCACCCACAACGGTGCCCGACACCAAGGAGTCAGCCTCATGGAGCTGTTGATCGACACCTCGCGGAAGTCCTTCACGGTGGGCCGGCCGTTCGAGCCGAAGGTCGACGACAACGGCGTGCAGCGCCTCGACCGCAAGACCCGCGCCCCACTGTGGGCCGCCCAGCTGGTCGTCATGGACGAGCGCGGCGCGGACACGATCGTCGTCACCATCGCCGGCGACCCGCCCGCGCTGCAGCAGGGCCAGCCGGTCACCCCGGTCCAGCTGGTCGCCATCCCGTGGAACCGCAACGGCCGGGAGGGCATCGCCTACCGCGTCACTGAGGTCCGCACCCTCTCCGCCGCCAAGAGCGCGTGATGCGACCGCGAGGAAGTACCCGATCCACGAGCGACCGACTGGTGCGCAGTGAGCCGTTCGAGTTGCTCCGGCGCCCGCAGCGGACGTTGCCGGCCCGGATCCTCGGTCTGGTGATCCGGCTGCGGGCCGAGCTGCTCGTCGCGACCGCCGCGATCTGGTTGTGGGTGTGGCTGGTGGAGCGGATGCCGGCGTGGACCGCCGCCGCCACCATCGGTGTCCCGGCACTCGGGGTAGCGCTCTGGGGCCCCGGCCGTCGCTACGTCTGTCGGCGGGTGTTCGCGGTGGCCACCCGGCATCGGTTGCGAGCGGTGTTCGTGGAGTGCCGGGTGATGAACTTCTCCGGCAACCTGCCCCTCCTGCTGTGGTGCCGGCCGACGCCGGTGGGTGAGCGAGTGTGGCTGCTGCTGCGCGCCGGGATCGACCTACGCGAGATCGAACTCCGGTTGTCCCACATCGCGGTGGGCTGTTGGGCGACCGATGCCCGGGTGTCACCGCATCCATGGACGGCCGCGCTGACGGTGGTCGAGGTGATCCGCCGCGACCCGCTCACCGGTCCCGCCGTGCCCTCCCCCGTCGCCGCGCCGGCCACGGTGGTGGATCGGGCTCGCCGGCTACGGCTGGTTCCGGCCCTGGTGGGCGGTGGTCGTCATGCGTCCTAGCCGCTGGACACGCCGCCGCGCCACCTGCCGGCCGGTGTTCTCCGTCTACGCGCCGGCAGCGCTGGGGATCGACGAGACCGGCTGCCCCTGCGCCCTGACGCTGATCTACCGCAACATTCTGCTCGCCGGGGAACCCGGCTCGGGCAAGTCCGGCGGGCTGAACAACCTGGTCGCGCACGCCGCTCTGTCCCCGGACTGCCGGCTGTGGCTGATGGACGGCAAACGAGTCGAGCTCGGCCTGTGGCGCGACATCGCCGAGATGTTCGTCGGCCCCGACCTAGGCCAAGCCATCGAGGCGCTGACCAAGCTCCAGGCCGAGATGGACGCCCGGTATGCGTTCCTCGACGAGCAGCGCCAGCGCAAGATCGCCCCGGCCGATCAGCACGAGGCGATCATGCTAGTGATCGACGAACTCGCCTACTACTCCTCGACCACCGGGATCAAGAAGGACCGCGAAACCTTCTCCATCCTGCTGCGCGATCTCGTCGCCCGAGGGCGCGCCGCCGGCGTGATCGTCATCGCGGCCACCCAGAGGCCCAGCTCGGACATCATCCCGACCTCGCTGCGAGACCTGTTCGGCTACCGGCTCGCGTTCCGCTGCACCACCGACACCAGCTCCGACATCGTGCTCGGCCACGGCTGGGCCTCGCGCGGCTATGACGCCTCGCTGATCGACCCCGGTGACGCCGGCGTGGGCTGGCTGCTCGCCGAGGGCGGGGTCCCCCGCCGGATTCGCTGTGCCTACCTGTCCGACTCCGACATCACCTCCATCGTCCACCGGATCACCGGGAGAGCCGCCTCATGAACAACACCAGCTACGGGCCGCTGCACGTCGCACCGGTCAGCGTCCGGGCACCGTTCGACCTCCGATGCCCGCTGATCTACGACCCGGCCGGGAGCCGGCTCGACCGGCTCAACGCTCTCCGCGAGCCCCTGGCTGGCGTCGAGCTGGGCGTCTACGACCACCGCATGCTGGACTGGCTGGCCGGCTGGGACACCCCCACCGTCGGCGCTCTGGTCTCGCTGATGCACCGCGCTCGCCGCGCCGGCGGTGCCCGATGAGCACCCCATACCCCTTCTACCTCCTGCTCGGCGCGATCGGCCTCGCCGGCCCGGTCGCCGATCTCCTTCCATGGATCGCCACCCCACTCACCGGCCTCGGGATCGCGATCGCGATCCTGGTCATCAGCACCTCCGTCGGCCGCCTGGTGCTCAGCGAGGTCCGCTTCCACCACGAGATCGACCGCATCCTCAACCAGCCCCTGCCAGTCGGCCACGACGAGGACGGCGACGAGCCCGGTCAGGTGGCCGCGTAGCCATGACGACCGCGCTGGCCGAGGTGTCGCTCGCTGACCTGCACAGACGGGTCGGCGCGGACGACTACACCCGCTGGCGCCAACACATCACGGCGGCCGCCGGCTGCTCGTACCCGATCCAGTTGCGCGGCCAGCTGCACACCGTCGAACCCGCCACCGGCCGGATTGTGGACAGCGCGCATACCGCCGACATGCCCGACGGGGTGCTCTATGTGCCCTGTGGCAACCGCCGCGCCGCCGTCTGTCCCGGATGCTCCGAGGTCTACCGCGCGGACACCTACCAGCTGGTCAAGGCCGGGCTCGCCGGCGGCAAGGGCGTCCCGCTGACGGTCGGGCGGCACCCGTGCGTGTTCCTCACCCCGACCGCGCTCAGCTTCGGGCCGGTGCACACCCACCACCGCGACGGCCGACCCTGCCACCCCCGCCGCAACCCCGAGAACTGCGAGCACGGCATCCCGGTCGATTGCCGCGACCGCCATGGCGAGGACGACCCGATCGTCGGCCGGCCGTTCTGCCTGGACTGCTACGACCACGACCACCAGGTCGTGTGGAACGCCTACGCCGGCGAGCTGTGGCGCCGCACCCGCAACACCGCCGCCCGCCTGGTCGCCCAGTTGGAGAAGCGCTACGGCTGCCGGCTGCGGCTGTCCTACGCCAAGGTCGCGGAGTTTCAACGCCGGGGCGTGGTGCACATCCACGCCATGATCCGCCTCGACGGCTACGACCCGACTGACCCGACAGCCGTCCTCGAACCCGACCCGCGGATCACCTCGGGGCAGCTGGCGCAGCTCGTGCGCACGGCGGTGTGCACCACGACGTTCACCACGCCGGCGCACCTGGACCGGCCCGAAGGCTGGCCGATGGCATGGGGCGAGCAGGTCGAACCCCGGGCGGTGCGGCTCACCGTCCGCGACGTCGACGACGGCGGCGAGATCACCACGACCGCCGTCGCCGGCTACCTCGCCAAGTACGCCACCAAGGCCACCGAGACCGCCGGCCACGTCTCTGCCCGGCTCACCTCCGACACCATCGGCCTGTACACCGACCCCACCACGCACGCCGGCCGGCTGATCGAGGCGTGCTGGCGACTCGGAGCCTGCCCACCTGGCATGGGCCTCGACGAGATTGACGAGTGGCGCGCCGGCTACGGACGACTGCGCCGGTGGGCACACATGCTCGGGTTCGGCGGGCACTTCTCCACCAAGAGCCGCCGCTACTCCACCACCCTCGGCGCGCTGCGGCAGGCCCGCCGCGACTGGCGCCGCGCCCGGCTGCACGACGCCGGCCCGACCGACGAACACCCCGAGGCCGATGAGGACGAGACCACCCTCGTGATCGGCACGCTCGCGTTCGCCGGCATCGGTTGGCACACCACCGCCGACGCCCTGCTCGCCAACACCGCCGCCGCGAACGCCCGCGAGCAACGCCTCACCGCCCGCGAGGAACTGACCACCACCTACCCGACCTGAACCTGAGAGGAAGTGAACGCCATGGAACGAGTCCTGCTGACCGCCGAGGAAGCCGCCGACTCGCTCAAGATCGGCCGCTGCAAGGTCTACGACCTGATCCGCACCGGCAGCTTGAGTCGATCAAGATCGGCCGGCTTCGTCGCATCCCGGTCGACTCCCTACACGCCTTCGCCCGCCGACTGCTCGAGGAGGCATCGTGAGCGGCCGCAACCTCAATGGTGAGGGCAGCGTCTGGCAGCGCAAGGACGGGCGCTGGTGCGCCGCTGCCTACGTGCCGACCACCGGCGGCGGTGTCCGCCGGGTCTACCGCTACGGCCAGACCCGCGCGGAGGCGAACAACAAGCTCCGCGAGCTGCTGGACCGGGCGGAGAAGGACATCCCGGTCGCGCCAGCGAACCTCATCGTCGCGTCGTTCCTGGCCGAGTGGCTGGAGCACATCCGGCAGCACGTCCGGCCCAGCACCTACGCCGGCTACGAGAGCAACATCCGGCTGCACCTGCTGCCCAGGATCGGGCGCAAGAAGCTCGCTCGGCTCTCGGTGCGAGATGTGCGGCTCATGGTCGACGGGCTACGGGCGGACGGGCTGAACCCGCGCTCGATCCAGTACGCACACGCGACGCTCCGGTCGGCGTTGGAGCATGCGCACCGGGAGGAGCTGGTCAGCCGGAACGTGGCGAAGCTGGTGCGGGTCGAGCAGCCGACGACCTTGAAGCCGCGCGAGCCGCTGTCGGTCGAGGAAGCACGCAAGCTGATCGACGAGGTGCGCGGCCACCGGCTCGAAGCGCTCTGGGTTGTCCTGCTCATGCTCGGTCTGCGGCGCAGCGAGGCGTGCGGCCTGCGGTGGGAGCACGTCGACTTCGAGGCCCGCACGCTGCGGATCGCGCAGAGTGTCCAACGGGTCGACGGGAAGCTGCGCGAGCTGCCCACCAAGAGCCGGCGATCCAATCGGACGGTCCCACTACCCCCGCGCTGCCTGTACGCCCTGGCCGACCGGCACTCGGCGGTCCAGCGCGAGCACGGGCAACCGGGCCGGCCCTGGCCACCCACCGGCTACGTGTTCGGCACCGCTCACCGGACCGCCATGGAGCCGCGCAACCTCACCCGGATGTGGCGGGCACTCTGCACCGAGCACGGGATGCGGACGGTCCCACTGCACGGGCTGCGGCACACCTGCGTGAGCCTGCTCCTGGCGCTCGGCGTCCACCCGCGTGTGGTTATGGAGATCGTCGGGCACAGCGCGATCGAGATGACCATGAACATCTACGGGCACGTCAACCTGGACACCCAGCGCGCCGCGCTCAACCACCTCGACGAACAACTCTCGGACTGACCCAGTTGCTGTCAACCGCTGCGGTCAGGTCCCCAGGTGGTTCCCGCCGGCGATTGCGACTCGATCACCCTCGGGCAAGCGAAAGGCCCGGTGAGCTGGGCGGATACCAACTTACCGGGCCTTGCGCTTCTGTCGGGACGACAGGATTTGAACCTGCGACCCCTTGACCCCCAGGACGTGGGCGTAGGCATTCTCGCTGGTCAGGGGCGGTCTGGACATGTTCGACGGAAGGCGCTGACATGCGGCTTGTGTGGGCGCGTGCAGGACGTGTGGTCCCCAAATGGTCCCCAGCACTCCCCTACGGCCGGAGCGGTGAGGCGCACGCTTTCCAAGCCTCCACATCGGGGTCCGGCGGTGGCCGTTCCCGTCCTGACCTGGGGCTGGCTGGGGCTCTGGCCTGACGGCGTATCCGAGCGAACCGAGCTGAATGAGACTGGAAATGAGACTAGGTCATGATCAACCGTTTGGAGATCGATACCGATACGGCCTGCGGCGAAGCCCCTCGGAGCGCGCCGGACGGTCAGGGGACGGCTTCGCTGTTGTGGCGGCGGTAGATTTCTGCGAGCCGGGCTGGATCTGGTGGTCCGGCGGCAGGGAGAGCGGCGCCGATCTCCTCCATGAAGTTCAGCGCGCTGGACGGACTCCATGCGCCGAGTACCTGGACCGGCTCGTCGGTGGGGTTGGCGAAGGTGTGTCGGATGCCTCGTGGAGCCAGGATGAGGGTGCCGGCGGGCGCGGGTTCGGGACCGGTCTGTCCGCGTGTCATCGTGAGTGCCCCGGTGAGGACGTAGATCGCCTCGTCGAAGTCGTGGTGGATATGGGCGGGCGGTCCTGCGAAGCGCGGTGGCACGGTGAGCTCGCAGAACGCGAGTCCTTGGCACTCACCGAGTACGCGGATGACGTCGCCGGCGTAGGGAATCAGGCGGGTGGGTTGGGGCGGGGCAGGGTCCATGCGGAAAGCGTGGCCGCCTCGCCCGATGGAGGCAACAGCAGCTTGGGAATTGGCTTGCTGGGCCACGGTAGCAGCCCTGACCTGCGCTCGGGGGTGGTCGGGTTGTGCCGCAGGTGACCGTGGTTGACCGGCCGTAGTTGCACGCTAATTGCACGGACCCTGGACGACCCGGGTCGTCGTTGGTCGCGGTCCTGCCTGTCAACGCTGGGTGCTGATGGTGATCTCCTCGCGGCGCGGGTTCATCCCTGCCGGGCCGAGGGGCCGGGTTGCAAGGTACGTAGTCCCGCCTTGTGACCCGGCCCCTCGGTCTGGCTGCCCTCGGGCGCGCCGTGGGGAGATCACCACCCCCGCCGCTCCCCTGATCTCCGAAGCGGTGCCGGGTGTGGGCGGAGCCCGCTTTCTTCCCTGGTTGTGCTCCCCTACATTCCTGGCCATGCGCGCGCTGATTGAGGATGTCCTACGGCTCCAACAGCAATGGACCTGGAGGAACACGCCGGAGATGGAGCAGCGCGGCATTCTCGTCCGCAGGGAAGCAGTTGGCTGGTTGCGGACTCAGCTCGCGGAGCTCCCCGGGCCGGTCCCCACGGCGATTGATGACCTGCGCGTTGCGGGTAGTGACGGCTCGGGGCGAAAGACGGAGATTCCATGGGTGAGGGTGTTCTCCTCCAGTCGTTCGCCGTCCGCGACCCTGGGCTTCTATGCGGTTTACCTGTTCAGCGCCTCAGGCAGCCAGGCCTACCTGTCGCTGAACCAGGGCACGAACCGGTGGGCGAACGGGGAGCTCCACCCAAGGCCCGATTCCGAGCTTGAGGAGCGCGTGGAGTGGGCACGAGCCGTCCTGGCGCCCGATCTCGCACGGCGGTCCGATCACCTACAGATGATCGATCTGGAGGCGATGAAGTCTCTCGGGCGCGGATACGAAGTGGGCAACATCGCGGCACTTCGTTACGGCGCAGGTGAGGCGCCGTCGGAAGCGCTGCTTCGCGAGGATCTGTCGTTCATCGTGGGCGCGCTGGGCAGACTCTACGTAGCGGCGGACCGCTCTCTAGCAGTTCCTGGTGAACCAGCACCGGAGGTAGCCGACACCATGACGATGCTGGAGCGAACGGTTCGGCCCCGGCCACGGTCGCGCTCGTTGCGCACCTTGCTGAGGTTGAGCGCGAGCGAACGGACAGCCATCGAGCGAAGGGCCGTTCGTGTGGCTACTGACCACTTGAAGGCGCAGGGCTACGGGGTGAAGGACGTCGGGGCGACCCAGTCCTATGACCTCGATGCACGGCGCGGCGGAGAGCGTCTCTACGTTGAGGTGAAGGGATCGACGTCGAACGCGGCCGAGGTGATTCTGACCAAGAACGAGGTCGATCTGCACACAAAGGTGCACCCCGCGACGATGTTGCTGGTGGTGAGCGCTATCGAGCTCAACCGTGACTCCGATCCACCGGAGGCGACGGGCGGGGCCCTGCATCAGATCCACCCATGGAAGATCGCGGAGGAGGATCTGACTCCGATCGCTTTCCGCTACGTGGTGCCAGGTCCAGGCTGAGGCCCGCCGGCCGCGCCGGGCCGGAGGTAGAGGCGCGAGTCGGCGGGCCGGCAAAGCCGGCCAGCGCCGCCGGAGGCGGCGCCTTGATCTCATAGAGGTAGATTCGGCAGCAGATCACGGGACAATCACGGGACCCGCCGAGAACCGGCCCCACGGTTCGGATCAGGCGTGTAGGAGTTAGCGATCAGGCGTGTACTCCGACGCGCTGTAGCGGAACCGCCAGCGCCGGCACGTGGCGAGGTAGCCAGCAAGGTCCGAGGTGGTGAGGTCTGCGGCGCTCCACTCCGCTGAGGTCGCCTGATGGCGCCAGACATAGGTGAGCGCAGAGATAGCGGGAGAATCGAGCACCACGCGTTCGAGCGTGTACTCGGGATTCTCGAATGCGTCGAGTAGCGCCCACTCAGCGACCGTAAGCCCGGAGTACAGCCGCCCGAAGCTGTTCCGTCCCACTTGCGGCAGGAGTCCCGGGTATACGACTCCGGGTATTGCCACAGTCGCCCAATCTGACAAAGTCACTTCGCTGTAATTGGGCACGCGATCGATCAGCGTGTGTATTACTGGATCGAGCGTCAGTGTTCCGTATGCGAAAAGTTTTGATGTCGTTGCGGACGACTGCTCACCCGGGCCAGAGACTATGAAGTTCGCGCGGGCTAAGCGGTCGCTGATATGCGGCACGGAACACCTCCGGGAGTAGTTTAGCGTCCTGCTCCCAAAGGTTCACAAACCAGTCCAGCCCCGTCGGGTACGCCCAGAGGTAGCTTCGGAGGCGCGGGTCACGGCTGCGGTCGTGCAGCTCACGCGCCAGCTCGGCGCCGGAGAGCAGTGGCGCACGCGTCATGGCGCGGCGTCGACATTCTTCTACCGACTCGCCAGAGTTGATGGTGATATGTAGCTCGGCTCGGACGAGTTGAACGTAATGGTCAAGCCGCAGGGTGGCCCGTTGCAAAGGATCGGTCGGCCGTGCGGCAAGTGGCAGGAACTGGGCGAGACCCTCAAATAGAACCTGGTGGTTGGAGTGAACGCTGAGGAGTCGTAGCCAGGGAACGTCGTGCAGCTCCGCGTACTCGGTGATGCTGGCGTATTGCAAGGCGTGCCCGAGAACTTCGTGCAGCGCAAATCGGTAGGTATCGCCACGAGTGAATGCGGCGGTACGCCGATTGATGCGCAGACGTGCGTCGTGCCCGGCGCCGTCGAGCCAGTAGGACCAGTACTCGTCGTGATCGACGTCCTCGACCGTGAGCCGGAACTCGGCCTTGGTCTGTGCCAGGTCGCGCACGAATGACTCGTACTCCGCTGCGTACTGCCTGATCGAGTCGGCCACCTCGGCCGGGTCCAGGGCCTCATCGAGCGAGCGCAGCTCGTCGCGGCACTTCTCCCCCCAACTGATCCCGAGGTCAGCCAGGGCCACCTGGGCCTGGTCCCGCCGGTGGTTGAGGTAATCGTCGGTCCAGCTACGGGCGCCGCACCCCTGGGTTCGTCTGAGGTATGCGTCCAGCGGGATCTGCTCGCCGAGAAGGGCGGCGAGGTAGGTGGAGTGCGCGACGAGCTGCTCAGCCACCGGACCGGGCTCGACCCCGGAAGCCAAGCCGCTCAGTTCGGCGAGCGCCTCGAAGCGGTCGCGGTACGGCTCGGCTGTGTCGGAGGTCGGCGCGCAGTCGTAGTCGATGACTGGATCACCGCCTCCGGTGACTTCGAGCGCGTGGAAGCGGCGGATAGCCAGCTCGGCGTGGTCACGCTCCTTCGCGTGTGACCTCCCACCGGATCGTGACGGCGTCATTCGGTTGAAGGTAGTCGCGAGTGAGGGTGATCAACGCATCGCCGTCCTCGTACGTGCACACGAGGTCATCGATCGCGGAATGCTGAGTGCCGTCGTTGTCGTCAACGATGGCGGTGCAGTTCAGCAGCAGGTCCGTGCTGCGGTGACGGATGCTCAGCGTCATGTGCCGGGTGTAGCGCGGTGCGGACTGTCGCCAGTAGTGGTCGTGTAGGAACCGCCCGCCCCGGGTGGTGTAGGCGATCGTGGCGACCTCCCCGGGCTCCACGGCCGGTGAGAACACACAGGCGAACTTCGACATGTTCGCGGTGTCGTGGACCCGCTGAATCTGCACATTCCGATCGCTGCTGGGGTGGGGCTCGATCTGGAGCCGACCATCGGTGTTCTCGAACCACTGCTCGCGGCTCATCCGCTTCACTGGCTTGTCGGTGAGGTTGACCAGTTGGAACCGGTAGGTCACCTCAGACTCGCCGTTGCTGTCGATGTCGATCGAGCAGTCGAGTTCGAGGTCGACGAGGTGTCCGGCGAGCTTGGCCAGTTCGGTTACCTCGGCGTCGGTCAGCCGGAGCCGCTTCCCGAGTAGCAGGACGGCTCGTGCGAGCTGGTCCGCTGGTCCGCCCGGTCCTTGCTCGCCGAGCTTCTCGGTCTGGCCCGGCACGAACGGTGCGGACCGGGGTCCTGCTGGCGAGAGCTGGTCTGAGCGCCAACCCCCGAGGTGGCTTGCCGGTGCGTTCAGGCCGGCCGCGACCAGTGCGCCGAGATCAGGCTCGGTCGTCTCACCGTTCACCGACCCGGCCACCAATGGCTCGAACATCTCGGTGATACGCACACCGGGGAACATCGCTTCGAGAACCTGGCAATTGTGTGGGTGCGGTAGCCCCTTCAGCTCGCCATTCAGCCAACGATGCAACTGCGGTCGACTCGGATACGACCCGACGAAATTGCGATCGACAGTTCGGGCTGCCTTGTCGTACTGCAAACAGAACGTGCGGTGGGACTGCCAGTGGCGGTCACTCAGCATCTTCTTGAGCACGATCGGGCCTGGCATCGCTGTCCCCCTGGTGAGTCGCTCACGTGCAACGATACCGGAGACGAGACACAAACGCAACACTAATACGTACTAGAAGTTCGGGACGAGACGTTGGCGCAGTCGAGACGCAACAAATCCCAAGTCATGGTTGGTACATGGCAATCAACGGAAAGTTCTACGTCGCAATGGATGAGGTTTTCCCGTACGGGGCCTACCTGATTTCGGAGGTCGAGCCGGTCCGGGACTTCGACAAGTCCACGCGCGAGCGAATGGTGCAGCAGCTCGACAAGCAGTCGGGTCTGCCGGTGTGGTCGGTATCGGTGCTGGACGCCGATCCGGCCGCGCGGAAGAACGAGAAGACGATGACGGTGAAGATCGCCGCGCAGCATCAGCCGGTTCCGCCGGCGCCGGCTGCCGGGATGCCGTTCGCCGCCGTCGAGTTCGAGTTTCTCACGGTCACCCCGTACGTCGATGACAAGCGGGGCCGGGTGGCCTACAGCGTTCGAGCGCGGGAGATGCGGGCGGCGCAGGAGGAGAAGCCGGCCCGGTCCAAGTCCGAGGCGGCGTGAACCACGCCGTGACCCGAGCGGAGGGGAGCCCGCTGCAACGGACTCCCCTCCTGGGTCTTCCCAACCAAGCAACCCCTGAACAGGCATTTCGGACTGGAAGGACTCCGAGGGTAATGAACACCAAGGTTGATCGACAGGCGGCCCGGACGGTGCCGCAGATGGTGACGGCGGGTCTGAACCGCTGCACCGACGCCCGGGCGGTCGTGGGCGAGCTGCGTCCAACCACGCACCTCGGGCAGGCGATCCGCTGCGAGCGGATGGCGGCTCTGGCCGAGCGTGAGGCGCGGTGGTGGACCGTGCTGGAGCGCTGGACCTACCTGTCCCAGTGGGAAGTTCCGACCGTCTACGGGCGAGCGGCGATCGTGGCCGCGAACACGGCCCGGGACCGGGCTCGCCTCTACTCCGACCTGGCCACGGACTGGCGCAAGCGCGCCGCTGGGCAGCCGGTGTGCGACGTGATCGGCTGCGGCTGCGGCGGGACCTGCGGGGTGGCGGCATGAACGCCCGACCGACCCAGCGGACCGAGCGGGTGCGCCGGCTGCTGGCCGAGCTGGGGTTCACCGGCCCGGGTATGGCCGGTTGGCGCGAACAAGGGGCCTGCCTGGCGACCGACCCGGAGCTGTTTTACCCGGTCGGTGACGGCATCGCGGTCGCCGCGCAGACCGAGCAGGCCCGGCAGGTGTGCGCCGGTTGCCCGGTCCGGGTGCAGTGCTTGGCCGACGTGATGACCTCGGAGGACCCCGCACTTCGGTGGGGTGTTGTCGGCGGCCTTTCTGCGAAGGAGCGGGCGGAGCTGTTCGCGCAGCACCGCAAGCCGCAGCGCAAGGCGGTGGCGTGATGCGCGCTCCGATGCGTCATGTGATCACCGGGGAGCCCGCGCTGGTGTGGGCGGCACTCTCCCGGGCCTATGAGGAGGGCCGGCTGGTCCGGGTCGAACAAGGCCGGACCTTGCCCGGTGGTCGGGTCCAGCTGGTGGCGCAGCTGGGCGCGGTGACCGGCCGATCGCGGTGGGAGCTGGCCCGGCCATGGCTGGTGCGGGTGGCCAAGCTCGCCGCCTTCCTGGCCGTGCTTGCGGCGGTGGGCGGACTGGTCTGGCTCCTTGTCCTCGCTGTGCTGGAAGTCATCGTCGTGGTCACCGCCGCTGTGGCCTGGGTGCAGGCCCACCTGGCCCTGCTGATCGTCGGCGCCGTCGCCCTGCTGGTGCTGTTCGCGGCTATGTCGTCCGAGTCGCGCTGCTCGGGCCTGCACTGCGGGGGGTGCCGGCGATGAACGCGACCGGATCGAACGCGGGCCGGCTGCGGGCGTGCCGTGACCGCTGCGAGGTCTGCAACACCGTGCTCGTCCAACGGCCAGTGGCCAACCGGCGCCGCTGCGCCGACCACCTGGACCAGCTCGTCCTGGTACCCGCCTCGGCCATCACCAAGAACCGCAAGCGCAAGGAGGGATTTCGATGACCACCACAACGTTGATCGTCTTGGCGCTCGGGCTGGGCGTCGCGGGCTGGGTGCTGCACAAGGTCGGCCACGTGCTGATCCAGGTCTTGGAGGCGCTCGCGGTCATCGCGGCGATGTTCACCGCGCTGTGGCTGGCCGCAAAGGGCCTCTGTCGTGCCGTGCGGTGGCTGGTTCGGCACTGGCGGACCACGCTGACCGTTCTGGCCGTGACCGCTCTGTGGGTGCTGGTGGGGTGGCGCTGGCTGGCCATCGGCTTGTCCTGGGCGGTCGAGATCCTGGGCGTGTGGTGGCTGGTGGCCTGGCGGATCGAGGCCCTGGCGTTCTTCGACTACTGGGCCGGCCGGCACCTACGCGGCTGGTGGCAGCGCTGGATCATCTACGCACCCCGGATGCCCCGCTGGTTCCGGGCCTGCCGGCTGACTGTGACCGAACCTGGGGAGACGGTCACGATCAACGTCAACCCGTTCCGCAAGACCGGGCTGGCTCCGAGGGTGAAGCCGCGCCGGGATCAGGTGCCACGCATCACCGGGGTCCGCTCCGGTGCGTCGTGGGACGAGGTCCGGGTGAAGCTCGTGGCCGGCCTGACGCCGGAGGACTTCGACGCCGCCGCTCGTGCGCTCGCGGTCGCTCGGGGGGTGGCCCGGTGCCAGGTCCGGGAGCTGGCTCCCGATGTGGTGTCGATCGACTTCCAGCGGCGCAACCTGCTCGCCGACCGGATCGTCTGCCCGGCGCTGATCAGCGTCCCTTCCAGTGACCTCACTCCCATGGAGCTGTCGGCGGCGCTCGGGCGGGTGTGGTCGGGGCGCACTGAGTACGGCGTGGACTGGTACCAGCCGTTGACCGGCGGGCACACCCTCTACGCCGGTTCGACCGGGGCGGGGAAGAACTCCTTCACCTGGTGCCCGCTCGTCTCCATCGCCCACCTAATCCGGGATGGCTACGTGCGGGTCTCGGCGATCGATCCCAAGGGCATGGAGCTGGCCTACGGGCGGGGGATCTTCCACCGCTACGCGGTCACCTCCAAGGACGCCATGGCCCTGCTGGACGAGCTGATCGACGGGATGAACGCCCGCAAGACCGCCAACGCCGGCCGAGTCCGCACGGTCCCGATCACCAAGGAGAACCCGCTGGAGCTGCTGGAGTTCGACGAGATCGGCGCCCTGCTGCGCTACATCGGGGACCGCAAGACCCGCGACGCCCTCACCGACCGCGTCTCCATCCTGACCACGCAGGGCCGGGCTCTCGGGTACACGGTGCGCGGGTACGTCCAGGAGCCGACGAAGGACACCGTCCCCGTCCGTGACCTGTTCCCCCGGCGGGTGTGCCTGCGGGTGGCGGCCAAGTCGCACGTGGCGATGGTGCTGGGGGACAACGCTTACGACCGGGGCGCGTGGGCCAACCGCATCGGTGAGTCCGAGGCCGGTGTGGGTTACCTGTTCGGCGAAGGGGTCCGGGAGCCGCTGCGTGTCCGGGCCGGATGGGTGTCCGACGATCAGATCAAGGCGCTGGAGGCGTTCGTGGCCGGCGCCACCGCCTCGGCCACCGGGGGCCAGGTCCTCACCTTGCCTGCGCCCGCGCAGCGTCCGGCGGGGGGTGTGGCATGACCAGCACCGAGCAGCAGCAGTCCGGCGGACCGGATGGGCAGGTGATCGACCATGATCAGCTTACCAGGGCGCAGAAGGCGCTCCTGGCTCTGTCCGGGGATGTCGCCCGCCAGCTCGCCAAGGACCACGGGGTGTGTATCCGGCCGCTGGCGTTGCGTCGGATCGAGTTGTCTACCGGCCGGGTCGATGTGGTGCCGGTGCCGTGCGGGTCGCGGCGGGAGGACGTGTGCCCGCCGTGCGCGGAGAAGGCCCGGCGGTTGCGGGTGGTGCAGTGCCGGGAGGGGTGGCACCTCGAGGAGGAGCCGGATCCCGGCCCGGCCGCGCCCACCTCGAGTCAGAAGGAGCTGATGGCCGCCCGCGCGGATCTGCACGCCGCCTACCAGCTCGGCCGCGAGGCCGGGGAGGACGGGGAGTGTGCGGAGATCGTCGAGACGGTGGCTGAGCTGGACACCGAGCTACGCGGTCTCGGGGTGCGGGGTCGGCTCGAACCCCTCGACCCGCCCGCCCGGCCGGCCCGGAAGCGCTCGACCCGGCGCCGGCAGGACGCACCGAACCTGCCTCGGCGGCCGGTGGAGAAGCGCACCCTCGGCCAAGTCTACGGCGGCAAGTACAGGCCGTCCACGTTCCTCACGCTGACGCTGGACTCCTACGGGCGCGTCGACGCCGAAGGGGCCGCGATCGACCCGGACAGCTACGACTACCGCCGCGCCGCCCGGGACGCGATCCACTTCCCGGCCATTATCGACCGGTTCTGGCAGAACACCCGCCGGTCGGTGGGCTGGGATGTGCAGTACTTCGGCACCGTGGAGCCGCAGAAGCGCGGGGCGCCGCACTTCCACGCGGCGATCCGGGGCACCATCTCGCGGGCGGAGTTGAAGGCGATCACCGCCGCCACCTACCACCAGGTGTGGTGGCCCGAGCATGACGAGATCCGCTACAGCGGCACCCACCTGCCTGTGTGGGATGGCCGGGTGAAGGGGTTCGTGGACCCGGACACCCGCGAGCCGCTGCCCACCTTCGATGACACGTGCGACGAGCTGACCGAGCCTGCGCACGTGGTCCGGTTCGGGTCGCAGGTGCACGTCAAGGGCATCCTGGGCGGCACCGAGGAAGCCGGCCGGCACATCGGCTACCTCACCAAGTACCTCACCAAGTCCGTCACGCAGGCGGCCGGGTTGGCCGAGGACGCCACCAAACGGCAGCGCGAGCACGTCCGCCGGCTGGTCGCCGAGCTCCGGGTCACCCCGTGCTCGCCCCGGTGCCCGGTATGGCTGCTCTACGGCATCGCACCCAAGGGCGCCCGGATGGCCACCGAGCCGGGCTGCTGCAAGGGCAAGGCCCACAAGCCCGAGCACCTCGGCATCGGCGGCCGCCGCGTCCTGGTGTCCCGCAAGTGGTCGAACAAGACCCTGGACGACCACCGCGCCGAGCGAGCCGAGTTCGTTCGGCAACTGCTCGACCAGGCCGGCATCCAGCCCGCTCACGCCGTCGATGACGGGCCGTTCCTCTGGGAGCGCACCAAGGCCGGCGACACCGACGTCCCCACCCGCCCGGCGCTGCTCATGGCCGCAATCAGCCAACGACAGCGATGGCGCGCCGAGTACCTCGCCGCCCAGATGAAAGCCGGCGAACCACCCGGCCACAGCCGTTCGGCAACTGACGATCAAGAAGCGGCATAGGAGGTCGGGAGGATGAGCGTGGAACTGATCGCAGGCCGGTGGTACTCCACGGAGGAGCTGGCGCAGTTGCTCGGAGTTGATGCATCCTCGGTTCGGCGCTGGCGTACGTCGCGGCCGCCACAGGGTCCGCCGTTCGTCCGGCTGTCTTCCCGGCTCACGATCTACAGCGCGGTTGACGTCGAGGAATGGCTGCGGAGCCGGCGGGTCGATCCTGGAAAGGCAGCGTGATGGTCGGCTCGTTACACCCCCCGGTGGGGATCTCGCTGTCCGACGACGTCGAGGTGCGCCCGGACCGGGCCAGTCCTTATCGGGCTCGTGTCCGTTGGATTGATCCCGCCACGAAGCAACGGCGTTCCAAGTCGGAGGCGTTCGGAACCGAGGAAGAGGCGGACGAATGGGTCGCTACCGTGCGCAACGCTGCCACCCGTGGTGTCGATCCGCTCGCGGCGACGATGACACTCGCGGACTACGGCGCGGGAGTGCTCGACCTGGCCATGCGCGGGCTGGAAGCTAAGACGCTCGATCCGTACTTGGCCGGGTGGCGTCTCCGGGTCCTCCCAAGCATCGGTCACCTGCCCGTGCGCATGATCACGAACGGCGCTGTCGACCGGGCGGTGCACGGGTGGATCTCCGAGGAGTGCGGCCGTTCGACAGTCAAGAACAGCCTGGCCGCACTGGTCAGGATCATGGAGCAGGCGGTACGTGACGGGATCATCGATCGGAACCCGGCTCGGATCACGGGATGGCAGCGCGAATATCAGCGCGCGGAGGATGAGCTGGATGACCCTCGATCGCTGGCGTTGCGCGACTGGCAGACGTTGGTGGATCTGTCGAACGCTCTGGTGGCCCGTTCGGCGGGTGAGTTCTCCGGCTGGAGAGACGTGGTGATCTTCGCGGCGTGTACGGCTGCTCGGATCGGTGAGGTGTCCGGCGCCCGGGTCGGCGACATCGAGCTGAACACCTGGACGTGGACGGTCCGGCGGCAGACCACTCCGAGTCCTGGCGGCTTGGTGGACAAGGGCACCAAGGGCAAGCGGGCTCGCAAGGTCCCGTTGATCGCAGAGGTCCGCGACCTTGTGTGGGCCCGGTGCCATGCGCAGCCGGATCCGAACGCGCGTCTGTTCACCGGTCCTCGCGGTGGACGAATCACCACCGCCGTCCTGCGGGATGCCACTCACTGGGACGAGGTCGTGGCCAAGCTCGGTCATGAGCACCTGCGGAGGCACGATCTGCGGCACACCGGCCTGACCTGGATGGCTGACGCTGGCGTGCCGGTGCACGTGCTCCGCAAGATCGCCGGCCACGGCTCGCTGTCCACGACCCAGCGGTACCTGCACCCGGACGCGGGGACCATCGCGGCCGCCGGGGACTCTCTGACCGCGTACCTGCGGGCTCCCCGGTCCCCAAGTGGTCCCCAACTCCGGATCGTGGGCGACACCGCATGATCGGCCCGGAACGGGCGAAAGGCCCGGTGAGCTGGGCGGATACCAACTTACCGGGCCTTGCGCTTCTGTCGGGACGACAGGATTTGAACCTGCGACCCCTTGACCCCCAGTCAAGTGCGCTACCAAGCTGCGCCACGTCCCGAGCAACCCCCACGATTGGGGCTTCGCAAGCCTACCGCACAGGCGGCGGGCCGGGTTGACCGGTCGCGGCGACCCCGCGTTGCGCCTGGCGGCGCCAAATCAGTATGCGCGCGCGTCCTCGGCGGCAGTAGCGTCCTTGGTCGCCCGATCGGTGGCGACTTTCGTATCGTCGTCCGGCTCGTCCGGATACGGCTGGTCACCCCGGGCCGAGTTCGGTTCGTTCAGCGGACCCTCGACCGGGTCAGCCGCGTCGCCGGTCGACGGGTCGGGTGGCACGTCCGGCAGGGCGAGGTGATCAGCTACCTCGTAGCTGCGGTCGAGCGGTGGGGTGGGCAACCGGCCCTCCACCGAGAAACCGCCCTTGGAGGTGGGCCGGGCCCGCAGTCGCCCGCCCATCATGCCGATGCGCTCGGCGAGACCGGCCAACCCGCCGCCGGGCCGGCCGGCGGGCAGCGCGACCCGATGGTGCGGCGGGCAGGTGTTGGCGACGGTGACCCGCAGCTCGCGGGACCACCGCTCCAGCCGGACCTCCACGTCGGAGCCCTCGGCATGCTTGGCGGCGTTGGTCAGCGACTCCTGGACCAGCCGGTAGGTGGTGCGCTCCACCCCCAGCGGCAGGTCGTCACCGAGACCCTCCGCCCCGATCAGGTCGACCCGCATCCCGGTCTCCCGGGTCCGCTCGACGAGCTCCGGAAGCGCGGCGATGCCGGAGCTCACCTCGGCGTCGTTGCCCAGCAGGCCCAGGGCCGAGCGCATCTCCGACAGCGCCCGCTTGGCCAGCAGCCGCAGACCGTTGGCCGCCTCCCGGGTCTGCTCGTCCTTGCTGGTGGCGGCCAGGGCGGCGGCGCCGACCGCGATCATCGTGGCGTGGTGGCCGACCGAGTCGTGGATCTCCCGGCCGATCCGGTCGCGCTCGGCGGCCCGGGCCACCTCCTCGCGGGCGTGCACCGTGGCCTCGCGGGCAGCCTGCAGGTCGCGCAGACTCGCCTCCAGCTGCTCGCGGGTGGTGATCAGGGTGCCGAGCACCGCCGGGCCGCCGCTGTAGAGGACTGCGGCGACCACGGTCAGGATCAGCTCCGGCCAGCCCAACCGCTGCCCGACGAACAGCGGGGCCACCGCGGCCAGGCAGCACAGCACCGCCCACGGCACCGTCGGCTGCAACCGGCCGCTGCGCCGGCCCAGGGCGTACAGCGCCACCAGGGTGGGCGGCCATCCCAGGCCGGCGGCCAGACCGGGCAGGCAGGCCAGCACGGTCCATCGGGGACGATCCTCGCGCAGTGGCAACGCCGCGCACGCGAACAGCGCGGCGGCCAGCGACCAGCGGAACGGACCTGGCGCCGCGAGCACCACGGCGATCGCCGGCAGGGCCACCGCCATCAGCTGCAGCGACCAGTGGGGCAGCCGGGGCCGCCGGGCCGCCGCCACCGCTACCCGACCCCCAGGCCCTGGGCGAGCAGCGCGGCCTGCACCCGGTTCTGTGCGCCGAGCTTGGCCAGCACCGCCGAGACGTACTTCTTCACCGTGGCCTCGGCCAACCCGAGGCTGTCCCCGATCGCGGCGTTGGGGTGCCCGGCGGCGATCAGCGCCAGTACCTGGCGCTCGCGCAGGGTGAGCTCGTCGAGGCTGGGCGGCACCCGCTCCGGGCCCCCGGTGACCAGCCGCGGCAGCAGCCGGGCGGTGATCCGCGGGTCGAGCACGGCGCCACCCGCGGCGAGGTCGAGCACGGCGCGGACCAGGGAACCCGGCTCGGCGTCCTTGAGCAGGAAGCCCTGCACGCCGATGCGCAGCGCCTCGCTGACGTAACCGTCGAGGTCGAAGGTGGTCAGCACGGCGGCTGGCGGTGGGTCGGGTTCGGCGCTCAGCGCGCGGAGCGTGGCCAGGCCGTCCATCCCGGGCATCTGCACGTCGACCAGCACCACGTCCGGTCGGTGCCGGCGGACGGCCTCCAGCAACTCCAGCCCGTCGGCCGCCTCGGCGACCACCTGGATGGTGCCCTCGGCCTCGAGCACCACCCGCAGACCGGCCCGCAGCAGCGGTTCGTCGTCGGCCAGCACGAGGCGAACCGGGGACTCCGGCGATCGGCCGGTCATCGACGAACTCCTTACCGTCAGGGTGTGAGACGGACTTCACATCCTACTGTCTGCGGCGTTTCTCCCGGACCCGCACCGAGATCTGGATCGGACTGCCGGTGAAGTCGAAGTCCTCCCGCAGCCGCCGCTCCAGGAAGCGCCGGTAGGACGCCTCCAGGAACCCGGTGGCAAACAGCACGAACGTCGGCGGCCGGGCCTGGGCCTGGGTGGCGAACAGCACCTTCGGCTGCTTGCCGCCGCGCACCGGTGGCGGTTTGGCGGCGATCACGTCCGACAGCCAGCCGTTGAGCTGCCCGGTGGGGATGCGCCGGTCCCAGGACTCCAGCGCGGTACGCAGCGCCGGCGCGATCCGGGCCACCGACCGGCCGGTGAGCGCCGAGACGTTCACCCGCTGGGCCCACTGCACCCGCACCAGGTCGCGCTCCAGCTCGCGGCGCATGGCCGACCGGCGTTCCTCGTCGACCAGGTCCCACTTGTTGTAGGCCAGCACCAGCGCGCGGCCGGCCTCCTCCACCATGGTGATCACCCGCTGGTCCTGCTCGGCCATCGGCTCGGAGGAGTCGACCAGCACCACGACGACCTCGGCAGCCTCGATGGCGGAGTGCGTGCGCAGGCTGGCGTAGTACTCCATCCCGCTGGCGCTGCGCACCCGCTTGCGCAACCCGGCGGTGTCCACGAACCGCCACACCTGCCCGTCGAGCTCCACCAGCGAGTCGACCGGGTCGACCGTCGTGCCGGCCACCGAGTCGACGACCGAGCGCTCCTCGCCGGTCAGCCGGTTGAGCAGGCTGGACTTGCCGACGTTCGGCTTGCCGACCAGCGCCACCCTCCGGGGGTCACCCACCCGGGGGCCCACGTCGTCGCGGGGGGTCTCCGGCAGCGTGGCCAGGATCGCGTCGAGCAGGTCGCCCGATCCCCGACCGTGCAAACCGCTGACCGGGATCGGTTCGCCCAGCCCGAGCGACCACAGCGACGCGGTGTCCGACAGCAGCCGCTCATCGTCGACCTTGGTGGCCGCCAGCAGCACCGGGCGGTCCGAGCGGCGCAGCACCCGGGCCACGGCCTCCTCGGTGGCGGTGGCGCCCACCTGGGCGTCCACCACCACCAGCACCGCGTCGGCGGTGGCCATCGCCAGCTCGGCCTGGTGCGCGACGGCCGCGCGCAGGCCCTCCGCATCCGGCTCCCAGCCACCGGTGTCGACCAGGGTGAAGCGGCGGCCGTTCCACTGGGCGTCGTAGGCGACCCGGTCCCGGGTGACCCCAGCGATGTCCTGCACGACGGCCTCGCGCCGACCGAGCAGCCGGTTGACCAGCGTCGACTTCCCGACGTTCGGCCGGCCCACCACGGCCAGCACCGGCGCCGCCGGCTCGGCTTCCCCCCCGTCGGAGGCGCGGTCGCCCTGCTCGCCGGCCGCGACGGCCCGGGCCAGGTCTGCGTCGTCGAAGAACTGCTCGTCGGTACTGCTGGTCACGATGGTGCCTTCCGCATGCTCGGGTCGGCGCTGACGCGCAACCCGTCGAGTTCGGTGACCAGACCGGACAACGCCGACCTGATCTGTTCTGTGGCCAGCGCCAGGCCGGCGCGGCCGCGTTGGTCGCTGACCCGGAAGGGCTCCCCGACCAGCAGGTCCACCCTCGGCCGGTACCGCCGGGGCCTGCCGGGCGGGCGGTAGGTGCCGCGACAGGCGACCGGCAGCACCACCGCGCCGGTCGAGCGGGCCAGCCAGGCGGCCCCGTTGCGGGCCGACACCGCCTCACCGCTGCCCCGGGTGCCCTCGGGGAACACCGCGACCATGCCGCCGGCCCGCAGCACCCGCTGGGCGGCCATCAGCGGCGCCCGGTCGGGCTCGCCGCGGCGGACGGCGAGCTGCCCGATCCGGGGCAGCGACCACCCCATCAGCCCGTGGAAGAGCTCCCGCTTGACCAGGAACACCACCCGTCGCCCCACCATCCCGTACAGCAGCGGCCCGTCCACGAAGGCGCTGTGGTTGGCCACCAACACGACCGGGCCGTCGGCGGGTACCCGGTGGCGGCCGTGCCTGTGCAGCCGGAACACCGGCCGGAACACCCATCCGCCGAGCCAGCGGGCCGCGTCGTGCAGAGCCGGCCAGCTGCCCTCGGGCAGGTCGTCGACCGGTCGGCCGCTCACCGCGACGGATCCGGCTGTCCGGCCAGCAGACCCCGCCGCTCGGCCAGCGCGATCACCCGGTCCAGTACGGCGGCGACATCGAGTTCGGAGGTGTCGACGACCACCGCGTCGGATGCCGGGCGCAGCGGGGACACCGCCCGACCGGAGTCCAGCGTGTCGCGCCGCTGCACCGCCAGCAGGGTCGCCGCCAGGTCCGCGCCCCGACCCGCCGCCCGGTCCTGACCGTCCCGACGCGCGGCGCGGACCTCCTCGGACGCGGTGAGGTAGATCTTCAGGCCGGCCACCGGCACGACCACCGTGCCGATGTCCCGGCCCTCCACGACGATGCCGGTACCGGCCCCGTCAATGATCCCGCGCTGCTGGACGACCAGCCGGTCGCGTACCTCGGGATGCGCGGAGATCGCGCTGACCGCACCGGTGACCTGCGCACCGCGGATCTCCGCCGCGACGTCCTCCTCGCCCAACCGGACGGTGGGGGCGCCCGGATCGGTGCCCACCCGGACGTCGGCGGCCGCCGCCAGCCTGGCCGCCTCCGGCGAATCGGGGGCCAGCCCGGCACGCAGCACGGCGAGCGTGGCGGCCCGGTACATGGCGCCGGTATCGAGGTAGCCGGCGCCCAGCCGCTGCGCGAGCGACCGGGACACGGTCGACTTCCCGGTGCCCGAAGGCCCGTCCAACGCGATCACCCCGTGCAGTACCGACCCTGGCCGGCCGGTGACCGGTACCGGCTGCTGGGCATTCACGGGAGTCCATTGTGCCTGATGCCGGCGCCAGCGCCCACGGCGCAGGTGCCGGAGGCTCAACGGGGCAGGTCGGTGCGCAGCGCCGCGGCCCCGCGCAGGTACACGTGCCGGATCTCCGAGCGCGACCGGTCGGTGTCCACGTGCGCCAACAGCCGCAGCACCCGGGGCATCGCGCCCGGCACCGCGATCTCGGACGCGCACAGCAGCGGCACGTCGGTCAGGCCCAGCTGCCTTGCCGCGTACGCGGGAAACTCCGAGGTCAGATCGGGGGTCGCGGTGAACAGGATGGAGATCACGTCGTCGACCGCGAGTTCGTTGCGCCGCAGGACCGCGGCCACCAGTTCGGCCGACGCCGTGAGCACCTCGCCGCGCTCGTCGACGTCCACCTGCGTCGCCCCACGAATGGCCCGCACCGACATGCCGGACACCCTACGACGGGGCGATCCACCGTGTGACATCTGTCCCAGGCCCGAACCGGATCCGGTGTCCCGGGAGAAGGTCGAGGTGTGGGCGGCGCATGACAGCCGCACGCGATGCCGCAGACCGCTCGACACCCCGCGAGGTTCCGTGCTACCTGATCGTCAACCCCGGGTGCAGCCGGTCGGTCGCCCGCCGGAGTCACCGTCCGCGCTGGTGCTGGTATTGCACGGCGGACGCTCGCAGGGCTTCGGCCGGGCGCACCGGATGCGGCTGGCCTACCGGCGGATGCTGCCGTTCGCCCGGACGCTGGCCGAGGCCGGCGGCAACCGTGGCCTGGCGGTGTGGATGGTCCGCTACCGCTACCGGGGCTGGAACGGCCCGCGGCTGGACGCCAAGCACGACGCCGCGTGGGCCATCGGCGAGGCGGCCCGGCGCCACCCGGGGGCTCCGGTGGTGCTGCTCGGCCACTCCATGGGCGGGCGGGCCGCGCTGCACGCCGCCGGACACCCCGCGGTGCGCGCGGTGTGCGCGCTGGCTCCCTGGCTGGACGGCAGCGACCCGGTCGAGCAGCTCGCCGGACGGAGCCTGTTGATCGCGCACGGCGACCGGGAGCGGATGACCGACCCGGCCGAGTCCTACGCCTACGCCTTGCGGGCCAAGCGGGTCACCGACCGGGTGTGCCGGTTCGACGTGCTCGGCGACGGGCACGCCATGCTGCGCCGGGCCCGGGACTGGAACTCGCTGGTCCGCCGGTTCGTGCTCGGCGAGCTGGGCATCGAGCCGGTCGACCCGGAGATCGCGCGGGCGATGGAGCGGCCGGCCCCGGCAGGGCTGCGCACCGAGCTGTCCGGGGAGCACCGGTGAACCCCGGGTCGGCGGCCGAGTCGCGGGGTGGCCGCGAGACTGTCGCGGTGATCGGTGCCGGCGTCGCCGGGCTGACCGCCGCCTACCTGCTGCAGCGCCGCTACGACGTGACCCTGTTCGAGGCCGACGACCGCCTCGGCGGGCACGCGCACACCCACGAACTGCCCACCTCCGACGGTGGCGCGACGTACGTGGACAGCGGCTTCATCGTGCACAACACCCGGACCTACCCCAACCTGCTGCGGCTGTTCGGCGAGCTCGGGGTGGCCACCCAGGACTCCGAGATGTCGATGAGCGTGCGCTGCGACGGCTGCGGGCTGGAGTACGCGGGCGCGCGCAAGCTGCCCGGGCTGTTCCCCCGCGCGGGTGGTCCGCTGGCGCGGCCCAACCTGGCCCGGCCGCGCTACCTGCGGATGCTGGCCGAGGTGCCGCGGTTCCACGCGCACGCCCGCCGGGTGCTCGCCGCGCCGGAGAGCGTCATGGACGACACCGACGTCACCCTCGGGGCGTTCCTGGCCATCGGCGGCTACTCCCGCTACTTCGTCGACCACTTCATGCTCCCGGTGGTGTCCTGCGTGTGGTCGGCCGGCGCGGAGCTCTCGCTGCGCTACCCCGCCCGGTACCTGTTCCGGTTCCTGGACCACCACGGTCTGCTGTCCGTCGGCGGCTCGCCGACCTGGCGGACCGTGGTGGGCGGCTCGCACCGCTACGTGGAGCGGGTGGCGAAGGGACTGGGCGCGGTCCACCAGTCCACCCCGGTCCGGGTGGTCACCCGTGGCCCGGACGGCGTACGGATCCGCGACGAGTCCGACACCGTGCACCACGCCGACCGGGTGCTGGTGGCCACCCACCCGGACCAGGCGCTGGCTCTGCTCGCCGACGCCGGCGACGACGAGCGGGCGGTGCTGGGCGCCTTCGGGTACTCCCGCAACGAGACCTGGCTGCACCACGACACCTCGGTGCTACCCCGCACCCCGGGTGCCCGGGCGTCCTGGAACTACCTGAAGAGCGGCTGCGCCAGCGACAACTCCCCCGTGCTGGTCAGCTACCACATGAACCGGCTGCAGCGGCTCGCCGAGCCGGCCGACTACGTGGTCACCCTCAACGGCGCCGGCCGGGTCGCCGCCGACCAGGTGATCGCCCGGATGGTCTACGAGCACCCGGTCTACACCCCGGAGTCCATGGCCGCGCAGCGACGACTGCCCGGCCTGAACACGGCCACGACCGCGTTCGCAGGGGCCTACCACGGCTGGGGATTCCACGAGGACGGCTGCGCCTCCGGCGTCGCCGCCGCCGCCGCGTTCGGAGTGGCCTGGTGAGGCCCGGGGTGCCGGCGCTGTACGACGCACAGGTGACCCACCTGCGCACCCAGCGGATCCGGCGCGGCTTCACCCACCGGATCTACCTGTGGCTGGTCGACCTCGACGAACTGCCCGCGATGCCGCGCTGGCTGGCCCCGTTCGCCCGCTTCGAGGCCCGCGACCACTGCGGCCCCACCGACCAGGCTCCGGCTCCCCCGGGCCGCTCGATCCGGGACAACCTGGAGGACTGGCTGGCCACCCGGGGGGTCTCGCTGCACGGCGGGCGGGTGCTGATGCTGGCCCACGCCCGCTGCCTGGGCTACGTCTTCAACCCGATCTCGCTGTTCTGGTGCCACCGCCCCGACGGCGCGCTGGAGTGCGTGGTCGCCGAGGTGCACAACACCTACGGCGGGCGGCACCGGTACCTGCTGCGCAGCGACCCGTCCGGCCTGGCCGAGGTGGACAAGGACTTCTACGTCTCGCCGTTTCTCACCGTGGACGGGTGCTACCGGATGCGGGTACCGGTGCCCGACGAACGGCTGACCGTCTCGGTGACGCTGCACCAGGACGAGGGTCGCGCACTGACCGCGGCGGTCACCGGGATCCGCCGCCCGGCCACTCCGGGCGAACTACTTCGGGTGCTGGCACGAAGACCGTTGGTGACCCACCGCACCTCCGCCCTGATCCGCCGCCACGGCATCGCGCTGTGGCTGCGGCGGATTCCGGTGGTCGCGCGGGTGCCCCGGCCACCGGCTCCCGAGGCCGACAGCACAGTCGCCAGCACGCCAGCCACCAGCTCACCGCAGGAGAGTCGATGACCACCGTGCCGCCGGACAACCAACTGGTTACCCGCGACATCCCGCGCCCGGACAAGGGCATCTGGCCGGGCCTGGACACACCGCCGCGGTCACCGGCCCGGGCCCGGGTCGCCGAGTCGCTGTTCCGCCGGGCCGTGCGCACCCTGGACGTGCGGATCGTGCTGGCCGGCGGTGAACGACTCGGTGCCGGCGGCCCGGACGCCCCGGTGATGCGCATCCACCGGCCGGCGGACTTCTTCCACCGACTCGGCGCCAGCTCGAAGATCGGATTCGGCGAGTCGTACATGGTGGGCGACTGGTCCAGCAACGAGCTGGCCGATCTGTTGACCCCGTTCGCGGCCAAGCTCTCCACGCTGATCCCGCCCACTATGCAGCGGGTGTTCCGCCGCTACGTCGAGGCCCGCCAGCCACGCGAGGAGCAGAACACCGTCGAGGGGTCGCGGGAGAACATCCACCGGCACTACGACCTGTCGAACGAGCTGTTCGCCACCTTTCTCGACGAGACCATGTCCTATTCCGCGGCGTGGTTCGCCAACGGCCCGACCGCCGGCTCGGTCGACACTCCGGCCGATCTCGCCGACGCCCAGCGCCGCAAGATCGACGGCATCCTGGACCTGGCCGGCGTGGCGCCGGGCCAGCACATCCTGGAGATCGGCACCGGCTGGGGCGGGCTGGCCACCCGGGCCGCTCAGCGGGGTGCCCGGGTGACCACGCTGACCATCTCCGCCGAGCAGGCCCGGCTGGCCGAGGAACGATTGACCGAGGCTGGGGTGGCCGACCGGGTCCAGGTGCTGCTGCGCGACTACCGGGAGGCCCGGGGCAGCTACGACGCGGTGGTCAGCGTCGAGATGATCGAGGCGGTCGGTGAGCGGTACTGGC
>JAJCYC010000340.1 GCA_029263115.1 Pseudonocardia sp. | reverse complement strand
GCATCACCAGGGTGTTGTCGTTGTGGTAGATCATCGACCAGGAGTTGCGGTACGACAGGGTCCAGGTGAGCAGCGCCGAGTGCAGCCGACCGACCACCGGGTGCCCCGCGCCGACGGCGAACAGCGCGGTGCTGGCCAGGGTCGCGTCGGCGAGCGTGTCGGCGACCTTCGGTGGCAGTGGCCGGTTCAGCACCCGGACCGGACCGACCGGGGCGAACATGTCCGGACTGCCGCGATGCAGCTTGCGCAGCATCTTGCGGCGTTTGCCCAGGTAGTACAGGGTGTAGCCGCCGATCACGGCCCTGGTCATGCCCAGCCGGGCGGCGGGTGCGGCCGAGATGCGCTTCACACCGGCACCGACTTCGGTCCGGCCGGATCGGCTTCGGGCCGCGTCCCGGGAAAGATCTCCGCCACCGGGACGGCCCTCGGGGTCCGGGGCAGGTCGGCGCTACCCAGCACGGTCTCCTCGTCGACCAGAACCTGGTGCCCGAGCAGGCAGTTGTCCAGGTCGAACAGCCCTTCGATCACCTCGATCCGCAGCACGTCCCGCAGCTCGTCCTTGACCGCGAGCTTCTCCGCGAGCGCCTCGGCCCAGGGCTGGACCCGGTCCTCGTCCTGCACCCGACCGAGCTGGCGGCGGACCTGGTTGAGACCGCCCGCGCCGAGATGCCGGTAGTGCAGGTAGCCCCGTGAGCCGTCATGTCGCACCGCGATCACGTACTTGACCAGCTTCTTGTCGTTCCGACGCGAGCTGAACATCGGGTAGTAGGACAGCGGGAAGCCGTCGACCCGCTGCCCGCGCGGCTTGCGGTACTGCCGCAGCGGGTAGAGCAGCGCGCCCAGCACCGCTACGGCGAACAGCCCCGCCCAACCACGCTCACGCGGAGCCCACTCGTACTCGCCCATGCCGTCTCCACCCTTGCCCGACCACCCGACCCGGGCACGGCGCCCACGCGGGACGAGCAAACCCCCGTAGGAGGGAAACGACCGCGAGCGCGGCGAGGTTATGTTGCGATCAGCTGAAGATCGCCTCGCCGCGGATGCCTGGCCGGCTCGGCGGCCTCACGGGAGATGACCGGCCGTCGCCCCACGTCGTCGTCCTCCCCGGGCCGTCGGAGGGTACCCGGAGACCCGTCGCATAGCCTCACCACATCTGGAATTACCGGGAGGATTCCCCGAATGGATGCACTGCCCGAGGAACCGACGAGTACGCAGCCCTGCTCGGCCGCCTGCGGATGTGCGAGGACAAGAACGCGATCGGCGAGCACACCGCGTTCTACGACGAGTGCCGGGACGACGCCCGGCTCGACGAGTGGGTGGCCACCTTCACCGAGGACCGGGTGTTCGAGCTGGGCGGCGCGCCCGACACCGTCGGGCCTGAGGCGCTGCACGCGATGATCACCGCGATGACCACGGTCGGCTTCGTGCACATGACCCTCAACCACCGCATCGCCGTCACCGGCGACATCGCCCGGTTCGTCGGGCGGGAGTTCGCCCCGGACGTCGGCCTGCGCGGCCGGCCCCAGTGGTGGTGAGCGACCTCCCGGAGCGCGTCGAGCGCCTGATACTGGGTGGTCGCCGCCGCTACGACCGCCGCGAGATCCACCACCGCTCCGGGGTGTCGCCGGACCGCACGCTGCGGTTGTGGCGGGCCATGGGTTTCGCCGACGTGGCCGACGACGAGCGGGTGTTCACCCGGGCCGACCTGGACGCGCTCGACCAGCTCGAGCAGCTGCGGCGCGCCGGTCTGGTGCCGGCCGAGGTCCAGGTCGCGGTGATCCGGTCGATCGCGGTGGCCATGTCCGGGCTGGCCGACTGGCAGGTGAACGGGCTCTACCGGACGAGCCTGGACGTCTCCCCCGACCGTCCCGAGGAGCTGCTGGAGACACTGCGCGCCGTGCTGACCTCGCTCGAGCGTCTGCAGAGCTATGTCTGGCGCCGGCAACTGGTCGCCGCCGCCCGCCGGTTCCGGACGGTCCGGGCCGGTGACCCGGGCACCCGGATGATGGTGGTGGGCTCGGCCGACCTGGTCGGCTTCACCCGCGCCACCCGCCGTCTGAGTCCGGCCGACCTCGTGGAGCTGATCGAGCTCTTCCACGGACTGGTCGCCGAGGTTGCCGCCGAGCACGACGGCCGAGTGGTCAAGACCATCGGAGACGAGGTCCAGTTCGTCGCCGACACGCCGGAACACGCCGCCGGCCTGGCTCTGGACCTGCTCGAGCAGGCGATCAACGCCAGCCTGCCGGAGCTGCGGATCGGAATGGCCATGGGACCGGTCATGCCACGATTCGGCGACGTCTACGGGCCCGTCGTGCACACCGCCGGCCGGCTGACCAGCGAGGCGCGCCCGGGTCGGGTGCTGGTGGACCACGACATGGCCCTGGCCCTGGCCGGCGACCCGCGGTTCATCCTGCGGAAGCGCCGCGCCGTGACCATGCCCGGCTACCCGCGCCTGCAACCCTGGGGACTGCGCGGGGCGGCTGGGGCCGGACCCTGATCGTCAGGCGCCCACGGACCACCGGTATGGTCCTGCAATGGATGTGACGGATGTTACAGCCGGCCCGATCGGCGGGCTGCCGGCCCGGGCCGTGCAGCTGCCCGTCTCGCTGCCCTCGCAGCTGCACGGGCAGCTGACCCGGTGGTGCCGCCAGACCGCCAGCGAGCTCAACGTGACCGCGCTGGCCAGGGGCGATGTACTCGAGGCGCTGCTCGCCGAACTGGTGACCGACGCGGACACCGCGGACGCGGTCCGCCGGCGACTGCTGAGCCGCCTCGCCCCCCAGCCACCCGTCCCCCAGCCACCCGCCTCCTGGCGTGGGCCGGCCTCGGCCGGACGGCTCCGGGGTCTCGCCCGCTAGCCGCGCCCGCTACTCAGGAGCGGCCGTGGAGGCGGGCGCCGCGCGCTCGCGATTGCTTGCACCTCGGCGCAGGAATCCGAGCGGCGGCATGTCACTGGCCAGCTCGTCGATCACGTTCTGCAGATGCGGCAGCCGGCCGGCGATGTATTCGACGAACTCGTTGAGTTCCAGCACCGACCACACCAGCTCGCAGGCCACCCGGGCCAGCGCAACCACCAGCAGGCCGACCACCGGTACCACGACCAACGCCACCAGTCCCAGCCACCAAGCGTGGACCGCGGCAGCCAGCACGACGAGCAGCCCGAACAGGCCGGTCAGCACGACGACCGCCAGGTAGACCAGCGGCAGCAGCGCGGGGGCCAGCCGACTGCGGAACCGGACGTCGAGCATCTGTCGGAGGGTCACCGGAGCGTCTCCTCGGGCGTAGGGTGATCGGACCGGACAGGTGCTAACTCTAGCAAGCACTCAGCTGCTGGTCGCGTCGCCCGACCGGTGCCGGCACCGGGATCAGCGGCCGGGCCGACCGCGCTGACGCAACGCCTCGTAGACCAGGATCGCTGCGGACGCGGACACGTTGAGCGAGTCCACCCGGCCGTACATGGGAATCAGTGCCCGATGCCGGGCGGCCGCCAGCCACGCCGCGGACAGGCCGCGGTCCTCCGCGCCGACCACGATGGCCAGCGGACCGCGCAGGTCGATCCCGGTGTAGGCGGAGTCGGCGTCCGGAGTGGTGGCCAGCACCGGGATGTCGCGGGCCGCGAGCCAGTCCAGCACCTCCCGCTCGGGAGCCGCCGCCACCGGGACGCTGTACACCGAGCCCTTGCTCGCCCGCACCACGTTGGGGTTGGACCAGTCGGTGCCGGGTTCGGCGGCGATGACCGCGCTCACCCCGGCGGCGTCGGCGGTGCGCAGGATGGCGCCCAGGTTGCCCGGCTTCTCCACACCGGCGCAGACCAGCACCAGCGGGTCGGCGTCCAGGCGGAGCTCGTCGAGGCCGCCGCCGACCGACGGCAGCACCGCCAGCCAGCCGTCCGGCGACTCCCGGAAGGCGATCCGGGCGAACACCTCCGCGCTG
>JAJCYC010000339.1 GCA_029263115.1 Pseudonocardia sp. | reverse complement strand
CACGTTGGTCGGCACCCCGAGCACCGTCGTCTCGGACAGCGCGCCGTCGAGGCGGCGCAGAGCGGTCTCGCGGTCGGGGCCGTGCGCGATCACCTTGGCCAGCATCGGGTCGTAGGCGCCGCCGATCTCCAGTCCGGGCCGTAGCGCCGAGTCCACCCTGATGCCGGGGCCCGACGGTTCGCTCAGCGCGAGCACCTGGCCACCGGTCGGCAGGAAACCCCGGGCCGGGTCCTCGGCGTAGATCCTGGCCTCCACCGCGTGCCCGGACAGCAGCACGTCGTCCTGGGTGAGCGCCAGCTTCTCCCCGCCGGCGACCCGTAGCTGCAGCTCGACCAGGTCCAGTCCGGTGACCATCTCGGTGACCGGGTGCTCCACCTGGAGCCGGGTGTTCATCTCCAGGAAGAAGTAGTCGTCCGGGTTCGACCCGGACACGATGAACTCGACGGTGCCGGCGCCGGTGTAGCCGACCGCCCGCGCCGCCTCGACCGCCGCCGAACCCATCGCCGCCCGCTGCACCTCGGTGAGCAGCGGTGACGGCGCCTCCTCGATGATCTTCTGGTGGCGGCGCTGCAGGCTGCACTCCCGCTCGCCGAGGTGCAGTACCGTCCCGTGCGCGTCGCCCAGCACCTGGATCTCGATGTGCCTGGGGTCGGTGACGAACCGCTCCACCAGAAGCGTGTCGTCGCCGAAACTGCCCTTGGCCTCCCGACGCGCCCCGGCGATCGAGTCGGCGAGCTGGTCGGCGGCGGTCACCAGCCGCATGCCCTTGCCGCCGCCGCCGGCCGAGGGTTTGAGCAGCACCGGGAACCCGGTCCCGACCGCCAGGCGGGCCAGCTCGTCGTCGGACATCCCCGGCGCGCCACCGCCCGGGACGACCGGCACGCCGGCCGCCGAGACCGTCGCCTTCGCCCTGATCTTGTCGCCCATCGCCTCGATCGCGGACACCGGCGGGCCGATGAACACCAGCCCGGCTTCGGCGCAGGCCCGGGCGAACACCGCGTTCTCGGACAGGAAGCCGTAGCCGGGGTGCACCGCCTGTGCGCGGGTGCGCACCGCGGCATCCACCACGGCCCGGATGTCGAGGTAGCTGGCCGCCGCCGGGGTCGGTCCGATGCGGACCGCGACGTCGGCCTCCGCGACATGCCGGGCACCGGCGTCGGCGTCGCTGAACACCGCGACGCTGCGGATGCCGAGCGCGCGCAGGGTCCGGATCACCCGCACGGCGATCTCGCCCCGGTTCGCGATCAGAACGGTGTCGAACACTTGTCCTCGCTTCGCTCGTACCTGCCGCCGGCGACAGGTCACTACATCCGGAACACGCCGTACCGGATCGGTTCCAACGGCGCGTTGGCCGCCACCGACAGCGCCAGACCGAGCACGGTGCGGGTGTCGGCGGGGTCGATCACCCCGTCGTCCCACAGCCGGGCCGTGGAGTAGTAGGGACTGCCCTGACGCTCGTACTGCTCCCGGATCCGGGCCTTGAACGTCTCCTCGGACTCCGGGTCGTCCTGCCGACGCACCATCGACAGCACACTCGCCGCCTGCTCGCCGCCCATCACCGAGATCCGGGCGTTGGGCCACATCCAGACGAACCTGGGACCGAACGCGCGTCCGCACATCGCGTAGTTGCCCGCGCCGTAGGACCCGCCGATCACCACGGTGAACTTGGGCACCCGGGCGCAGGAGGTGGCGGTGACCATCTTGGCGCCGTGCTTGGCGATGCCGCCGGCCTCGTAGTCCCGCCCGACCATGAAGCCGCTGATGTTCTGCAGGTAGACCAGCGGGATCGAGCGTTGGTCGCACAGTTCGATGAAGTGCGCACCCTTCATCGCCGACTCGGAGAACAGCACGCCGTTGTTGGCCACGATGCCCACCGGGTGCCCGTGGATCCGGGCGAACCCGGTGACCAGCGTGGCGCCGTACTCCTTCTTGAACTCGGAGAACGCGCTGCCGTCGACCAGTCTGGCGATGACCTCGCGCACGTCGTAGGTGTGCCGGGACTCGGTCGGCACCACGCCGTAGAGCTGGCCGGGATCGACCGCCGGCTCCACGGTCGGGGTGACCTCCCACGGCCGCGGCGCCCGGGGGCCCAGCGTGGAGACGATCGAGCGGACGATCTGCAGGGCGTGCGCGTCGTCGTCGGCGAGGTGGTCGGTCACCCCGGAGACCCGGGAGTGCAGGTCTCCGCCGCCGAGGTCCTCGGCGGTGACCTCCTCACCGGTGGCCGCCTTCACCAGCGGCGGACCGCCCAGGAAGATCGTTCCCTGGTTGCGCACGATGATGGCCTGGTCGCTCATCGCGGGCATGTAGGCGCCACCCGCGGTGCAGGAACCGAGCACCGCCGCGATCTGCGCGATGCCCTGGCCGGACAGCGTCGCCTGGTTGTAGAAGATCCGCCCGAAGTGCTCACGGTCGGGGAAGACGTTGTCCTGCTCGGGCAGGAACGCCCCACCGGAGTCGACCAGGTAGATGCACGGCAGCCGGTTGTGCAGCGCCACCTCCTGGGCCCGCACGTGCTTCTTGACCGTCATCGGGTAGTAGGTGCCGCCCTTGACCGTGGCGTCGTTGACCACGATCACGCATTCGCGCCCCGCCACCCGCCCGATCCCGGTGATGATGCTCGCGCCGGGCGCGTCGTCGCCGTACATCCCGTTCGCGGCGAGCGCGGACAGCTCCAGGAACGGGCTGGACGGATCCACCAGCGAGTCGACGCGGTCGCGCGGCAGCAGCTTGCCCCGCTCGACGTGCTTGGCCCTGGCCCGCTCCGGACCGCCCAGCCGCGCGGTGGCGAGGCGGTCGCGCAGCTCGGCAACGAGCTTCTCGTGCGAGGCCACGTTGCGTTCGAACGCGTCGGAGCCCGGGTCCGCCGCGGTGCTCAATCGGGGAGCTTCCAGCATGGGAACGCACCCTCCTCACCAGTTAGCACTTGTTAACAACAGTAGGGCCGGTGCACCGTCCGCGCCAGTGCCGGCCGGTCGCGGCTCAGCCCGGGGGCTGGCCGGCGGCGGCGATGTTCGCCATGTTGAATCCGGGCAGCACCATGTGTCCGGCGTCGATCACCAGCTCGAGACCGCTGACCCAACGGGAGTCGTCCGAGGCGAGCCACAGCACGCCCTCGCTGGTGGCCACCGGTGGCAGCATCCCGACGTCCTTCAGCAGGGCATACGCCTTGCCACCGAACTCCAGGTGCTCACGGGTGCCCAGGCCCGGGCCGCCGGCCATCAGGTCCCAACCGCCCTGCCAGTCCAGGATCGGGGTGTTGACCACACCCGGCAGCACCGCGTTGCACCGGATTCCGTAGGGACCCAACTCCAGCGCGACCGACTTCATCAGCCCGAGCACCGCGTGCTTGCTCGCGATGTAGTGCGCGTAGTTGGCCCCACCCTCCTTGCCGTTGACCGAGGCGATGACGATCATCGAGCCGGCGCCGCGCTCCATCATGTGCGGGGTGACCGCGCGCAGGGTGTGCATCACGCCCAGGATGTTGACGTCGAGCACCTCACGCCACTGCTCGTCCGGAATCTCCCAGAACGGCCCGGTGCTCCACACCGCGGCGTTGGCCACCACGCAGTCGATCTGTCCGAACTCCGCGATCCCCTGCTCGACCAGCGCGTCGAGGTCTCCCTGCTTGCGGACGTCGCCGGCCACCGCCACGATCCGACGGTCCAGCGCCTCCACCTGCCGGACCGTCTCGTCGAGATCATCCTGGGACGCGAGCGGGTACGGGCTCACCCCTTCGGCGGGCACATCGATCGCCAGGATCTCCGCGCCCTCCTGGGCCAGCCGAACCGCGTGCGAACGCCCCTGCCCCCGGCCCGCGCCGGTCACCAGAGCGACTTTCCCGTCCATCCGACCCATCGGAACACCTCACCAAACGTCGTTGTCTGTCGTGCGTCTGTAGGGACCTGCCCGAACGGCTCAGCTGTCCCGGGGCGGGAGCGTGCGCCGTGCCGGGCCGGTGTAGATCTCCCGGTCAGCGGCCAGCATCCGGAACCGTTGGCCCTCCTCGATCTCCTCGATCATGTGCGCGGCGATGCCGGGCAGGAAGGAGATCAGGCTGACCGAGTGCATCTGGATCGGGCGGAAGCCGAGCTCGGTGAGTGCGCGTGCCATCGCCCCGTCCACGTTCAGCGGCAGCGCCCGCTTCGGGGCGCGCAGCTCGTTGTAGGCATCCACGATCTCGGCGTGCATCTCACTCGCCGCACCGGTCAGTCCGTGTTCGGTGGTGACGTCGATGATCGCGGCAGCGCGGGGGTCGGACTCCTTGAACTCCGGGTGACCGATGCCCGGCAACGCCCGACGGGCCTCGAGATGCTCGGCGGCCACCTCGGCGGCCACCTCGGCGACCGGCCGGTCGGCGGCCCGGGCGAGCGCGTCGGCCAGCATCGCCCCGGTGTGTTCCGGTGAGATCGTGTGCGGCCCGGCGCAGGACAATGCCGCCAGGATGCCGACCGCGGGTTGCGGATTGACCGACACCGCGACCCGCCCAGCCAGGATGTTCGGCCCGGCCACCGCGTTGTAGGACATCAGCGCGCAGAGCACCGCGTCGAACACCGCGGCCTCCGCCGCGGACGGCAGCTCCCCGCGCAGCGTCAGGTAGGTGCACTCGGCGAAGTTGCGACCCCGGATGAGGTCACCGAGCGGGTACCCGCGGACGTAGACCTCCTTGTCGTCGACCTCG
The DNA here is from genome assembly GCA_029263115.1 of Pseudonocardia sp. Taxonomy (GTDB): domain Bacteria; phylum Actinomycetota; class Actinomycetes; order Mycobacteriales; family Pseudonocardiaceae; genus Pseudonocardia. The sequence continues at coordinate 21,600 of JAJCYC010000339.1, read as the reverse complement.
CTGATCGTGGAGGTGAACGTCATCCCGTCCGTGACGATCCGGCCGGCGCCGGGTTGTGCACTCATGTCGCTGGTCCTCCCGTGGTGCTGTTTCTACCGTGCCGGCCCGCGCGGTGCCGGCCGTCCCGCGCCGCTCAGGTCTCTCGCCGCCAGGTTCAGGCCGCGTACCCGACCCGCGGTGATGGCGGCCGCGAGGTCGGCCTCGGTGCCGACCTCCCCGTCCACCTCGGTGGCCCACAGCCCGATCCGCTCGGTCGAGTGCGCGTCGCTGCCGGCCGTGGTCGGCAGCCCCAGGCGGGTAGCCACCTCGCCGGCGAGGGTGTTCTCGATCAGCCGGGTGGCCCCGTTTCCCGACTCCAGGGCCGCCACGTCGGACAGCCCCCGCCGCCGCATCGCCTTGGTGACATCCGCCCCGGTGAGCACCGCCGGCACCTCGAACCTGAAGTGCCGGCGGTAGGGGTGGGCCATGACCAGCGCCGCACCGCACTCCCGGGCCCGCTCGACCAGCAGCGCGAACCTGCGCAGCGAGAGGTCGAACTCCGGTAGGCCGTAGGCCAGGACATGGCCGATCTCGGTGCTGACCTCCACCCCGGCCAGCACCGGGAACCCGTGCTCGCGCGACAGCGCGCGCACCTCGTCGACCGACCAGAGCACGTCGTGCTCGGTGAAGCACACCGCGTCCAGCCCGGCCTCCCGGGCGGTGACGGCCGCGTCGACCGGGGACAGCCGGCTGTCCTGGCTACGGGTGGTGTGACAGTGCAGGTCGACCAGCACGTTAGGGTTGCGCTCCGTTCCTCGTCCCGCCGTCCGCTCAGTCGCCCGCGCGGAACTTGGCCAGCGTGACCTCCGGGGTCACGTCGTCATAGACCACCCGGACCGGCATGTCGATCTCCAGGTCGTCCGGGCCCCGGTCGACGATCCAGGTCATCACCCGAGGTCCCTCTTCCAGCTCGACCACCACCGCGGCATACGGGGTGTCCTGGAAGTCCGGGTGCAGCGACCGGTAGACCGTGGTCCAGCTGTAGATCCGGCCCTTGCCCGAGGACGGCTGCCAGGCCCAGTCCACGCTGCCGCAGCCGGGGCACACCTCCCGGGGCACGTGGCGCCAGCGCTCGCAATGGTCACAGCGCTGGAAACGCAGCTCGTGCTGCTTGATCCAGTCGTACCACTGCGCGGTCAACCCGCGCAGTCGGGGCAGTGGCAGGTGGTAGCCGCTCTCGGCGGTTGCGGTGTCGGTCATGGTGCTCGCCTCACTTCCTGGTCAGCACGGCGAGACTGCCGTCGCCGAGATCTCCCCAGCCGGTGACCACACCGACCCGGGCGTTGTCCACCTGTCGCGCGCCGGCCTCGTGCCGCAGCTGCCGGGTCGCCTCGACGATGTGGTTCATGCCGATCACATGTGCCTCGGACATCAACCCGCCGTGGGTGTTCACCGGGAGCCTGCCGCCGAGCTCGATCGCGCCGTCGCGGACGAACGCCGCGCCCTCGCCGCGCTTGCAGAAGCCTGCCTCCTCCAACTGCTGGAGCACCTCGAAGGTGAAGCAGTCGTAGATCTCGGCGAAGTCGGCATCCTCCGGGCCGAGCCCGGCCATCTCGTAGGCCTTCGGCGCGGCGTGGGTCAGCCCGACGGTGAAGATGTTCGGCCGGTTGGTGATGTCGTCCGCCGGGTAGGGGTGGCCCTCGGCGACGCCGGAGATGTAGACCGGCTGGTGGCCGGTCTTGCCGGCCAGCGCCTTGGCCCGATCGGGCGAGCTGACCACCACCGCGGCGGCGCCGTCGGTCTCCAGACAGCAGTCCAGCAACCGGTAGGGCTCGGAGATCCACGGCGAGTCGAGGTAGTCCTGCATGCTCAGCGGACGACCGCGCATCACCGCGTTGTCGTTGAGCTGGGCGTGCTTGCGGCTGGCCACCGCGATCGCACCCAGCGTCTCGGGGGAGGTGTCGTACTCGTGCATGTGCCGCCGGGCCATCAGCGAGTAGAACTGGGGCGGGGCGTTGCAGCCGAACGGCAGGTAGTAGTCCTGCACGGTCGGGCCCATCGGCGACGCGACCGCGGCCGCCTCGGACACGTCCCGGGCGCGCATCCCCGAGTAGCCGTTCCAGCCGATCGGGATCAGGACATTGTTGGCGACCCCGGTGTACACCGCCATCAGGGCGCTCTGCAGCGACGACACCGGGCTGGCGCCACCCATGTTCACCTGAGCGGCGTAGCGCAGGTTCTCGATCCCGAGGTTGGCCGCGAGCTCGTCGCCGGAGGCCCCGAAGATCGGCGTCATCAGCCCGTCGATGTCGGACAGCTCGAGCCCCGAGTCGGCCACCGCGGCCAGGGAGGCCCGCAACATCAGGTTCAGGTCGGTGACCCCGGACCCGGGTGCCCGGCAGTAGGGGGTCTCCCCGACCCCCACGATGCAGGCTTGGTCACGAAGCATGTGCACGGCGTGCTCTCCTGTCTCTTGCCACACGTCGGTGGTGATCCTGTGCTGGTCGGCTCGTGCCACCCGATCAGGGCGGGTGGTCAGCTTCCGGTGAAGTTCGGCCGGCGTTTGTCCATGAAGGCCTTCGGGCCCTCGCGGGCGTCGGCGGTACCGAAGACCCGCTCGACCAACAGGCTCTCCAGCACGAAGGGGGTCTCCAGGCTGAGCGATCGCACCGCGATCTCCTTCGCCGTGCGTACCGCGATCGGCCCGTTGCGGCAGATCACCTCGGCCAGCCCCCGCGCCTCGGTCATCACCTCCGATGCCGGCACCACCTTGTTGACCAGGCCGATGTCGTAGGCCCGCTCGGCCGAGATGGGTCGCCCGGTCAGCAGGATCTCCATCGCCACCGCCCACGGGATCTGGCGGGGCAGCCGGACGTGCGAGCCCCCGGCCGGGATGATCCCCCAGCGCACCTCGCCGAGCCCGAAGGTGGCGTGTTCGGCGGCGATCCGCAGGTCGGTGCCCTGCAGGATCTCCAGACCGCCGGCGATGCAGAGCCCGTTCACCGCGCAGATGATCGGCTTGTAGATGTCGGAGAAGAACCGCTTGGTCGGGTCTCCCAGGAACGACTCCAGTCCGGAGTCCACCATCAACGGGATCAGCTGGCCGAGGTCGGCGCCCGCGCAGAACGCCTTGTCCCCGGTGCCGGTGAGGATCGCCACCCACAGCTCGTCGTCGGCGTTGAAGGCCTCGAACGCCTCCTCCAGGCCGGACATCATCTCTGCTGTCATCGCATTGTGCGCGTCCGGCCGATTGAACGCGATGGTGGCGACGCGACCGTCGATCTCGTAGGTGATCGTGTCCGGGAGCTTCACAGCGCGCTACCTCCGAGCCGCTCCAACGCCTCGGCGGTCTCGCGGACGAGTTGGGCGACCACCTCGCCGGCCGGCTGAATGCTGTTGATCATACCGGCCACCTGGCCGGCCGCCCCGGGGCTCAGGTCATAGCGCCCGACCCGCTCCGCCCCGCCGAGCAGCGGGCCGGACACCAGTCCCATCTGCGGGAACGGCAACGGGCCCAGACCGCGCTTCTCGAACTCGGGGGGCAGCCCACTGCGCAACATCCGCACCGGCTTGCCGGTGACGTACCGGGTGACGATGGTGTCCTGGTCGGACGCCTCCAGGAGCTGCTTCTTCTGACCGTCCGGGATGTTGGACTCCTCGGTGCCCAGGAAGCGGGTACCCATCCACACCCCGGTCGCGCCGAGCGCCATCGCCGCCACGATGCCCCGACCGTCGCCGATCCCGCCGGCCGCGACCACCGCCGCGCGGCCGCCGACCGCGTCGACGACCTGGGGGATCAGTGCCATGGTGCCGACCGGGCTGTTGTGCCCGCCACCGTCGTGGCCCTGGGCGACGATCACGTCGGTACCGCCCTGCGCCACCCGGCTGGCATTGCGGACATTGCCGACCACGCCGATCACCTTGGTGCCACGCCGGTGGAACTCCTCGACGTAGCGCGCCGGATCACCCAGCCCGGCGGCATAGACCGGCACCCGGTGGTCCATCACGACCTCCAGCTGGCGGTCGAAGAAGGCCTTGCTCAAGGCCGGGAACAGCGGCTTCAGGTCGGCGTCGGCGGGCAGACCGAACTGCTCGCGGATGCTCGCCACACCGTCGAGGTAGCCCGCCGGGATCGCCGCCCGCAGCTGCTCCTCGGTGAGGTCCTCGGGCACCCTCGCCGGCAGCAGGGTGTCCACCCCGAACGGCTCCGAGGTCAGCGACTTCGTCCGGCGGATCCACTCGTCGAGGCCCTCGGGCTCCTGCATCGCCGCGCCGAGCACACCCAACCCACCGGCGTTGGAGACCGCCGCCGCCAGCTCGGGGCCGGACGCACCACCCATGCCCGCCAGAATGATCGGGTAGCGGATGTCGAGGATCTGGCAGAGCGTCCCGCGGCCCACCGAGGTCGTCCGGCCGCTCATCGGACACCCCGGGGACCGGGTGCGGGCACGCCCGCCTGGTATCGGGACACCACTGACAGTGGGGACATCCGAACGCTCCTCGCCATTGACGACGTTCCGGTAAACGGGGATCGAGATTCAGCGGCAGCGGGCCGGCCCGGGATCACCGGCCGCGAGGTCAACAGGCCCGAGACCGCTGCCTGCACTGTTGACAACGGAATCTCCGATGTCAAGACTTGACCAACCGACCCCGAACCGGCATAGGGGCGACAGTTCAGCGACGTCACGACGACCTGGTTCCGACGGCGTCACTGAGCGGTGCGGAGTCACTGAGCGGTGCGGCGTCCAACGCGTCGAGTTCCAGGGTCCGCGCCCGACCGCGGCGGTAGCGCTCGGCGAGGTCCTGCAGGTGTTCGGTCGCCGTGCCCCCCAACAGCACATCGGACTGGACCCGCCGGGAGAGTCTGTGCAGCCCCGACTCGGTCGCGTAGCCGATCCCGCCGTGCAGCTGGTGAGCCATCAGGCTGATCGCGGTGGCGGCCCGGCTGGTGTACGCCTTGGCCGCCGCGACCGCCCGGTGTGCCGGACGGCCGGACTCGAGCTCGGCGAGCGCGTCGTCAACCAGCAGCCGGCTGCATTCCAGGTTGGCCGCCATGTCCGCGACGTGGTGCTGGACGGCCTGGAAGGTGCCCAGCGGGCGACCGAACTGCTCCCGGGTCCGCACGTACTGCGTGGTCCTGGCCAACAACCCGTCGCCCGCTCCGACCAGGTCGACCGCGACCAGCACGGTGAGCAGGTCCCCCGCGTGCCGACGGACGTCCGGGTCGAGCACCGGCCCGACGTCGATCTGGTCGTGGCCCAGGTCGGCGCAACGAAGCTGCCCGAGCGGGTCGCCGGACACCGCCGAACGCAGCCGGACCTGGTCGGCCACCGGATCCAGCACACACAGCCGCCACGACTCCGCCGCCGGACCCGGCTCGGGTAGCACGGCCACCACCAGCTCAGCCAGGTCCAGATCGGGTACCACCGCCAGTTCCCCGTCGAGCAGCACGCCGCGCCCCGAGTTCGCCAGCCGCGCCCCCCCGCCGGACGCGACCGCCGCGGCCGTGCCGCCGGCCAGCCGGGGCAGCCAGCGTTGCCGCTGCTCGGAGGAACCGTGGTGGGCGATCAGCAGCCCGGCGGCCGCGGTGGACCGCAGCGTGGTGGGTAGCGCGGCCCGGGCGCACTCGCCGAGCACCACCGCGAGCGCGGTCAGCGGCGCCTCCGAGCCGCCGTACCGCTGTGGGACCGCCAACCCGGGCCAGTCCTGGTCCCGGACCGCTGCCCACACCGCCGCCCGGTCCGGTTCCGGCGCGCCCGGCCCGGCTGGGGTGGCGGCACGGGTGAGCAGCCCGCGGGCCGCCTCGCGCAGGGTGCGCAGCTCGGGTGCCTCGTCGAAGTCCATGGTCAAGCTCCCCTCAGGTCCGGTTCGTTGCCCGGGCGGCACCGGCGCGGGGTAGCTGGTAGCCGCGCTGGGCCACGATGTCGCGCTGGATCTCGTTCGTGCCACCGCCGAAACGCAGCAGCGGCACCCGTCGGTAGACCAGCTCGGCCAGTCCGCCCAGCGGGGCGCCCGGCTCGCCCACCGACAGCAGCGAGCGCTCGCCGAAGATCTCCAAGGCCACCGTCGCCAGCTCGGCCTCCAGCTCGGTGGCGCAGAACTTGGCCATGGACGCCTGGGCGTCCGGCATCCGCCCCTGGTCGATCGCCCACAAGGTGCGCATCGCGAGCAGCCGGATGGCCCGCACCCTGGTCTCCAGCTCGGCCAGCCGGTAGGCCGCGACCGTGCGCACCGACTCGGCGACGCCACTGTCCGGCCGGGCCAACTCGGCCACCGTGGCGTCGAACAACCGCCGCAGCAGACCGATCTGGGCGATCCCGATGCGCTCCAGGCTCAGTGCGGTGGTGGCGTAGTTCCAGCCCTGACCGCGCTCACCGATGAGGTGGTCGGCCGGCACCCGGACGTCGGTGAAGGTCACCTCGTTGGTGCGGGCCTTGCCCCAGGTGTCCACCTCCCGCACCGCGATGCCCGGAGAGTCCATCGGAACGGCGATCATGCTGATGCCGCGGTGGCGCGGCAGGTCGGGGTCGGTGCGGCAGGCCAGCCACTCGTGGGTGGCGTGGTGGGCGTTGGTGTTCCACATCTTGTGGCCGTTGATCACCCAGTGGTCGCCGTCGCGGACCGCCTTGCAGCGCAGGTTCGCCAGGTCGGTGCCGGCCACGTCCTCCGAGTACCCGAGTGCGAACTCGACCTCGCCGGCCACCAACCCCGGCAGCCAGCGCCGACGCTGCGCGTCGGTACCGCATCGGGCGATCGTCGGTCCGACCGAGAGCGTCGTCATCGGATCCGGATGCGGCGCGCCGTGGTAGTCGCAGGCCTCGAAGAACAGGTACTGCTGCACCGCTGAGAGGCCCATGCCGCCGTACTCCTCGGGCACCGCCATCCCGAACCAGCCCCGCGCGGCCATCGAGGCCAGGAACGCCACCAGCTCCGGTGGCCGCCCCTCGAGGGTGGTGTCGCGCCAGCGACCGCCGACCAGCACCGCGCGCAGCTCATCGGTCAGCTCGACCCGCAGGAAGTCGAGTACCTCGCGCTGCCATGCGGCCTCCGGGGCCGAGAGCGAGATGTCCATCGGGTTCCTTCCGCCGAGCCTGTCCGTCTGGTCGCGACCGCCGAGCTCACGCCGGTCGGTCGGGTGGGTCCTCCGGTAGGTCCCGGGTCAGCAGGCAGCCGACGGGCGTCAGCCCGTCGCGATGCACCAGCACCGGGTTGAGATCGAGCTCTCGGACCCCGGGCAACCCGCCGGCGACCAGCCGCGAGAGCCTGGCCACCAGTGCGCACAGCGCGTCGAGGTCGTGTCGTCCACCGAGCAGGCGGGCCAGCTTGGTACCGGTCAGCGTGGCGCGGACCTGCTCGTGGGTGGCCGGGGGCAACACGATGCTGACGTCGTCTATCAGCTCGGCGAGCACCCCGCCCGGACCTACGGCCGTAGACCGGGTCGGTGGTCACCTCGACGCCGGTCGGTGCCATCTCCTCGACCAGCACGCCCTGCACCCGGTCGGCGCCGACCGCGACCCGACCGGCCTCGGTGACCGCGGCCACGGCCTGCTCCAGCACCTCGGGGTCACCGACCCCGAGACGTACCCCGCCCACCGAGCTCTTGTGCGGCACGTCACGCGCCAACAGCTTCACCACCAGCGGGTAGCGCAGCGCGACACCGCCCGCTGTCTCTCCGGGTGCCAGGACGAACACGTGACGGAAATGCGGTGAACCCGGCCAGCTCCAGGGTCCGCTTCGACTCGTCCTCGTTCAACACGGCATGCGGCAGCCGTGCCAGGTGCGCGGCCACCGGGTCCGGGGGAGTCGAGGGGCCGCTTCCACCGGTCGTGCAGATCTCCGGTTGCTCCCCGGTCCGGCCCGGGGTGCCGGCCCGCGCCATCAGCGCGATGGGCCGGATGCACTCCTCGATGCCGCGGAACACCGCCACCCCGCCGCTGTGCAGGATCTCCGCGACGTCGTCGGCGACGCCGAGCCAGATCACCGAGCAGCGCAGTCGGATACCGCGGACACCCGCCACGATCCGGCGGGCCACCTGCGGCCCGACGTCGCCGCCGGCCCCGAGGAACACCACCACCTCCCCCACCGCCTCGTCGGCCTCGATCAGCTCCAGGCACCGGGCGAACGGCGCCTCAGGATCGAACAGCAACGTGGCGGTCATGTCGACCGGGTTCACCGGGCTGCCGTAGCTGGGCAGCAGCGGGCGCAGCCCCTCGGTGGTGCACTCGGAGAACCGCGCCATCGGCAGGCCCAGGGCCCGGGCCATCAGGTAGACGTAGGAGCCGATCGCTCCGCTCTGGTTGACCAACGCGACCGGGCCGGACGGTAGCGCGTGGTCCCCGTCGAGGATCGAGGCGAACGAGCAGGAGAACCGTTCCCCGAAGTCGATCACACCGAGCGAGTTCGGCCCGAGCAGGGTGAGCCCGCGCTCGGCGGCGAGGGTGCGCAGCTCCAGCTGACGGCGGGCGCCGTCGGCGTCGGTCTCGGCGAAACCCGAGCTGAACACCAGTAACGATCGCGCGCCGACGTCGGCGGCGGCCCGCACCGTGTCCAGCACCGCCTCCGCCCGGACCGCCACCACGGTCAGCCCTGGTGGCTCGGGCAACGCAGCCAGCTCCGGTACGCACGGCACACCGAGCACCGACTCGTAGCGCGGGTTCACCGGGTACAGCCTCCGGGCGGGCCCGCGCAGCAGCCCACGCAGGACGCTGGTGGCGGGACGGGTCGGATCCGGCGACGCGCCGACCAGGGCGACGCTGCCCGGTCGGGTGAGCGAGCACAGCCGCCCGGTCACCTGCTCGCGGTGGGTCGCTGGGAGCCGGATGCGCCGTTGCGCACCTCGAAGTCCTCCATGGCCGGCGAGCTGAGCATCTCGCGATGCTTGGCGGGCAGCCACGGCCACAGCTCGGGCACCCCGTCCGGACCGAGGTACCAGCTGTTGCAGCCGGTGGCCCACACCGTCCGGGGCATCGCCTCGCGCATCGACTGGTTGAACTCCGTGGTGGCCTGTTTGGTCGGCACGAAGCTGGTCACCGAGCCGCGCCGCAGCTTGTCGACCCAGGACAGCACGTAGTCGGCCTGGACCTCGGCGATGGCGATCAGCGAGTGGTTGCCGATCGGGCTGTGCGGCCCCATCAGCATCAGGAAGTTGGGTAGGCCGGGCATCGCCACGGTCTGGTAGGAGTGCGGGCCGTCGCGCCACAGCTCGTCGAGGCTGACCCCGCCTTCGCCGACGACCTTCATCGGGCGCACGTAGGCCCGGGCGTCGAACCCGGTGGCCAACACCAGGACGTCCAGCTCGTGCAGGGTGCCGTCGACGGTGATCACACCCTCGGGGACGATCCGCTCGATGCCCTCGGTGACCAGGGAGACGGTGTCGCGCTGGATCGCCCGGTGGAACGACGGCGACATCACCAGTCGCTTGCACATCGGCTTGTCGGTCGGGGTCAGCTTCCGGCGCAGCTCCGGGTCGCGGACGCGCAGCTTCAGCGAGGCCCGGCACACCCCGGCGATGAACTCCCGGACCAGGCCCGGCTCGGTCGCGCCGGAGAACATCTTCTCCATGGTGGCCTGGTAGCCGCGGTAGCTCAGCCGGCTCAGCGTCGGCACCCGGCGGAACAACGAACGCGACAGCGCGGTGTAGGGCGCGTTCGGCACCGGCATCACCCACTGTGCGGTGCGCTGGAACACCACCAGCTGCTCGACGGTCTTGCTCAGCGCGGCGGTGATCTGGGTCCCGGTCGACCCGGTGCCGATCAGCCCGACCCGCTTGCCCTCCACCGCGACCGAGTGGTCCCAGCGCGAGGAGTGGAACGAGGCCCCGGCGAAGGTGTCCAGGCCCGGGATGTCCGGCATCTTCGGGTGGTGCAGCACCCCGGTGGCGGTGACCAGCACGTCGACGGTGTCGGTGTGCCCGTCAGCGGTGCGCAGCGACCAACGACCGTCGGTCCAGGTGGCCTCGACGACCTCGGAGCCGAACCGCAGGTGCGGACGCAGCCCGAGCCGGTCAGCGCTGCGCACGAAGTAGCGCTGCAGCTCGGCACCGTCGGGGAAGACATGCGTCCAACCCGGGTCGGGGGCGAAGGAGTAGGAGTAGTAGCGCGACGGCACGTCGCAGGTCAGGCCGGGGTAGGTGTTGTCCCGCCAGGTACCGCCGACCTCGTCGGCCTTCTCGTAGATGGTGAAGTCCTCGATGCCGGCGGCCAGCAGCTTGGCGCCCATGCACACCCCGGACATGCCGGCCCCGATGACCGCGACCCTCGGTGCTCGGGACTCGCCGGGCAGATGGGCGCGGATCGAGGCGGCGAGTGCGGCGAGGGCCTCGTCGGCGGCCGGGAGCAGCCCCGTCATGCTGTGGAAGTCGTGCCAGAGCATCGCGTGACGGCGGTGCTCGATCCGCACCCCGGCGTCCTCGGCCTTGCGCTCTAGCCGGTCGGCGTCCTCGGCCAACGGGTCGTCGCCGGCCGAGTGCATGATCAGCGGCGGCAGCCCGGTCAGGTCACCGAACAGCGGCGACACCCCCGGGTCCGAAGCTCCCCCCGGGGTGTACAAGGCCGCGAAGCGGGCCAGCGCGGCGCTACGCAGCAGCGGTTCCCTCGGCGCCTCAGGGCGCTTGCCGGCCAGGTCGGGGGTCAGGTCCGCCCACGGGCAGATCATCGCCACGGCGGCCGGCGCCGGCTTCTGCTCATCACGCAGACGCATGGCGAGCGAGAGCACCAACCCGCCGCCGGCGGAGTCGCCGGCCAGCACGATCCGGTCAGCGGAGAACCCGGTGTCCAGCAACTCCTGATACGCGGCCGCCGCGTCGTCCAGCGCGGCCGGGGCGGGGTGCTCGGGGGCGAGGCGGTAGTGCAGCACGGCCGCGGTCGCGCCGAGCCTGCCGACCAGCGCCCCGGCCAGGCCCCGGTGGGTCTTCGGGGAGCCGATCACGAACGCGCCACCGTGCAGGTAGAGCACCACGGTGGCCGGGTCGGCCGCCCTCGGCCGCAGCCACTCGACCGGGACGCCGCCCAGTGTGCCGGGCGTGACGCTGGTGTCGCGCGGGCCCGGCATGGGGACCAGCGCCGCCTCCATCATCGCCCGCTGCACCGGCACGGGCAGCTTGGGCGACAGCATCACCGACATCCCTTTGGCCGCCACCCGCATCGCCCTGGTCCTACCGCTGCCAGCCATGCTCGCTCCTTGATCAGCATCAGGTCGACCGACCGCCGCCCGCTACGTGTGACCTCGGCCGTACTCTAGGTATCCTGTTCTCAGCGGGTCAACGCCGTTGAGATCCGGGCAGGTGGTGACCCGCGGTTCACCGGCCGACCCACTCGGGCGGCCGTTTCTCGACGAATGCACGTGGCCCCTCGGCGAAGTCCTCGGTCGTCGTCAGTGCGGCGAACTCCCGGCCACCCAGGCGATACCGGTCGTCCTCGGACAGGTCCCGGCAGTCCACGATGGCTCGTCGCGAGGCCTGCACGGCCAACGGGGCGTTCCGGCAGATCTGCTCGGCCAGCGCCACCGCCTCGTCGACGACCGCGCCGACGGGCACCACCCGGGAGACCAGACCGAGCTCGGCGAGCCGGCTCGCCGGGTAGGGGGCGGCGGTCATCGCCATCTCCAGGGCGGGTTTCTCCCCGATCAGGTACGGCAGTAGGGCAAGTCCGCCGCCGCCGGCCATCAACGAGCGGGCTGCCTCGGGCAGCCCCATGCGCACGCCTTCCTCAGCCAGCAGCACGTCGCACGAGATGGCGATCTCCAGGCCTCCCCCGTAGGCGTCCCCGCCCAGGGCGGCGATCACCGGCTTGTTCCGCCTGCGCCTGGTGATGCCGCCGAAGCCGCCACGCTCGGTCATCGTCTCGGCCACCCGGCCGGCCGCCACGGTCTTGAGGTCGGCACCGGCGCAGAACACCGGTCCGAGCGCGGTCAGCACCCCGACCCACAAGCCCTCGTCGGACTCCAGCAGGTCGAGCGCCGCTTCGAGACCCTGGGCAAGCTCCGGGTTGACCGCGTTGCGCGCCTCGGGCCGGTCCAGCGTCATCACCAGCACCCGACCTCGGCGCTGCACACCAACCGGTCCGAAACTCTCCTGCGCCATCTACCGATCACTCCCGAGAAACCTGTCGACCCGCGGCCCGAGGGTATGGCACCCCTGCCCCCTGGGACCTATCCTGGACCCAATTTCATCATACTGATTACCCCTGACCAAACCCATCTGCCCAGAACCAGGCCGCCCACGACGCGGGCGGCAGGACCGTGGAGGACGACATGCCCGAGGCCGTCATCGTCGAGGCCATCCGTACCCCGATCGGCAAGCGCAACGGCTCGCTGTCCGGCGTACATCCGGTCGACCTCTCGGCCACGGTGCTGGAGGCACTGGTCGAGCGCACCGGGGTGGACCCGGAGCTGATCGACGACGTGATCTGGGGCTGCGTGAACCAGGTGGGCGACCAGTCCGCGAACGTCGGCCGGTCGGCCGCGCTGGCCGCCGGCTGGCCCGAGACGGTGCCCGGGACCACGATCAACCGGGCCTGCGGCTCCAGCCAGCAGGCCTTGGACTTCGCCATCGGCATGGTCCGTGCCGGCATGTACGACCTGGTGGTGGCAGGCGGGGTGGAGTCGATGTCGCGGGTGCCGCTGGGCTCGGGCCGCGACATCGGTCAGGTGTACGGCCCCCGCCTGCTGCAGCGCTACGCCGACACCCTCGAGGGTGGGGTCTTCAACCAGGGCCGGGGCGCGGAGATGATCGCGAACCAGTGGGGCTTCGACCGGCGGACGCTCGACGAGTTCTCCGCGCTCAGCCACCAGCGCGCGGCCGCGGCCATCGACTCCGGCGCTTTCGACGGTCAGCTGATCTCGGTGCCCGACGCACCGGACTTCACGGTCGACGAGGGCCTGCGGCGAGCCACCACCGTCGACACCCTCGCCAAGCTCAAGCCGTCGTTCGACGCGGACGGGGTGATCCACGCCGGCAACGCCTCGCAGATCTCCGATGGCGCGTCGGCGGTGCTGGTCACCACCCCGGAGCGGGCCGCCGCGCTCGGGCTGACCCCGATCGTGCGCCACCACACCAGCGCGGTGAGCGGCGCGGACCCGGTGTTGATGCTGACCGGCCCGATCCCGGCCACCGCCAAGGCGCTCGAACGGTCGGGGCTGTCCATCGACGACATCGGGGCGTTCGAGGTCAACGAGGCGTTCGCCTCGGTGCCCCTGGCCTGGCTGACCGAGACCAAGGCCGACCCGGAGCGGCTCAACCCGTTGGGCGGGGCGATCGCGGTGGGGCACCCGCTCGGCGCATCGGGCACCATCCTGATGACCCGCCTGGTGCACCACATGCGCGAGCGCGGCATCCGCTACGGGCTGCAGACGATGTGTGAGGGCGGCGGCATGGCGAACGCCACCATCGTCGAACTGGTGGCGTGACGGCCGCGTCCACCGGCGAACGGCCGCCGAGGCAAGGGGCGCTCGGCGGCCTGCGGGTGCTGGAGCTCGGCCAGATCTACAACGTGCCCTACTGCGCGCTGCTCTTCGCGCAGCTCGGCGCGGATGTGATCAAACTGGAGCCGCCCGGTGGGGAACGGCTGCGCTACCGGGCCAGCGCCGAGGCCGAGACCCACGAGTTCGTCATGCTCAACTCGAACAAGCGCTCGGTCTCGATGGACCTCAAGACCCCCAGAGGCCGGGAGTTGTTCCTCGAGCTGGTCGCCAGGATGGACGTCGTCCTGGAGAACTACTCCCCCGGTGCGATGCGGCGGATGGACCTCGACCCGGAGTCGCTGTGCGCCAGCAACCCCCGCCTGGTCTACGCCAGTGCCAAGGGATACGGCGGCTCCGGTCGCTACGCAGACCTGCCGGCGATGGACATCACCGTCCAGGCGATGTCCGGGTCGATCTCCTCGACGGGTCAGCCCGACGGCCCACCGACCAAGGCGGGCCCGGCCTACGTCGACTTCCTCGGCGGCACCCACCTCTACGGCGCCGCGGTGACCGCGCTGCTGCAGCGCACGATCACCGGACGCGGCCAGCTCCTGGAAGTCTCGATGCACGACACCGTCTACCCGACGCTCGCCTCGTCGTTGGGTGGCATCTACAACGACCCGGCCAGGGTGCTACCCGAGCGCACCGGCAACCAGCACACCGGCGTGGCGGTAGCGCCGTACAACGTGTATCCGGCCCAGGACGGCTGGTTGGCGGTCATCTCGGTCAGCGACAAGCACTTCGCCGCGCTGGCCGGAGCGATCGGGCACCCGGGGCTGGCCTCGGACCCACGGTTCGTCGACCAGTACGCACGGGTCCGCAACGTGACCGAGCTGGACGCGGTGATCGAGGACTGGACCATGCGCCACCCCCGCTGGGACGCGGTTCAGGCGCTGTCCGCGGCCGACGTCCCGTGCGCCCCGGTGCTCACCGTGCGGGAGGTGGCGCAGGACCCGCACCTGATCGATCGCGGGATGATCCGCCAGGTCCGGCACCCCACCCTCGGTCAACGCCCGGTACCGGGCTGCCCGCTGCGCCTGACCGACTCCCCGGTCGGCGCGCTGTCGGCGGCGCCGCTGCTCGGCGCGCACACCGACGAGGTGCTGCGGGAGCTGTGCGGCGCTCACGATGCGGAGCTGACCAGCCTGCGAGGCGCCGGGGTGATCAGATGAGCTTGTCGATCCGGGCACCGTGGCGCCCGCTCACCGCGGCGGCGGTAGCCGACGCGCCAGCCGCGACCGGGGTGTACGAGCTGCGCCGGGACGCGACCACCGTGCTGGTGGGTTACGCCGGTGGCAGCTCCCGCTTCGGGCTGCGTGGGGAGCTGACCGGGCTGGCCGGCGCCTACCCCGACACCGAGTACCGGGCCGAGGTGACCACCGCCTACCTCAGCCGCTGGCGTGAGCTCCTGGGTGTGCACCTGGCCCGCACCGGCCTGCTCCCGGCCGGCAACACCGACGTGCGCGGCATCGGTCCGATCGGACCGAAGGGACCCGTCGGGCCGTGATCGACTTCAGCCCCACCGACGAGCAACGGTTGCTGGTCGACAACGTCCGGCGGTTCGTGCGTACCGAGATCCTGCCGCTGGAGGCCGACCTCGACCCGGACGCCGGCGAGCTCGACCCGACCGACCACCAACGGCTGGTGGCGGTGGCCGAGCGGATGGGGCTGCGCAACTGGGAGGCCCCGGCCGAGGTCGGCGGCCCCGGGCTGGACGTGGTCACCCAGGCGCTGCTGGCCATCGAGATGAGCCAGCACCGGGCCGGGCTCTACGCCCCCTGCTACGGCGTGTTCGGCAGTCCCGGCCTGGTACAGCTCGCCGAAGGCACCGAGCAGCAGCAGCAGCGCTACCTCTACCCGACCCTGCGCGGCGAGCTGACCGCGTTCTTCGGCCTCAGCGAACCCTCCGGCGGCTCCGACCCGGCCGGCGCGATCCGCACCACCGCGACCCGCGACGGCGACGACTGGGTGCTCACCGGGACCAAGCTGTGGATCTCTGATGCCGACCGGGCCGACTACGGCCTGGTGCTGGCCCGCACCGGCGCGGGCCGGCGCGACATCACCGCGTTCCTGGTCGACACCGACTCCCCCGGGTTCACCGTGCGCCGGATCGTGCACACCCTGCGCACCACCCACCCGGCCACCGAACTGGAGCTCGACGGGGTGCGGGTGCCCGACCGCAACCGGGTCGGGGAGGTCGGGGGCGGATTCGCGCTGGCCGCCGACCGCCTGGTCCGGGGCCGGATCCCGTACTCCGCCGGCTGCCTGGGCGTCGCGATCGTGGCCCACGAGATGGCGGTGGAGTACGCGAAGATCCGGGAGACCTTCGGCAAGCGGCTCTCCGAGCAGCAGGGCATCCAGTGGATGCTGGTCGACAACGAGATCGACCTACGCACCTCACGCCTGCTGATCCTGGCCGCCGCGCGGCGGGCCGACCTCGGCGAGGACATCCGGGCCGACGCCGCGATCGCGAAGCTGGTGTGCAGCGAGGCGGCGGGCCGGGTGGTGGACCGGGCCATCCAGATCCACGGTGGCCTGGGGGTGTCCAAGGACCTGCCCCTGGAGCGCTGGTACCGCGAGCTTCGCATCCGTCGCATCGGGGAGGGCCCGAGCGAGGTACAACGGCTGATCGTGGCCCGGCACCTGCTGGGCGGCAGCGGACGTCGAGACGACAGGAGAAGCTGAGATGGCCGGAACTTCGGCACACGAGCCCAGCCAGGAGGCGGCCCCGACGCTGGACGCCGTCGTGGTCGGCACCGGGTTCGCCGGGCTGTACATGCTGCACCGGCTGCGCACCGCGGGACTGTCGGTCCGGGCATTCGAGGCCGGCGACGGGGTCGGTGGGACCTGGCACTGGAACCGCTACCCGGGCGCGCGATGCGACTCGGAGAGCTACTACTACTGCTACTCCTTCTCCTCGGAGCTGGAGCAGGAGTGGGAGTGGACCTGCCGCTACCCGGAGCAACCGGAGATCCTGCGCTACCTCAACCACGTCGCCGACCGGTTCGACCTGCGCCCCGACATCCAACTGGACACCACGGTGACCAGCGCGCACTACGACGAGGCCGCCGGGCGCTGGCTGGTGCGGACCGACGACGGCGCCGCGGTGAGCTGCACCTACTTCATCACCGCGGTCGGCTGCCTCTCGGCCGCCCAGGTCCCGGACATCCCCGGGCTGGACGGCTTCGCGGGGCGGTGGCACCACACCGGCCGGTGGCCCCAGGACGGGGTCGACCTCGCCGGCAAGCGGGTCGGGGTGGTCGGCACCGGGTCCACCGGCATCCAGGCCATCCCGGTGATCGCCGAGTCCGCCGCGCACCTCACGGTGTTCCAGCGCACCCCCAACTTCAGCGTGCCGGCCCGCAACGCACCGATGTCCCCGCAGCGGCAACGGGAGATCAAGGAGAACTATCCGGAGATCCGGCGGCGGACCCGTGAGACGTTCGGCGGGTTCCCCTACGGCGTCAGCGACAGGTCGGCGCTGGAGGTCAGTGAGCAGGAACGCCAGGAGGAGTTCGAAGCCGGCTGGCGCGACGGTGGCCACCGGCTGCTGTTCTCCGGGTTCCGCGACCTGATCCTGGACAAGGACGCCAACGACCTCGCCGCCGACTTCGTCCGGTCGAAGATCCGGGAGATCGTGCGCGACCCGGCGACCGCCGAGAAGCTGTTGCCGTTCGACCATCCGATCGGCGCCAAGCGCCCACCGATCGACACCGACTACTACGAGACCTACAACCGCGACAACGTGAGCCTGGTCGACGTGCGGTCCTCGCCGATCGAGGAGATCACCCCGCGGGGCATCCGCACCGCTGACGGCGAGTACGAGCTGGACGTCATCGTCTTCGCCACCGGGTTCGACGCCATGACCGGCGCCCTGGACAAAATCGATATCCGGGGTCGGGACGGGTTGCGGCTGCGGGACAAGTGGGCTGCCGGGCCGGCCACCTACCTCGGGGTCGCCACGTCCAGCTTCCCGAACATGTTCCTGATCACCGGTCCCGGCAGCCCGTCGGTGCTGAGCAACATGCCGGTCTCGATCGAGCAGCACGTGGAATGGATCGCCGACTGCATCGGGTACCTGCGCAGCCACGACCTGGGCGCCATCGAGGCAACGACGCAGGCCGAGCAGGAGTGGGGCGAGCACGTCAACCGGGTCGCCGGCTACACCCTGTTCCCACTGGCCGACTCGTGGTACCTGGGGGCGAACATCCCGGGCAAACCGCGGGTGTTCACCCCGTACGCCGGTGGTGCCGGCAAGTACCGGAAGCGTTGCGACGAGGTGGCGGCCCAGGGCTATCCCGGTTTCACCCTCACCGGGGCCTGAGAGGGCGGGAAGGGACACGGCGATGGACGAGCGGGACTTCTACGAGGCGGTACCGAGCCCGCCGTGGTCAAGGTCGAGCTGGCGGACGGCGAGGTGGCCCGGAGGTTGCCGCCCTTCCTGCCGGACACCGAGCCGCCTCAGTCGGTCTACAACGCCACCGTGAACCGCAACCAGCGCAGCCTGTGCCTCGATCTGCACAGCCCGGCCGGACGCGAGGTCTTCCTCGACCTCGCCCGGCGCTCCGACGCCCTCATCGAGAACTTCAGCGCGGGCACGATGGACGGCTGGGGCCTCGGCTACCGCGACGTGCGCGCTCTCAAGGCCGACGTCATCTACTGCTCCATCACCGGTTTCGGGCAGTGGGGCCCAGACCACGTCCAGGTCGCCTACGACCCGCTCGTGCAGGCCAGCAGCGGGTTCATGTCGCTGAACGGTGACATGGACGGGGCACCGGTGAAGGCGCCGACGTTTCTCGGTGACGACATCTCCGGCCTGCACTCCGCCATCGCCGTCCTCGGCGCGCTCTGGCACCGCCGGCGGCACCGGAGAGGGCCAGCGGCTGGACGTGGCCATGCTCGACACATTGCTGTTCCAGTCCACCGCGCTGCCGACGATCGGTGCGGCACGGCGCTGGGGGAACCAGTTCGAGATGGCCGCGCCGGCCAACGTGTTCGACTGCCAGGACGGCCAGATCTACTGCGCGGTCCTGCTGGACAGCCAGTGGTGCTCGCTGGCCGCCGTCATCGGTGGCGACCTCGTCGGCGATCCGGTGTACACCACGATTCCCGGCCGGCTCACCCACCGCGCCGAGTGCAACTCCTACGTCCGCGACTGGGCGGCGAAGCACACCGTGGACGAGGTCTGCCGGCTGCTGCGCGCGGTGGACGTCCTGGTGGCCCCGGTGCGTACCTACGCCCAGACGGCTGCCGACCCACACGTGCGGGCCCGAGGGATGGGGTGGGCGCGGGCCAGGTCAGCCGGTCTTCTCGGCTTCGACGCGCAGCGCCCGCTTGAGCGCCTTGCCCATCGCGTTGCGCGGCAGGCTGTCCCGGAACAGCCAGCGCCGAGGCACCTTGTTGCCCGACAGCCGCTCGCGGCAGTGCTCGGCAAGATCGTCCTCGGAGACCTCGCCGGTCAGCACCAGCGCGGCCGCGACGTCCTCGCCGAGCACCTCATGGGTGATGCCGAAGACCGCCGCCTCGGCCACCGCCGGGTGTTCCAGCAGCACCGACTCGATCTCCAGTGTCGAGAGGTTGTGCCCGCCGCGGATGATCAGGTCCTTCAGCCGGTCGACCAGGTAGAGCAGCCCCGCCTCGTCCTGGTAGCCGATGTCTCCGGTGTGGATCCAGCCGTCGGTCCACACCGCAGCCGACGCCTCCGGGTCCTTGTGGTACCGGCGGGTGGGCACCCCCGGCAGGCGCAGGCAGATCTCCCCGTTCTCCCCGGTCGGAACCGGCTCGTTGCGTTCGTCGCGGACGGACACCTCGGTGATGCCGCTCGGCCGGCCGAT
Organism: Pseudonocardia sp.; assembly: GCA_029263115.1. Classification (GTDB taxonomy): domain Bacteria; phylum Actinomycetota; class Actinomycetes; order Mycobacteriales; family Pseudonocardiaceae; genus Pseudonocardia. The sequence goes on along the minus strand of JAJCYC010000339.1, from coordinate 2,329 downwards.
CGAGCTGGGGTTGCCCGGGTCGTACGGCATGATGGTGACCGCCGGGCCACCCTCGGTGAGGCCGTAGATGTTGAGCTGGGTGGCGCCCGGGAACTGCGCGGTCAGCGACCGCAGCACCTCACCGGGTACCGCGGACCCGCCCCACATCTGCACCCGCACCGACGACACGTCGTGCCGCTGGGGCGCACCGGAACGCAGCAGCAGCATGGCCATCGCGGGTACCAGGTAGGTCAGGTCGACCTGGTACTCCTCGATCAGCTCGCAGCACCGCTGCGCGTCCCAGCCGGACATCGCCAGCCCGGTGAGAGCCGCCTGCAACGGCAGGATCACCATGCCGTGGCTGCCGGCGAACGTGGACACCGGGAACGAGTGCAGCAGCACCGGCAGCCGGTCGCCGCCGCCGGCCAGCAGTGCGAACAACCCCGACGAGCCGCCACCCATGGCCGCGAACGCGGACAGGTTCGCATGGCTGGTCGCCACGCCCTTGGGGAGCCCGGTGGTTCCTGAGGTGTAGAGGATGTCCGCCAGGTCCTGGCGGGCGATCGGTACGCCGGGATCGTCACAGCTCTGTCCGGCCTCGACCTCGGCGCCGTTGACCGACCACAGGTCCAGGTCGGACAACAGCAGGTCCGGAGGGCCGACCAGACCCACCGGCTCCGAGTTGGTGACTACATGCGCGAGCTCCGAGCGGGAGAAGCGCGAGGAGATCGGCACCGAGACCGCGCCCGCCCGATGGGTGCCCAGCCAAGCCACCACGTAGTCGATGAAGCGCGCGTTGTCGTAGCGCAACAGGACCCGTTGCCCTGGTCGGACATCGCGGGCCAGCAGCCCCCTGGCGAACGCGTTCGCCCGGGTATGCCAGTCCCACAGGGTGATCGCTGTGCCGTTGTCCACCCGGAATGCGGTGTCCCCGCCGCGCTCCCCGGCCACCCGGGCGACCAGATCGGGGATCAGCGGCATGGCGGTGCTCGATCCAGACATCGTGGGTGCCCTGACCTTCAGCGTCCGGTGAACTGCGCCGGGCGGCGTTCGCCGTAGGCCGCCACGCCCTCCTTGAAGTCGTCCGTCAGCCTGAGTCGGTTCTGCTCCCGGGCCTCCGTGTCGGTAGCCGCCCGCACCCGGTCGGCCAGGCCCGCTCGCAGAGTCGCCCGCACCGCGACCACCGCCAGCGGCGCCGCCGAGGCGATCCGCGCGGCGAAGGCGTGCGCGGCGGACAGGATCTCCTCATCGGGCACCAACTGGTCGGCCAGACCGATCGAATGGGCCTGCTCACCGCCGATCCGGTCTCCGATGTACATCAGCTCGGCGGCCCGCTGCTGGCCGACCAGGGCGGGCAGTGTCGCGGTGATGCCGAATCCGGGGTGGAACCCGAGCTGGGTGAAGTTGGCCGCGAACCGCGACCCCGGCCCGGCAACCCGGAAGTCGGCGGAGAGCGCCAGCCCGAGCCCGCCACCGATCGCCGCGCCCTGGACCGCGGCCACCACCGGCGTGGCGGTCTCGAACAACCGTACGGCCGCCCCGTACAGGTCCTCGGCCTTGATCAGCTGCGATTCGCCGTCGCCACCGAAGTCCGCCCCGGCGCAGAAATGCTTGCCCGCGGCAGCCAGCACGATCGCCCGCACGTCGGGGTCCGCGTCGAGCCGGAGGTAGGTGTCCACCAGCGAAGTGATCAGACCGACGCTGAGGAAGTTGGCCGGCGGTCGGTTCATCTCGACCACGGCGACGTGGTCGGAGACCCGCACGTTCACCTCGGTCACGGAAGCGGTCGACATCAGTTCGTCCTCCTGCTCATGCTGGGTCGGTCGTCGTTCGGGGTGGCACCCGGCTTCGCGTGGCCGATCAGCCGGTCACATCCGGAAGTGCCCCGATGAGCAGCCGGGACACGATACGGCGCTGCACCTGCTGGGTGCCCTCGCCGATGTCGTGCATCTTGCAGTCGCGGGCGAGCTTCTCGACGACGTTGTCGCGCAGCACTCCGGACTCGCCCAGGATCTCGGCGGCACGCTGGACCGCTGCCTGCGCGACCGGAGGCGTGTAGAGCTTGGCCATCGACGCTTCCCGCACATTGGGCACACCGGCATCCAGCATCGCGGCCGCGGTCAGGCACAGCCGCCGCCCGATCTCGATTCCACGTCGGATCTCGACCAGGCCTTCGAGCGCCCGGCCTCGTCGGGGGCCGTGGGTGGGGTAGTCGCCGCGCACCACCTCCAGGGCGATGTCGTGGGCGTGTCGGGCGATGCCGACCGCGTTGACCGCCACGATCGGCCGAGTGGCGTTGAAGGTCGACATCGCGCCCCCGAAACCGCGGGAACCCCCGTAGAACTCTTCT
>JAJCYC010000338.1 GCA_029263115.1 Pseudonocardia sp. | reverse complement strand
CTGATCCAGCAGATCGTGCGCTACTCCGACGACCCGTCGGTCCGCCACCGCATCGTGTTCCTGCCCGACTACGACATGTCGATGGCCCGGTACCTGTACTGGGGCTGCGACGTGTGGCTGAACAACCCGCTGCGCCCGCTGGAGGCGTGCGGCACCTCCGGGATGAAGTCGGCGCTCAACGGCGGGCTCAACCTGTCGGTGCGCGACGGCTGGTGGGACGAGCTCTACGACGGCCGCAACGGCTGGGCGATCCCCACCGCCGACGGCGTCAGCGACCCCGCCCGCCGCGACGACCTGGAGGCGACCGCGCTCTACGAGCTGCTGGCCACCCAGGTCGCCCCGACGTTCTACCATCGCGGCCCGGACGGCGTACCCGCCCGCTGGGTCGACCTGGTGCGGCACACGCTGGGCACGCTGAGCCCCCGGGTGCAGGCCACCCGGATGGTCGGGGACTACGTCGACCGCCTGTACGCGCCGGCCGCCCGGGCCGCCCGGCAGGTCACCGCGGACGAGTTCGCCGGCGCCCGCGCGCTGGCCGGGTACCGGCAGCGGCTCAACGCCGCCTGGCCGAGGGTGCGGGTGAGCGGGGTGGACGCCTCCGGGGTGCCGGACACCCCGGTGGTGGGCGCACCGATGACGGTCCGGGCCGCCGTGGAGCTCGCCGGGTTGACGCCCGAGGACGTCGACGTGCAGGCCGTGGTCGGTCGGGTGGACGACGCCGACGAACTGGACGAGATGGTCTCGGTGCCGATGACGCACATCGGTGGCGCCGACGGCGAGTCCGGTGCCGATTGCAGCGCCAGCGGAACGAGCGTGGGCACCGAGAGCAGCGCCAGCGGATCGAGCATGGGCACCGACCGGTTCGAGGCGGTGGTGCCGCTGCCGCACGCCGGGCTGCTCGGCTACACCGTCCGGGTGCTGCCGCGCCACGAGTTGCTCAGCTGCGCGGCCGAGCTCGGCAAGGTGGTGCTCGCCGGGTAACCCGCGAGTCGCGCACTTTGTTCCCGCGAGTCGCGCGCTGTGGTGCGAGCCTGGGTAACGTCGACCACGTCGGGCCCGGAATCGGCAACGGACCTGCGGGCTGCCGCGATAGCCAAGCGGAAGCACCCGCATGCGATCGCGAAGGAACCCGTTGTCCTACCCGTCCGACCTCCGCTCCGTCCGCTCGACCCTGCTGCGCCGAGGCCGGATACCCGGCCTGCGTACCGGCAAGGCCACCCTCGCCGCCGTGCTGGCCTACGTGGCCGCCGACCTGGTGCACACCACTGACCAACCCGTGCTGGCGCCGCTGACCGCGCTGCTGGTGGTGCAGCTCACCCTCTACAGCACCCTGCGCCACGGTGCCGACCGGGTGCTGAGCGTGGTCGCCGGCGTGCTGGTGGCGGTCGGGGTGGCCAGCGTGACCGGCCTGACCTGGTGGAGCCTGGGGGCGGTGATCGGGCTGTCGCTGGTGGTGGGCCGGCTGCTGCGACTCGGGCCGTTCCTGCTGGAGGCGCCGATCAGCGCGATGCTGGTGCTCGCGGCGGCCGGTCTCGGCCCGGCGACGCCGCCCAGCGACGTCGGCGGGCACCTCGCCGCGACCGGCCGGGTGGTGGAGACGCTGATCGGCGCGCTAATCGGGGTCGTGGTGAACCTGGTGGTGGCTCCGCCGCTGTACCTGCAGCCGGCGACCGACGCGGTCGACGAGCTGACCGTGCGGATCAGCGCGTTCAGCCGGGAACTGGCCACCGCGCTGCGCGGTGGGTGGACCCGCGCGGACGCCGCCCGCTTCCTGGAGGGCGCGCGCCGGCTGGGCACCGAGGTGGCCCGGGCCGACCGGCACCTGGACCGCACCGAGGAGAGTGCCCGGCTCAACCCCCGAGGCCGGGCCGCCCGCGAGGCCCAGCCCCGGCTGCGGGTCACGCTGACCGGGCTCGAGCACTGCTACCTGTCGCTGCGCAACCTCTGTCGGGCGGTGCAGGACCGGACCTTCACCGCGACCGGGGCCGCAACCGCCGGCGGCGGGGCGGCCGGAGCCGCCGGAGACGGGGCGGCCGGAGCGGCCGGTCCCGACTGGTCCGAGGGGATCGGCTGGACCGGCGGCACCGCGGAGGCCTACGGCCCGGGGGCCCGGGAGGCGCTGGCCGAGGTGCTCGAGGCGTTCGCGGACACCGTGGACACCGTGGCGACCCGGCCCGCACAGCGCCGCCGTGAGCCCCGCGACGACTTCGCCGAGCTGCTCGCCCGTCGTGACGAGCTCGCCGCGCTGCTCCTGGTGGACCCCAGGACCGACCCGATCGCCTGGGAGCAGCACGGCGCGCTGCTCGCCGCGGTCGACCGGCTGCGGGTCGAGGTCGCGGCGACCGCCCGCCCGATCGAGACCCCGGGCCGACCGGTCTCGATGACCGATCGGCCAGGTATGGCGCTGCGCGGGTCCTGCTCCGGCTCGCGCCGCGTGGCGGCTCCGATACCGACCCTGGGACGGATGCCGGGGACCGGACCCCGGCGCGTGCCGAGGGTCGTGAGCGGGAAGTAGCGCTCTAACGGTACTCCCCGCTCACCGGGCCGAAGGCCGCCAGCTGCGCGGCCCGGACATCCGGGGTCTGCGCCTGGACCAGGTGGAAGGCGGCCTCCCGGGCCCAGCGTTGTTCGGGGCAGGCGTGCAGCATCGCGCTGCCCGAGCGGGTCGCGATCAGCGCGTGGGTTCCGTGCACGGTGAGTGCGGCCAGCTCGCCACGCAGCGCGACGCGTTCGGCGAGGTGCTCGTCGGGACGGGACCGGGTCATCAGGTCGTAGGCCCGGGCCCGCATCGGCGCCGCCCGTGCGGCCAGCCGGTGGGCCAGCGCGACCGCGTCCGGGGCGTCGTGGCGCTCGCCGGCGCGTTCCAGCTCGGTCAGCGCGCGGCGCAGCAGCCCGACCGACGCGGGCTTGGCGTTCGCGGTGGCCAGCCGGTCGTGCCGGCGCCAGGCCGGCGCGGCGACGGTGAGCAGCACCTCCGCGGCGGCCACCGGGACGTCGTCCAGTTCGAGCGCCACGGTGCGGGTGCCGCCCATCACTGACAGCGCCAGCGGCTCGCCGGCGACCAGGCCCGGCCGCGGCTCGGCGGGCAACAGCGCGAACACGAACCGTTCGCCCGCGCCGCCGGCCTCGACCGTCGCGGCGATCATCACCAGGTCGATCAGCCCCCATCCGGTGCACCAGTCCGCGTGCCCGCTCAGCCGGTAGCCGCCGGCGCCGTCCGGGGTCGCGGTGATCGGCGGCGGCCCGGGGCGGCGCAGGTGTGCGATGGCGACCCCGGCCAACCGCTGCGCCCCGGCCAGCTCGCCGAGGTGGCGGGCGGCGGCCGGTCCCGGCTCGGCGGCGTCGGCCGGCACTGTCGGCGGCACCCGGCGGCTCAGCGCGGCGGGGGAGTCGTGCTGGGTGGTCACGAACCAGGTCGCGCCGCAGCTGGCCGCCAGCAGCTCCACCACCTCGGCGTCCACCCGCTGGTCGGCACCGAAGCCGCCCAGCTCGGCGGGCGCCCGCACGGACAGCAGGCCGGCCCCGGCCAGGGCCGCCAGATGCACCGGGTCGACCCCGATCCGGGGATCGTCGGCGGCCGGCGCGTGCGGTGCCAGCAGCTCGGCGCCGAGCTGGGCGGCGGCGACCACCGCCGGGTGGTCGGCCACTGCGTCCGGCGCCGCGAACAGCTCCGCTACCCGCACCCGCCCGACCCTACGGCAGCGCTCAGCTCTGATGCTTCGCCCGGCTGAACCGGCCGGGCTCAGTGCTGGTGCTTCGCCCGGCTGAACCGGCCGGGCTCAGTGCTGATGCTTCGCCCGGCTGAACCGGCCGGGCTCAGTCGACCGGCAGTTCGCGGGCCAGTACCTTGCCGGTCGGGTTGCGCGGCAGCACGTCGAGGAACACCACGTCGCGGGGCACCGAGAACCGGGACAGCTGCTCCTTGACCAACGCGCGCACCGTGTCCGCGTCCAGCGTGGCGCCCTCGGCGAGCACCACGTACGCCGCGAGCCGCTGGCCGAACTTCTCGTCGTCCACGCCGATCACCGCGACCTCGCGCACCTCGTCACGGGAGGCCAGCAGGTCTTCCACCGGCCCGGGGTAGACGTTCTCCCCGCCGGAGACGATCATCGAGTCGCTGCGGCCGGACAGGAACAGCCGCCCGTTCCCATCGACCCGGCCGAGGTCGCCGGTGGACATCAAACCCCCGTGTGTCTCCACCGAGGCGCCCTCCCGCGTGTAGCCCTCGAACATCATCCCGTTGGCCACGAACACGCGGCCGATCTCGCCCGGTGTCACGGGGTGTCCGTCGTCGTCCAGGATCTCCAGGCGGGTGCCGAACGGTGCCTTGCCGGCGGTGCGCGGGTCGACCCGCAGATCGGTCGGGTCGGCGATGCTCACCCAGGACACCTCGGTGGACCCGTAGAGGTTGTAGAGCACGTCGCCGAAGGTGTCCATGAACTTCGTGGCCAGATCGCCCGGCAGCGCCGAGCCGCTGGTCGCCACCACCCGCAGCCGCACGTCGTAGCGGTCGATCTCGGCGGTCGGCAGCTCCAGGATCCGGGCCAGCATCACCGGTACCGCGATCAGCGTGCCGCAGCGGTGCTCGGCGAGCGAGCGCAGCGTGTCCTCCGGGTCGAACGCCCGGCGCAGCACCACCGGCGCGCCGAGCATCATCGCCAGCTGCAGCGCGGCGAACCCCCAGGTGTGGAACAACGGCGGCGCGATGAACATCGGCTCGCCGGCCTGGAACGGGATTCGGGACAGGATCGACCCGGCCGGCGCCCAGCTCTTCGGTCGCGGTCGCTCGGCGCCCTTGGGGGTGCCTGTCGTGCCGGACGTCAACACGATCAGCCGCCCGTGCGGCGGGCGCAGCGGCAGCGTCGCCAGTCCGCCGGTCTCGATCAGGTTCTCCATCGTGTCGCAGCGGGCTCCGGCATCCGGCCAGGCGGTGATCAACCGGCAGCGGTCGGGCAGCTCACCCAGCGTGGCGTGGAACTCCTCGTCGGCCACCAGAACCCGGATCCGCTGCTCGCGCAGGACCGCACCGATGGTGTGCGCGGACAGCGAGGTGTTCAGCAGTGCCACGTCCGCGCCCAGCTTGGCGGCGGCCACCGCGAGCTCCACCGGGCCCCGGTGGTTGCGGCAGAGCACCGCGATCGGGGTGCTCTCGGTGACCCCGCGGTCGGCCAGCGCGCGGGCCAGCCGGTCGGTGCGCTCGTGCACCTCGGCGAAGGTGAGCACGCCGCGGTCGTCGATCACGGCTGGCCGGTCGGGGTGTCGCGCCGCGCCGGCGGCGTAGCCGGTGGCCATGGTCAGTCCCCAGCGCAGGTATCCGCCCGCGATGTCGAGCGCCCGGTCCGGCCGCATCGGGGCGACCACGCCGGCCCGGGCCAGCAGCCCCAGACCCCAGGTCAGCTCCACGGTCTGCCGCAGCGCCGTGCCCACCGCCGAGCCCACGGCGGCGCCGATCTCGGATGGCCCCGGAATTCTCATAGTCGCCGAGCATGCCGGAAGTGGTCGCTCCGCGCGTTCCCGGGGCCCCGGGCGATCATGGTGTCGCCGCTATCGGGGGCGGCGGCCCAGGGCAGCGGCGGTGATCGGCGATGGTGACCTAGGAGATTCCGGCGGTCGGGATCCCGATCCGCCCGTCCACCACGGTGACGGGGTAGGTGACCAGCGGTTCCTGGCAGGGAAACGCGGTCGCCTCCCCGGTGCGGATGTCGAACGTGCCGCCGTGCACCGCGCACTCGATCTGGTCACCCTCCTGATAGCCCTCGGTGAGCAGCGAGTAGCTGTGGGTACAGACGTTGGAGGTGACGAAGTACTGCTCACCGATCCGGTACACCGCCAGCGGCGGACAGCCCTCGACCTCGACCGCCAACGGCTCACCCTCTACCACGTCGTCCACCGGGCACAGAAAGACCAGATCCGACCTGTCCACTACCGAGCCGTCACTTGAGGGGTAGGTCGATGCCATACCCAGGCACTTCGTTGTCGTGGCCGAAGACGTCGCCCTTGTAGTGCTCCTGTTGCCTGGGCGCGGTCCGGCCGCCCCATCCCGGCTCCCACAACCAGCCCGAGGGATTGGCGCAGTAGAACGTCAGCGCCTCGTCGTTGGCGTGCTTGCCCAGCTGCAACGTCACATCGATCTTGCGTTGGCGGATCAGGTCGTGGGTCAGACCGAGGTCGTCCAGCTCGGTGTACTCGATCATCAGGTGGTTGATCCGCTTCTCCATCGGACCGAACCCGAACGCCACCGAGTGCTGACGCTCGTTGCAGTGCATGAACACCGGCTGCGCCGTCCCGCCGTCGGGGGTGGCGAGCTGGTACTCCACCGCGCCGTCGAGCCCCAGCACCCGGTAGAAACGCGTTGCCGCCGCGTCGTCGTGCTGGCCCAGGATCACGTGACCGAGGCCCTGCTCTCCGGTGACGAACCGGCCGAACATCGGGCGACCCGGATGGAACGGCTTCCCCTTGTCGACCTGTGGGGCGTAGAAGATCTCCGTCGGATTGCCGCCGGGGTCGACGAGCTTCAGCAGCCCCAGCACCCGGCGCTCCGCGGCTTCGGCCGCCGAGGCCACCTCGTAGGGTATGCCGGCCGCCTCGAGCTGTTGGCCCATCTCCTCCAGCTCCACCGGGCCGGCGACTCGCCACCCGACGTAGGCCAGGCCGTCGCCGCCGTCCTCGTGCACCACGATCCGGTGGTGCCACAGGTCCATCCGCAGGTAGAACCGGTCCGGCTCGCCGTCGTCGACGATCTCCATCCCGATGATCCCACCGGCGAAGTCACGCCAGGCCTCGCCGTTGGACACCGATAGGCCCAGATAGCCCAGCTCGGTCACTTTCGCCATTGGTCACTCCAGGCGTTGTTGTCGGTGGGCTGATGAGCCCGCGGGCATGGTCCGGTTCGTGCTCAGAGGAAGACGTTGAGGTTCTTGCTCAGCAGCACCGACCATTTCGGCAGGATGAACCTCTTGACCAGAAGGAATCGATCGCCCTCCCTGCGCCACAGGTCCTCGCGACTGCCGACCAGAGTGTCCTCGTCGCGTTCGTTGCGACTGCGGTAGGCGTAGAAGTTCGAGTAGACCGTGTACTCCTCGGGTCGCTCGGTGGGCTCGACCTCGATATTGGTGATCAGGTGTGCGTACCGGGTCGGCGGGTCCTCCGACCAGGCGGTGCCGGTCTTGAGGCGGTCCACCCGAAGCTGGATCGTGGACTTGTCGTCGTTGTAGTAGCACATCCGGGACAGGTCGTGCAGGGTGTCGGTCTTGTCCCGCCGGTAGCGGGTCTCGATGCCCGGCATGTGGTAGTGCAGGTCCTCGGCGAGCATCTCCATCCACTCGTCGTGGCGCTCCTGGTCGAGTAGCCGTACCTCGCGGTAGAGCGTCTGCTCCAGTTCTTTGATCAGTTCCAGGGTGGGACGCCGCGACGCGCGGTCCTCGATGGTCGATGTCATGTGGTCGCCCTTGGGTCAGAGTGCGGATACGCCGACGAGTTCGCGGGTCTCACGTCCGGTCATTCGTGGCTCTGGTCGCTGCGGGAGGTCCTTCACCGACTTGGCCTCCATCAGGTCCACCCACCGCTCGTAGAACAACCGCTGGTTCGCGTCGCTGTACTGGCCCCGGAAGACCGTACCGGGGAGGATCGGATGGTCGTCGACCCGCCGGGAGATCCCGGAGCCGTAATGCAGCAGCTGCCGACGCGTGACCTCGCCCCGGTTCACCGTCGTGCAGTTCGACCAGTTCTCGCCGTCGTCCATCTCGAAGAGTCCGCCCGGACCGAAGGTGAGCATGACCCGCTTGGTGATCTCCCGCTTGAGGTCTTCCGGCATGGCCTTGTTGACGATCACCCAGGTGCGGAGCTCGAATTTCTCCGGGCCCTTGGGCAGCCAGATCCGGAACGTGGAGATTCCCGGCAGGAACGAGATGTTGGGGAACAGCGACACCGAGGCGACGGACCCCCAGATCTGGGAGCGCATCTTGCCGAGCCGGTCGGCCATCTTCGGCCGCAGCTTCTCGTAGTACTCCATCACGGCCGGCGATCCGAGCAGGGAGATGTCACCCACGCCCTCGGTGCCGAACTCCCAACCGTGGCCGTTGACGCTGCTGTGGAAGGAGTTCTCCATGTCGATGTCGGGGAAGGGAATCCCGCCGGTGGTGGCGCGCGCGCCGGAGTCGTGGGTCCACCCGGCGTGGTAGGCGTCGCCCACGAAGTTCTCGGCGCCGAACTTCCAGTTGGCGGGGAACTCCGACCGGATGCATCCGCCGATGAACTCGGTGCCGCCCTCCTCGTTGTCCAGCAGCATGTCGAGGTACCAGCGGAAGTCGCCCAGCCAGTCGTCGAGCGAGGGCGTGTCGGGGTCGAACGTGGCGAAGACCAGACCCTTGTAGGCGGCGACCTTGGCCACCGGCTGCATCCGGGTCTGTGACTTGTCGATGTCGTTCTCGTCGTAGGCGTACTCGGCGTGCATGCCGCTGAGCTTTCCGGCGGTGTCGAACGCCCAGCCGTGGTAATTGCACACGAACCGTCGGGCATTGCCGGCATCCGCGAAGCAGACCCGGTTGCCGCGGTGCGGGCACGAGTTGATGAAGACCTTGATCGACTGGTCGCGCTGCCGGGCGACGATGACCGGGTCCTCGCCCATGTAGGTGGTCAGGAAGTCACCGGCCCTGGGCAACTGGCTCTCGTGGGCCACGAAGTTCCAGGAGCGGGCGAAGATCTGCTGGAGTTCACGTTGGTAGATCTTCTCGTCGGAGAAGATGCGACGGTCGACCCATCCTTTTCGCAGGTCGATGAACCTGCCGAAGTCCTCTCCGGAATTTACCTGACCGTTCGCCGTCATACGTCGCGCTCCTGACTGGACCCGCCGCGACGACGCGTCGGGAACTGTACGATCAAATGAGGAACTGGATCCGCTCCGCAATGGGCGAATTTATCCAGCCGCGAATGTGCCGTCATCCGTAGTAAGTACGGATGACGGCCGGTCACCGGCTTGGTCGGGTTTCCGTCACGGGCCGTCACGATCAGTGTCGTTGACGAAGGTCGCGGGTCCCGTCTACGGTCGAAACCCGGGCGCGCGTGGCTGGGAGGCAGTGGCTCTCCCGTGGTGTCGACCGCCCGAATTCACAATCGTGGACCGTCCTCTGCCGGACGATAACGGCCGGCTTCCGGCGGCGGTCGACGGACTGGAGGAGTCGAGCGACATGGCACAACCGACCAGGTTGGGAAACGAGTCCAGGGCGTGGGCGGCTGAGAACCTGAAGGGGTTCTTCACCTGCCCGGTGACCCCGATGAGCGCCGACTACGAGCTCGATGTCGCAGGCATGCGGCACAACGTCGATGCGTTCGTCGAGATGGGCTGCGCCGGCCTGGTCGTGGGCGGGTTCCTCGGCGAGGGCTGGAACATGACCCTCGACGAGTGGAAGCGCTACCACGAGATCGTGTACGACGCGGTAGCCGGCCGGCTGCCCCTGTTCACGATCATCCTCGACTACTCACCCCACCAGGCCGTCGAAAAGCTCCGCTTCATCGAGTCGTTGGGATATGTCGGCGCCGAGATCATGAACCCGCCGGTGCAGTTGAAGTCCGACGACGACGTGGTGTCGTACTTCGACTTCGTCTGCTCGGCCACCGACCTGGCGATCGTGCTGTACCGCACGCCGGTGTCGGGTTTCGTGTACAGCCATGACGCCGTTGAGCGAATTGCCCGTAACCAGACCGTGATCGGCATGAAGAACGGCACGTTGAGCTGGTCGGACAGCATCGCGCTGCGCCGCGTCGTGGGCGACCAGCTGGTGATCTCCGAGCCCATCGAGCGCCACTGGGTGCATGACCAGGCGCATTTCGGCGGACAGGTCATCTTCGGCGAGCTGTCGCTGATGCTGTACGGCAAGGCGCGGGAGACCATCCACCAGTACAGCCAACTGGTCAGGGACGGGGACCTGACGAAGGCGATCGCCTTGTCGGACACCCTGGAACCGGCACGCGACGTGTACGAGGAGATCCTGATGGGCAGGATCCTGAAGTCGAGCTCCTACGCCGCATCGATCACCTACCTGAAGGCATGGTTCGAGCTGATCGGTCTGAGGGCCGGCCCGGTGCGCCCGCCGATCCCGGCCCGGGTGCCCCCGGCGGAGCTGACGATGCTCTCGGACAAGCTGGCCGCCGCCGGCGTCATCTGATGCGGGTCGTCGTCCTCGGTGCAGGGGGACTGGGCTCGGTGGTCGGCGGATACCTCGCCGACGCCGGCGCCGAGGTCACCCTGATCGGTCGCCCCGCGCACATGACCGCCATCCGGCGCGACGGGTTGCGGATCACCGGCCGTCGGGGCGACATGCACGTCACCAGCGGGCTCACCGCGGTGAGCAGCCCCGACGAGGCGGGCGGCGAGTTCGACTACCTGATCCTCGCGGTCAAGGCCAAGGACTCCGAGCGTGCGCTCGGCGAGGCGTCGGGCCTGCGTGGTTCGGTGGCCACCGCGCTGTCGTTGCAGAACACCGTGGAGAAGGACCAACGCCTCGCCGACTGGCTCGGTGCCGACCGGGTGCTCGGCGCCTCGACCATCGAAGGCGGCACCCTGGTCGGGCCGGGCGCGGTCAACAACCACGTGTCGCCGACGGTCACCGCCTACTTCGGCGAGCGCGACGGCAGCACCACGCCACGGCTGACCGCTCTCACCGAGGCCTTCAACGCGGCCGGTATGTCGGCCAAGGCGGTGGACTGCATCGAACAGGTGCAGTGGGAGAAACTGGCCCAGATCGGGGTCGCGGCGTCCTGGTCGGTGACCGCCCTCGGGGCGATCCCGGAGAGCTCGTTCTTCGAGGGTATGGCGGTCCCGGAGGGCGCGGAGTACTTCGTCACCCTGGCCAAGGAGTTCCTGAGCGTCTACCGGGCCAAGGGCTACGAGCCGCAAAGCTTCTATGCGCCGATCTCCCGGCTCAAGGAGATCGACGCGATGTCCTTCGAGGAAGCCGTCACCATGCTGATCGGCGAGGGTAAGGCGCTGGCGAGGACCAAGGTGGGTCGGCCCTCGATGTACGAGGACCTGCTGCGGCGGCAGAAGACCGAGGTCGACTACATGTTCCCGCCCTACATCGCCGCGGCCAAGGAGTTGGGCATCGACGTCCCGACCTTGCGGACCGCATACCTGATCATCAAGACGATCGATCACTTTCTGGCCTGAGCACGGTCGGCGCCGGGGCTACCAGTGCACCCCGGGAAGTATCCGGGCCATCGCCCTGGCGCCCCGGGACAGCGTGGTCATCTCGCTCGCGGCGGAGCTCGCGTCACCCCGGGCGGCGGCCGAGTCGGGGAACATCCGGAACGCGACGTGCAGCACCGCGTCGGTGGTTCGGGGCGACACCGTGTACGCCAGCGAGCCGAGTGTGCCGAGCGGGGTGCCGATGTGCTTGGGGCGGTTCTTGAGCGCGCGCAGCACCATGTCGGCGGCCTCCTCCGGCGAGCGGGTGGGGAAGGCCCGGTAGATGTTCGTCGGCGCGATCATCGCGGTGCGGACCAGCGGCATGTGGATCGTGGTGAAGCTGATCCCGTCGCCGAAGGTCTCGCTGGCCAGCACGCGGGCGAACGCGTCGAGTGCCGCCTTGGAGCCCAGGTAGGCGGAGAAGCGGGGTGGGTTGGTCTGCACACCGATCGAGGAGATGTTCACGATGTGGCCGAACCTGCGCCGCGCCATGTGCGGCAGCAGGGCCATGGTCAGCCGCACCGCCCCGAAGTAGTTGATCGCCATCGTGCGCTCGTAGTCGTGGAAGCGGTCGTAGGACAGCCGCGCCGAGCGGCGGATCGAGCGCCCGGCATTGTTGACCAGCATGTCCACCCAGCCGTGGTCGCCGAGCACCGTTGTGACCAGTGCGTCGACCGAGTCTGCGTCGGTGATGTCGCAGGAGTAGACCGACGCCTGCCCGCCGGCCTCCTCGATCTCCGCGCGCACCTTCTCCAGCTCGTCGACCCGGCGCGCGACCAGCAGCGGCACCCCGCCCTCAGCGGCCACCCGCAGGGCCGTCTCCCGGCCGATCCCGGACGATGCCCCGGTGATCATCACGGTGCGCCCGTCCAGCGGCCCGCGCGGCCCGGGCCGGCGCGCCCGGTTCGGGTCCAGGTGCTCCCGCCAGTAGGCGTACAGCGTCGGTGCGTAGTCCGCGAAGTCCGGGCAGGCGACCCCGGTGCCGGCCAGCGCGGCGCGGGTGGCCGAGTCGTCGAACACCGTGCGGAAGCTCATGTGCGGGAGTACCTGCGGCGGGATGCCCAGCTCGGTGAGCACCGCGTCGCGCAGCTGCAGCACCGTGTCGCCGGCCAGCCCGCCGACCTGCCCGAGTAGCCGGCCGGTCAACCCGGCCAGCTCGCGCAGCGGCGCGGCCACCACCTCGGGCACCACCCGGACCAGCCTCGGTGCGCCGGCCGCCGCCGCCAGCGCGTTGTACACCTCCACCAGCGGCAACGGACGCGGAGATACCAGGTGGAAGGCCCGACCGTCCAGCCCGTCGGTGTGCATCAGCGCATCCAGCGCGTCGGCCACGTAGTCGACCGGTACCACGTTCGTCGCGCCCAGGTCGGGCACCGGTACCGGCACCAGCCGACCGGCCGGACCGGTGAGCGCGGCCGCCCCGGTGATCGCCGGCAACAGGTAGTACGGGCCGTCGACCTTGTCCATCTCGCCGGAGCGAGAGTCGCCGACCACGATCGCCGGCCGGTACACCCGCCAGGGCAGGCGCGCGTCGCGGACCAGCGCCTCGGCGGCGAACTTGGTCTCGTGGTAGGGCGAGCCCAGGTGCTGGCCGGTGTCGAAATCGTCCTCGGTGAACCGGCCCGGGTGGTCGCCGGACACCGCCACCGAGGAGACGTGGTGCAGCCGCCCGGCCCGGAGCCGCTCGGCGAGCTCGATCATCCGGCGGGTGCCCTCGACGTTGGCCGCCCGGTTGGCCGCGTCGTCCGCCGTCATGTCGTAGACCGCGCCGAGGTGCAGCACATGGTCGATGCCGGCCAGCGCCGCGAGGGCCTTGTTGTCCAGCCCGAGCCCGTCGACGGTGAGGTCGCCGGGTACCGGGAACAGCCGATCGTTGCCGGGCAGATCGACCGTGCGGGCCGCCAGCCGCTCGGGCGAGCGGACCAGGCAGTGGATCTCGCTGTCCGGCCGGGCCAGCAGGCGGCGCAGAACGTGTCGGCCGAGGAAGCCGGTGGCTCCGGTGACCAGGTAACGCATGACGCCTCCCGCGCTGCTCGCCCCGTTGAGAGTGTGCCACGTCGATCTTGTTCGCCGTCCGGCGCGAGCGGCAGTACCCTGCCAGGCGTGCCGCACAGGTTCCGCACGGTCACCCGCCGGAGGCTGTGGGGTGTCGGGATGGTGGCGTCACTGCTGGTCGCGGGGGCCTGCGCCGGCCCGGGCGCACCCGTTCCGGGGGCCACCCCGCCCGGGCCCGCTCCCGGACCCTCCGGCCCCGGCGCGGCGGCCGGTCCGCTCCCCGGGATTCCGCCGGTGACCGACCCGCGCAACGTCTACGCCGACGCCGGCGCGAACATGCTCGCCGAGGCGGCCCGCTCGGCGAAGCCGCTGGTCTACGTGCCGCACACCAGGTCCGGCGACGTCTGGGTGATCGACCAGGCGACGTTCGAGGTGGTCGGCCGCCACCCGGCCGGCGTCGAGGTGCAGCACGTGGTGCCGTCCTGGGACCTGCGTACGCTCTACGCCACCGACGACCTGGGCAACACGGTCACCCCGTTCGACCCGGTCAGCGGCCTGCCCGGGCCCCGGATCCCGGTCACCGATCCGTACAACATGTACTTCAGCCCGGACGGGTCGTCGGCGATCGTGGTGGCCGAGGCGCTGCGCAAGCTGATCTGGTACGACCCGGTGACGTGGCGGGTGCAGGCCGAGACCCCGACACCGACCTGCAAGGGGATCGACCACGCGGACTTCACCCCGGACGGCCGCACCGGGGTGTTCAGCTGCGAGTTCGACGGCCGGGTGGTGGTCGTCGACCTGGTCACCCGCACGGTGCTGCGCACCATCGACATGCCGACCCGCAACAGGCGGATGGGCCCGCAGGACGTGAAGCTGGCCCCGGACGGCTCGGTGTTCTACGTCGCGGACGCCGACCAGGGCAGCGTCTGGGTGCTCGACGGTGCGGCCACCCGGGTGGTGCGGGAGATCCCCACCGGTCACGGGGCCCACGGGCTGTACCTGGACCGGGAGGCGAAGCGGCTGTTCGTCACCAACCGGCACGAGGGCAGCGTGAGCGTCCTCGACCCGTTCACCGGAAACGCCCTGGCCAAGTGGCCGGTGCCCGGCGGTAGCCCGGACATGGGCGGGCTGTCCGCCGACGGCACCCAGCTGTGGCTGTCCGGGCGCTACCACGACGAGGTGTACGTGCTGTCCACCGCGGACGGCCGGCTGCTGCGCCGGATCCCGGTCGGCGACGGCCCGCACGGGCTGTGCCTGTGGCCCCAGCCCGGCCGGTACTCCCTCGGCCACACCGGCATCACCCGCTAGGTGGCCGGTGTCGAACAGCCGGTTCGGGACTGAGATCTGCTCGGTAGGCGGGTCATGCGGGCTCCTGGAGGGGGTCGGGATGCGGTTCAGCTGGGCTGCGTGGTGCTCCGTGGTGCCGTCCCAGGCCGTGATCC
>JAJCYC010000337.1 GCA_029263115.1 Pseudonocardia sp. | reverse complement strand
GCCACCCCGTTCTCGCCGAGCACGTTCGCCAGCCAGGCGACCACCGCGACCGGGTTGCCGAGCGCGGCCGCCCCGGCCCCGGTGTCCACCAGCTCACCGTTGCGGGTCAGCGTCATCCCGATCAGCCTGGTGTCCAGCCCGTCCAGCGGCACCACCCGGCTGGAGGCCACCATCGCACCGTTGGACGCCAGGTCGGCGACGGTGTCCGCGAGCTTGATCCGCCAGTCCTCGATCCGCGAGTCGACGATCTCCATCGCGGCCACGGCGCCGGCGATGGCCCGCGCCGCATCGGTGACACCGACCCCGGGGCCGGCCAGCCGCTCGCCCATCACGAAGACGATCTCGGCCTCCATCTTGGGCTGGATGAACCGGTCCAGCGGCACCTCGTCGCCGTCGCCGTACACGGTGGAGGCCAGCACCGGGCCGTAGTCCGGCGAGTCCACGCCGACCATCTTCTGCATCGGCTTGGAGGTCAGGCCGACCTTGTAGCCGATGATCCGGTCGCCGTCGGCGAGCAGCAGCGGCACCAGCTCGCGCTGGATCGCGTAGCCGTCGGCCATCCCCAGCGACGGGTCCTCGTCGGTGAACGGCGGGATCGGCACCCGGGTGCGCCGGGCGTCGTACAGCGCGCGGGCCTTCGCGGGCGCGTCCGTCACGGGCATCGATCAGCTCTCCTTCGTCGGGGTGCTCTCCGGTGCCCAGCCCAGTCGGCGGGACACCGCTTCTCCAGCTTCCACCACGGCCTGGGCCATCCGCCTGCGCGGCACGCTCCGGTACCGGGTGATCGGCGCGCCGACGCTGATCGCCGCGACCACCGAGCCGGCCGGGTCCCGGATCGGGGCGGCCAGCGAGGCCACCCCGATCTCGCGTTCGTTGACCGCCTCCGCCCAGCCGCGGGTGCGCACCGCGGCGAGTTCGGCCAGCAGCCGGCCCGGGTCGGTGATGGTGTGCGGGGTGAGCGGGCGCAGCGGCACCCGGTCCAGGAACGCGCGTCGCTGAGGTTCCGGGCGGTAGGCGAGCAGCACCTTGCCCGAGCTGGTGCAGTACATCGGCACCCGCCGGCCGGCCTCGGTGAACAGCCGCAGCGAATGCGAGCTCTCCGTCCGGTCGACGTAGACGACGTCGTCGCCGTCGGCCACCCCGACCTGACTGGACTCGCCGGTCTGCTCGCGCAGGTGGGCCAGAACCGACCCGGCGGCGGCGGGCAGGTCCATGTGCCCCCGCACCGCCTCGCCGAGCTCGAACATCACGATGCCCAGCCGGTAGCCGCCGGTGCGCGGATCCTGCTGCACCAGCCCCTCGGCGGTGAGGGTGGTGAGCAGCCGATGCACCGTGGACTTGCCCAGGTCCAGCCGCCGGGCCAGCTCGGAGACGCCCAGCTCCTCCTCCCGGGTGAGGAAGGCCTTGAGCAGACGGGCGGCGTTGCGCACGGTGGACAGCGTGGCGTCGGTCATCCCGGCCCCCGATCCCCGCCCGTGCGCCCGTTCTGATATACGGAACGATCGATGTTTCTTCCGGAACGCTAGGCGGGATGTCGCCGGGCCGTCAAGCGACCGGGGCAGGAAGCGACCACCACCGCCGGCCGAGTTCCCCGAGTGCGATCGACCCGCTTCGGGCACAGTGTCTGACATGACCGCGTCTGACATGACCGAGTCCGAGACGACGGCCGGACCTCCGGCCCCGGTGACCTTCTCCCTGGCGCAGCGCTACCAGGCCGGTGCCGGGCCGGTGCTGCTCACCGGGGTGCAGGCGATCGGCCGGTTGCTGGTGGAGCAGCACGCCGCGGACGCGCGCGCCGGCCGCCGCACGATCTCGTTCGTCTCCGGGTACCAGGGCAGCCCGCTGGGCGGGCTGGACCGCACCCTGGCCGGGGCACCGGAGCTGGTCGGGTCGGCCGGGCTGCGGCTGGTGCCGGCGGTCAACGAGGAGCTGGCGGCCACCGCGATCTGGGGCAGCCAGGTGGAGGTCCCCGGTCGGACGCGCACGGTCGACGGCGCGGTCGGGGTCTGGTATGGCAAGGCGCCGGGGGTGGACCGGGCGGGCGACCCGATGCGGCACGGCAACATCTGCGGCGCCGATCCGCGCGGCGGGGTGCTGGTGCTGGCCGGCGACGACCCGGCCTGCAAGTCCTCCACCATCCCGTGCATCAGCGAGCGGGCGCTGGCCGGCTTCGGGCTGCCGGTGTTCTTCCCGGGCAGTGCCGAGGAGATCGTCCGGCTGGGCCGCTACGCGGTGGCGGCCTCCCGCGCGTCCGGCATCTGGATCGGGATGAAGATCGTCGCAGACGTGGCCGACGGGGTGTGGACGGTGGACGGCTCCGCCGGCTCGGGCCTGGATGTCGACATCACCGTGCCGGAGCTGGAGTGGGACGGCCGCCCCTGGCGCTACACCCAGACCCCGATGCTGATCCCACCGGCCTCGGTGGCCGCCGAGGAGCAGCTGTACGGACCGCGCTGGGCGATGCTGCGCGCGTTCCTGGCCGCCAACCCGGTCAACGCGGTCGAGCTGGACACCCCCGGCGCCTGGCTGGGCGTGGTGGCCGGCGGGAAGGCGTTCGGCGACGTCCGGCAGGCGCTGGCCGACCTCGGGCTGGCCGACGGCCCGGACCTCGATGCGGGGCTACGCCGGGCCGGCGTGCGGCTGCTGCGCCTGGGCGCGATCCACCCGATCGAACGGGACCTGATGCGCCGCTTCGCCGCCGGGCTGGACACCGTGCTGGTGGTGGAGGAGAAGACCGAGTTCGTCGAGTCGGCGGTGCGGGACGCGCTGTACGGCTCGTCGGGCGCGCCGGAGGTGATCGGCTCGGCCGACGCGTCGGGGCGGCAGCTGGTCCCGGTGTCCGGTGAGCTCACCGCCGCTGCGCTGGCCGGCCCGCTGCGCCGGGTGCTCGGCGCGCGCCCGGAGCTGGCCACCCGGCTGGCGCCGGAGACCCCGCCGCGCACGACACTGGAGCTGCTGCCGGTGGCCCGCACGCCGTACTTCTGTTCGGGTTGCCCGCACAACCGCTCGACCCGGGTGCCCGAGGGCGCGGTGGCCGGCGGAGGCATCGGCTGCCACGCGATGGTCGCGATGATCGGGCGGGAGTCCTCGGCGGTGAGCTCGCTGACCCAGATGGGCGGCGAGGGCGCGCAGTGGATCGGCCAGGCCGCGCTGCTGCAGGACGGCCGGGCGGGCGGGCCTGACGGGGTCGGGGTCGTGGGCGGGGGTCCGCACTGCTTCCAGAACATGGGCGACGGCACGTTCGCGCACTCCGGGCAACTGGCCGTGCAGGCCTGCGTGGCGGCCGGGGTGTCGATCACCTACAAGCTGCTTTACAACCAGGCCGTCGCGATGACCGGAGGGCAGGACGCCGAGGGTGGCCTGGAGGTCCCGGCGCTGACCCGCAAGCTCAGCGCCGAAGGCGTCGCGAAGATCATCGTGTGCGCCGACGAACCCGAGCGCTACCGCTCGATGGACGCGCTGGCCCCGGGCACCGAGCTGTGGCACCGCGACCGGCTGGACGAGGCGCAGGCGGTGCTCGCGGCGGTCGCCGGGGTGAGCGTGCTGATCTACGACCAGCGGTGCGCGGCGGAGTCGCGGCGGCTGCGCAAGCGCGGCGAGGTCCCGGTCCGCCCGATGCGCGTGGTGATCAACGAGGCGGTGTGCGAGGGCTGCGGCGACTGCGGAGTCAAGAGCAACTGTCTGTCCGTGCAACCGGTCGACACCGAGTACGGCCGCAAGACCCGCATCGACCAGACCTCGTGCAACACCGACTACTCCTGCCTGGACGGCGACTGCCCGTCGTTCGTCACGGTCGAGGTGCCGGTCGGTGGGACCCGGGTGGACGCGTCACGTCGCGCCCGCCCGGAGCCGCCGGCGGTATCCGACCGGGAGTGGCGCCCGCCGACCGGCACGCACGACGTGTTCCTGGCCGGGATCGGCGGCACCGGGATCGTCACGGTCAACCAGGTGCTGGCCAGCGCGGCGGTGCGCGACGGCCTCGCGGTGCACGGCGTGGACCAGACCGGGCTCTCGCAGAAGGCCGGCCCGGTGGTCTCGCACCTGCGGGTGGCCGCGTCGTCGGACGTGCTCGCTCCGGCCAACCGGGTCGGGCCGGCCCAGGCCGGGTGCTACCTGGCGTTCGACGCGTTGGTCGGCGCGGACGGGAGGAACCTGGCCTACGCCGGCCCGGAGACCACCGCGGTGGTCTCCACCAGTGGCGTGCCCACCGGGTCCATGGTGCGCGATCCCGCGGTGTCCGCGCCCGGGCGGGCCGTGCTGGTCGACCGGATCGCCGGGGCCTGCGGCCGGCTGGTCGTGGTGGACGCGTCGGCCTGCGCGCAGGCGCTGTTCGGCGACACCATGCCGGCCACGTTCCTACTCGTCGGGGCGGCGTTCCAGGCCGGCGCGCTGCCGTTCTCGGCGGCCGCGATCGAGTGGGCGATCGAGCTGAACGGGGTCGCGGTCGCGGCCAACACCGCCGCGTTCCGCTGGGGCCGGGTGGCCGTGGCCGACCCGGCGGCGTTCGCGGTGGCCGCCGGGTCGGCGGCCACCGGAGCCGCGGCCGAGGGGCCCGTGGCCACCGGTGCTGTGGCCACGGGGGGCGGGGCGGCCGGACCGCCGCCGTTGCCGGCCGGCCTGGACCTCGGCGAGCTGGCCGGGGAGACCCGCCGCCTGGCGGGGGTACGGGCGGCACAGCTGGTGGGGTTCCAGGACGTGCGAACCGCCCGGCGTTACCTGGACGTGGTGTGCGCCGCGTGGGCCGCCGAGCGCGCCCTGTCGTCGACGGGCGCCGTGCCGTCGCCGGGCGAGCGCACCGCCTACAGCGTGGCGGTGGCGCGGGGCCTGCACCGGCTCACCGCGTACAAGGACGAGTACGAGGTGGCCCGGCTGCTCACCGACCCGGAGTTCGAGGCCCGGCTGGCCAGCGAGGTGCCCGGCGGCACGCGGATGCGCTACCGGCTGCACCCGCCGCTGCTGCGCGCGCTCGGGCGGGGGAAGAAGATCGCTTTCGGCCCGTGGTTGCGGCCGGGACTGGCCGCGTTGGCCCGGGGCAAACGGCTGCGCGGCACCCCGCTCGACCCGTTCGGCCGCACGGCGGTGCGCCGCCTGGAGCGCGAGCTGCGCGACTCCTACACCGCGATGATCAGCCGGCTGACCGCCTCGCTCAGCGACGCGACCTACGACACCGCGGTGGCCGCCGCCGAGGCCGCCGACCTGATTCGCGGCTACGAGGACGTCAAGCTGGCAGGCATCGCCCGCTACCGCGCCAGGCTGGCCGAGCTGGGTGTCCAGGTGAACTAGAAAGTCCTGCTCGGCATGGTCGACGATGGGGGTCCCGACTTCGCCACGCGCCACCAATTGTCGTTCTGACGAAACATCGTGGCTGATCACAGCCCCGGATCGGTGCGGTGACCCGATCACCCGGCGGGTGGGTTGACCGGTGGCGCATGATCGATCTATGGTTCGTCCGTCTCGATCGGTCGTGCCCGGTGTGAGTTTGTCCGCTGGCGCCCGGGGATCGGGCCGGTAGGTCTCGGTGTGAGGACGCCACGGGGGCCAGGTTGTGTCCACCCTCGCCTGGTTGTGCCCGCCCATGCCCGCAGGCCACCCCGTACGTCTGGAACACCCACGATGAACGCGTCCGTTCCGTCCACCTCGTCCCCCTCGACCTGCTCGCCCGCGCTCGTCCGGTTCACCGTCACCGGACTGCTGGCCACCATCGACGCCCACCTCGCCGGTCACCTGCCGCCGGCCCGGTTCCACTGGGAGCTGTCCGCCCGGATCGACCAGCTGGCCGCCCTGGACACTCCGACCCGGGTGCTGACCCGGCTGCGCTGGCTGCGGCTGGCCGTGGAGCGCACCCCGTTGTCCGGCGGGCACCCGGGAGCCGACGGCGACCACCTGGTCGCGGCCGTGGCCACGCTGCGGACCGTGCTGGCCACCCTCACCCCGCCCAGCCCGGTCGACCCCGCCGGCGCCGGCCGGCCATCCGCGGCTACCGCGGCCACGCCGTTGCGGCCGGCCGGCGGCGTGACCGGAGGGTGGCCGCGTGGCCGGAGGGCTCAGCGGCTCAGCGGCGGAGCCACATGGCGCTGGATCTCGACGTTGCGGGGCCCGTTCTCGGTGGGTTCGCCGGGCGTCACGGCATCCGTCGTCTGGCGCTCTTCGGTTCGGTGCTGCGCGGTGAGGACACCGAATCGAGCGATGTGGATCTGTTGGTCCAGTTCGAGGCAGGACGGGTACCTGGTCTGATGGCCATCGCCGAGATGGAGCTGGGAGCGCTGTTTCGGGAGTGAGGTCGAGCTCAGAACGTACGAGCATCTCAGCAGGTACGTCCACGCGGGTCGCGTCACCGCTGCAGGGTGTCCTCGTCGTAGACCGGCGCCACCGCCGGCTTCACGTTTGCATGTCGTCGTAGACCGCCTCGATGCCGCCGCGTACCGGGTGGGTCTCTGCCAGAAGCCGGTGTCCCGGAGTCGCGCAGGAAGCCCCGCCACCATCTCTGGTGCGGCAGCTGCCGGGTCCAGGCCTCCATCGAGTCGATGGCGAGATCAGTGCCGGGTGGTGAACGAGCGTAGGAAGAAAGCCACGTTGGCCGGGCGCTCGGCGAGCCGGCGCATGAAGTAGGGGTACCAGGCCGCGCCATAGGGCAGGTACACCCGCAGCCGGTGGCCCTCGGCGGCCAGCCGCCGCTGCTCGTCCGGCCGGATCCCGTGCAGCATCTGCAGCTCGTAGGACCTCCCGGCACCCAGCTCGAGCGCGTAGTCGATCAGATCCGGGTCATGGGTGGCCACCATCGGGTAGCCCTGGCCGGCCATCAGCACCCGCAGGCAGCGGCGGTAGGCCTCTCCCACCTCGGCGCGGTCGCGGTAGGCCACCGAGGCCGGCTCGTCGTAGGCGCCCTTGCACAGCCGCACCCGCGACCCCGGCCCGGACAGCGCGCGGCAGTCGGCCTCGGTCCGCCGCAGGTAGGCCTGCAGCACCGCGCCGGTGCCCGGCCAGTCGGCGCGCAGCGCGCGGAGGGTGTCCAGGGTGGCGTCTGTCGTGGTGTGGTCCTCCATGTCGAGGGTCACCGAGGTTCCCACCTCGGCGGCCGCCGCGCAGATCTTGGCCGCGTTGTCGGTGCTGATCGAGGGCCCGTCGGCGCCGAGCGCCTGCCCGAGCGCGGAGAGCTTCACCGAGACCTCCACCCGCTCGGCCAGGCCTTCGGCCCCCAGCCGGTGCAGCAGCCTCAGGTGGTCGGCGGTGGTCCGGTCGGCGGCGGACCGGTCGCGGGTGTTCTCCCCGAGGTGGTCCAGCGAGATGTAGCGGTCGGTGACCAGCACATGGGCCACCGCAAGCGCCTGGTCCAGGGTCTCCCCGGCGACGAACCGGCGGACCACCGGGCGGGCCAGCCGCGACTGCTCGGCGGCGGTGCGCAGCCGCGGCGACCGGGCGGCGGTGAGGAGGGCGGAGCGCAGCATCGTCATCACCCCTGGTGCGGGTAGCCGCTGGTGGTCGGCGGGTTGAGGTTCTCCTTGATCGAGCGGGGGCTGGTCCAGCGCAGCAGGTTGAGGATCGAACCGGCCTTGTCGTTGGTGCCGCTGGCCCGTGCACCGCCGAACGGCTGCTGGCCGACCACCGCGCCGGTGGGCCGGTCGTTGAGGTAGAGGTTCCCGGCGGTGAACCGCAACGCCGCGGATGCGCTGGCCAGGGCGGCCCGGTCGGTGCCGATCACCGAGCCGGTCAGCGCGTAGGCCGCGCCCCGGTCGACCAGCCCGAGGACGTCCTCGAAGGCGCCGGGCGCGGAGTCGTCGTAGACGTGCACCGCGAGCAGCGGACCGAAGTACTCGGTGCGGAACACGTCGTGTCCCGGGTCGGTGCCCTCGACCAGGGTCGGTTCGACGAACCAGCCGACCGAACCGTCCGCGCCGCCGCCGGCGAGCACCGCACAGCTCGGATCGGCCTTGACGCGCGCCAGTGCCCCGGACAGCTTGTCGAAGGCCCGCTGGTCGATCACCGCGCCGGTGAAGTGCGACAGGTCGGTCGGATCGCCGACCAGTAGCGCCCGGATCTCGTCGACCAGGTCGTCGCGCAGCCGGGACCACACCGAGCGCGGGACGAACGCCCGGGAGGCCGCCGAACACTTCTGCCCGGAGTACTCGTAGGCGCCCCGGACCAGCGCGGTGCGCAGCACGTCGACCTCGGCCGACGGGTGGGCCAGTACGAAGTCCTTGCCGCCGGTCTCGCCGACCAGCCTCGGGTAGCCGCGGTAGCGCCCGATGTTCGCCCCGACCTGGCCCCACAGGTACTGGAAGGTGGCGGTGGATCCGGTGAAGTGGATCCCGGCGAGGTGTGGGTCGGCCAGCACCACGTCGGACAGCGCCCTGCCGTCGCCGGTGAGCATGTTGACCACGCCCGGCGGCATCCCGGCCGCCTCCAGCAGCCGCATGGTGTGCCAGGCGGACAGCGTCTGGGTGGGGGA
This sequence comes from Pseudonocardia sp., assembly GCA_029263115.1. Taxonomy (GTDB): domain Bacteria; phylum Actinomycetota; class Actinomycetes; order Mycobacteriales; family Pseudonocardiaceae; genus Pseudonocardia. The sequence continues at coordinate 2,206 of JAJCYC010000337.1, read as the reverse complement.
GGGTTTCCAGATCACCGTGTTGCCCATCAGCGCCGGCGCGGTGGGCAGGTTGCCGGCGATGGCGGTGAAGTTGAACGGGGTGACCGCGTAGACGAAGCCCTCCAGCGGACGGTGGTCCATCCGGTTCCACACCCCGGGCGCCGACTCCGGCTGCTCGGTGAGGATCCGGCGGGCGAAGTGGACGTTGAACCGCCAGAAGTCGGCCAGCTCACAGGCGGCGTCGATCTCGGCCTGGATCACCGTCTTGCCCTGGCCGAGCACGGTGGCCGCGTTCAGGGTGTCCCGCCACGGGCCGGAGAGCAGGTCGGCGGCCCGCAGCAGCACCGCGGCCCGGTCGTCGAAGCTCATCCGGCCCCACGGGCCGGCCGCCCGCAGCGCCGCCTCCACGGCCGACTTGGCGTCCTGGCCGGTGGCGGTGCCGAGGTGGCCGAGCACCTGGGCGTGCCGGTGTGGAGCGACCACGTCCACCCCGGCGCCGCTGCCGATGCTCTGCGCGCCGTCGATGGTCTGGGTGAGTTCGACCCGCTCGCCGGCCATCTCGGCCAGCCGGGCGCCCAGGCCGGCCCGGCGCGGCGTGCCCGGCGCGTAGTCGTGGACCGGTTCGTTGCAGGGTGACGGCGGGCTGGTGATGGCGTCCATGTCCGGTACCTCCCAGTCGGTTGAGGTAACACGGTAGTTCGCCGCGGGCCGTAGTTCATTGGTCGATCAGACGGAGTCCTGCCCGGTAGATTGGTGAATTCGCTCATCCTGGAGGAGTTCGATGCCCGGTGTGCCGCTGGCTCGGCTGCTTGACGGGTTGCTCGGGGTGCTGGTCGACGCCCGGCTGCCGGCCGGAGGCGGTCCCGAGGTGAGCGGCGTGGCGATCCTCGATACCCGGGACGTCGCGGACGCGTCCCGCGACCACCACGGCGAGCTGATGCTGGTCATCGGGGCGCGCGGGCGGGAGGCGTGGCCGTTGGTCCACGCGGCGGCCCGCGGCGGCGCGGTCGCGGTCGCGGTCAAGGCGGACCCGGGCTGGGACCCGGTCGTGGCCGACCACGGTGCCGCCGATCACGAGGGGGCCGACCCCGGCGTTCCGGTGCTGCTGGTGCGTCCCGCCGCCCGGTGGGACCAGCTGGTGATGGCGCTGCGCGAACGGCTCGAGGCCGCCGAGCTGGGCCACCGGCCGGGCGGACCGGGTCCCGAGGGCAACGACCTGTTCTCCCTGGCCGAGGACACCGCCGTCGCCACCGGCGGCATCGTGTCCATCGAGGACGCCGGCAACCGGGTGTTGGCCTACTCCCGCGCCGGCGACGAGGCGGACGAGCTGCGCCGGCTGTCCATCCTGGGCTGGCGCGGACCGGAGCCCTACATGCGGATGCTGCGGGAGTGGGGAGTGCTCGACCGGCTCCGGGCCGACGAGCGGGTGGTGCACGTGGAGGAGCACCCCGAGCTGGGCATCCGGCCCCGGCTGGCGGTGGGGGTACGGGCCGGCTCGCGCTACCTGGGCACGATCTGGGTGCAGCGCCGGGCGGGCGGGTTCGCCGAGCGCGCCGAAGAGGTGTTGGTCGGCGCGGCCCGGTTGGCGGCCGCCGAGATCCTGCGTCGGCGGACCGGTTCGGAGCTGGGCCGGGACTCCCGCCAGCGGTTGCTGGCCGATCTGCTCACCGGCCGGGGCAGCACGGACCTGGTCGCCGGGCGGCTCGGGTTGGACCCGGCGGCGCCCGCGGTGGTGGTCGGGTTCGCCGGCCCGGCCGAACCGGACGCCCCGGCCGACGCGCTGCGCCGCGAGCAGGCCCTCGGGTTGGTGTCGGTGTACGCCACCGCGTACCACCGGCACGCGCTCGTCGGGCTGGTCGAGGGGCGGGTGTACGCGGTGCTGCCGGCGGCCGCGATCTCCCCGGCGGTGCTGTCCTGGGTGCGGCACGCCGTGCAGGTGCTGCGCACGACCACCGGTGCCCGGGTGTGCGCCGGAGTCGGGCACCCGGCGCCGGAGCTGTCCGCACTGGTCGGTGCCCGTTCGGAGGCCGACCGGGCCCTCGACGCGCTGTTGCGGCGCGAGGCCGCGCACGCGGGGCCCGCCGCGGCGGGCCGCGCGGGGCCGGGGGTGGCGGGAGGCGCCGGGCCGGGGGTGGCGGGAGGCGCCGGGCCGGGCGTGGCGGGAGGCGCCGGGCCGGGGGTGGCGGGAGGCGCCGGGCCGGGGGTGGCGGGAGGCGCCGGGCCGGGC
>JAJCYC010000336.1 GCA_029263115.1 Pseudonocardia sp. | reverse complement strand
GGCGCTGCCGCTCGTCCAGATACGGACGCAACACCGCATACCTACGCGCTACCGACTGCCCGACCTGCCCATCGATCGCCATAGCACAGACGGTAAGTCCCCGGACCCGAAAACCTACGTTACTTCGTCGTGAGTCCTTAGGCCGGCGTCCGCCCAGGTAAGCGCAATCCGGGAGAATGGCGCGTGTGTCGACCGCGCCCACCCGGGTACGCGCGGGAATGAGTAAATCTGAGCGCTCCACCGAACAGCTGCTGGGCTTGCGGGGGCATGACCTACGCCGCCCAGGCCGGCGTCCGGTTGACCGACAAGCCGGCCCCGCTGTACCGGCTCCTGGTGCTGTCCGTGTTGTTGTCCACGCGGATCAAGGCCGACATCGCGGTGGCCGCGACGGTCGAGCTGGTCCGCGCTGGGCTCGGCACGCCCGGCCGGAGGTCCGGAGCGTCGTGGCAGACCCTGGTCGACGCGCTGGGTCGGCCGGCTACCGCCGCTACGACGAGTCGACCGCGACGGCGCTCGGCGACGGGGCGCACCTGGTGTCAGAGCGGTACTGCGGTGATCTGCGTCGACTGCGCGCCGCTGCCGACGGTGACCCGGCACGCGTCCGCGAGTTGCTCGTCGAGTTTCCCAGGTTGGGTCCGGTCGCTTCGGACATTTTCGTGCGCGAGGTACAGGACGTCTGGCCCGAGCTGCGGCCGGCCCTCGACGCCAGATCGCTGGCCGGCGCCGAGCGGCTGGGTCTACCGACCGATCCGGTGGAGTTGGCCGCACTCGTGCCCGCCGAGCGCATAGCGGAGTTCGCCGCCGGACTCGTGCGAGTCAGCCTGGACCGGCACCTGGCCGAGCGACTCGGGGCGGCCGCCTGATGTCCGACCATCCGCACCAGCCCGAGCGCGTCTTCGACTTCAGGTTCGACCCGCTGTACCGGTTGGCCGGCTCGATCTTCGGCGTCCGGCCGGGCACCACCTTGGTCCGGCTGACCGACGACGGCGACGTGGACGCCAGGTTCGGGCCGTGGCGGTTGCGTACGCCGCTGAGCAACGTGGTCTCGACGTCGGTGTCCGGGCCCTACCACCCGCTGCTCACCGCCGGACCCGCCAGGCTGTCACTGGCGGACCGGGGGCTGACCTTCGCGACCAACCGGGATCTCGGGGTGTGTCTGCGATTCGCCGGACCGGTACCCGCCATCGAGCCGTTCGGGTTGCTTCACCACCCCGGTCTCACGGTCACCGTGTCGGATCCGCACGGACTCGCGGCCGCGATCGAGGGGGCCAGGGCCGGGTAGGACGGCCCAGTTCGGCAAGGATACCGTGGGCGGCCGACACGAGGGCTGACCGGCGACATGGCCTCTGCGGCCACAGAGCAGGTCAGGCGCCGGCGGTCACTCAGCTGGCGCTGACGCGGGCCAGGGTGACGACCCGGGCCCGCAGAACTCCGTCGACGAGTCGGGTGGCGCGGACGGGCCCCTTCGTGCCTGGGCCGCCGGGCTCGTCCTCGGACCTACTCCTTCGGACCGGGCCCGGAGACACCGGTAGTGCGCGAGGAGTTGTGGGAACACGTGCGGCGGACCGCGACGGCCGCCTGGTCACAGTCGTCGGGGCCGTCCGAAACGGCGCCACCGGGCAGCACGCCCGATGGCGCCGTGTCTACCGGTGTCTACGTACTGGTGTCCTCCGACCTCCGGTGTTCCCGGACCACGTCCGTCGGCCGCTCGGGCATCGAGGCGTCCGCGATTCGCCCTTCGGATTCTCCGAGGATGGTCGCGGCCTCCGCGCCGCGATCCTCGTCCTGGGTCTGCACTGCGGCCTCCTCCGGAAGCGGCCGAGCACGGGTACGAGCTTTCTGATCAACCTGTTCTGGACGCACCTGCGCAGATACCCGGTCGAGGCGTCCGGCAACCCATCCGCGCGAGCCGAGCTTCCGCTGTCCGGGTCCCGCAACGGACATTTACCAAGATCACTGCGTGGCGGCTGGTCACGCCGCCCGCGCCGAATCGGGCACAGGGTGTAGGACGGGCTCGGCCGCGACCACCCGCCCCGCGACGGACTTCACCGCGCAACTCGGTGATCGGTCGGGCATGCGGACGTCCGACCGGCGAACCGGTGGCAACATGGCACGCTCGAGACGCTCCAGGAGCTGGAGGACCAGCATCACACCCAGCGGTACCGCAAGCGACAACCACAGCCCCATGAGGTGGTCTTTACCCGTTATCGCGTGATCGACACATGCGGCGGCCGAGCACGTCGCTGAGCGGGTAGGCCGTGACGCCGAGCCGGTCGACGTTCCGTCCCCCCACCGCCGGTCGCCGAGCCGAACATGTCGGACGGCGGTTAGCCGTGGCACCGGCCGGGTAACGCCCGGAGGTGAGCCAGCGAGAGTACGAGCAACAGCCCGAAGCCCCCGATCTCGGCGAGTTCGTCCAGGAGGAATCCGCTGAGACTCTGGTCGGCCCGCCCGGCACGGATGCGCTGGACGCCGGCTATGTTCCGCCGGACCGGCCGTACGGCCTCGACGACCCGAGGGCCGGGGCACCGGCCGGTGCCGAGCCAGAGGGACTGGACGAGCGGCTGAACCGGGAGCGCCCGGAGGTCGAACTGGCGGAATCCGGCGGCGGGGACCTCGGCGACGAGGGCCGTTCCGGCCGGCTCGAAACATCCGATGCGGGGGCGGACGGGGAATACATCCGGTCCATGGAGGGTCGGGATGTCGGCATCGACGGCGGCGGCGCCTCGGCCGAGGAGGCCGCGGTGCACTACCGCGGCGAGGACGAGGTCGGCATCGTTGGACAGCCGGACGACTGAACGCACGGCGCGCTCAACCGTCCGATGCTGCCTCGACGCTCGGGTAGAGGGACAACGGCCCGCGCAGGCCGGTCACCGCACGTCGGGATCCCGGATAGCCCGGTGCAGTTCGTCACGCAATGCAGGCGCTGAGGCGATGTCGATCTCGCCGGACGTCGCGACGACGAGCACTCCCGGTACCTTCCCCCGGCACGGTGGCCGCGTCACCGCCTGAACCGATGGGAACGTCTGCCACGTCGTTCATCTTGTACGGAGCCGTCTGACCTGGACCGCCGAGCGCCTCGTCGTGATCATCGCGCGGCCCGGTCGATCCCTCCGTCTCGTGTAGCCGGAACCGGACGCGGGTGCCGCCGTGAGTGGTGAACCCGACACGCTCGGCATGCACCTCTATGCTGAGATACGAAGACCCCGGAGCGATCCCTGGCCGCCGACCTTGGCGAGCTACATCACCGGGGTTATTGCTGTGAGTGTGCCTCTCTGCTCGAATCAGCGGACATCCGGGTGGGCGAGACCGCGGCTGGGACCGCTCGTCGGTGGTGGCTTGGTACACCGGCGGCTGCATGCCGGCGCGGCGCCGGGTCCCGGCCAGTGGCTCGTCGTCGGGCACCGGCTCGCCGGTCAGGCGCTCCACGGCGCGACGAGCGAGCGAGGCGAACCGCTCAGGGTCCCGCTGCAGGAGCGCGAGGCGGCGCCAGTTCTCCAGGCAGCGGAACAGGTCGGTGAGGTCGAGTTCCTCCCGAGCGGTGGCGAGTGCGCGTTGGTAGGCGATGTCGAACTTCGTCCGGTCCTCGGGCAGCAGCGACTCGCGGATCGCCGCCGGCGTCGCCCCGGCCAGCAGCGGGTCGCCGGTGCGGGGCTGATCGTCGAAGGACCACAGCGCCGGCACCTCCCACGGTATCGCGGGAGCCCGTTCAAACCAACGCTTCCGGCTCGACATCGAGCCACTCGACCTCGACGATCTTGCCCACGGTTTGCCCCACGCCTACGACAGATCATGACCGATCACACTCAACACCGTAGCGGCTGGCAGATCGCGCTGACCTGTGACAACACATCATCGACGGCCACTGTCAGCAGTCCCCTTCGTCCCGAGGACACATTCGCGCGCGCTGCGGAAATGTGGCTGGCCAAGCTCAGCGCCCAAGTCGCCGAGGGGACCCGAGCTATGACCACCGCCGGCACCTACCGGCAGCGGCTGAACTCGGTGATCCTGCCCGCGGTGGGCCAATGGCGGCTGAGGGAGTGCACCGTGCCCCGCCTCGACACCTTCTTCACTGAGCTGGCCTCATCGCAAGGCGCACAGTCCCGCAAGACCGGACGATCCCGAGGAAGCTCGAGCCCAGGCGAACGCCCGCCGGCGCGACCTGCCCGACATCGTCACCTGCATGCTCGGCACCGGAGTCCGCATCGGCAGGCCCTCGCCGTTCGCTGGGACGACGTCGACCTGGAGGGCGTACCGGTCGTCGGCCGCAACGACATCCGCCTGGTACCCATCGTGGCCATCACCGGCAACATCGTGCGCCACCGGGGCAAGGGGCCTGCACCGGCACGCCGGCAAGACCGCCACGTCATTGCGAATCGTTCCGCTCCCCCAGTTCGTCGTATCCATGCTCGCCGCTCGGAACACCGCAGGGAAGGACGCTTCGGTCTTCCCCCCCCGCCCGAGCGGGCCGCCCGCTGGGCGGCCCGGGAGGCCGCTGTCCGGGGAGTTCCCCTGACCTTGGTGTACGCCTACGACTGGGGCGGCGCGGACTCTGCTCCGGGTGTTGTCACCGGCTACCGAGACACCGTTCTCGGGTGGGCCCGGGACTGCCTGCGACAGGCCGCCGCGCAGGCCCGTGAGGCGGCTCCCGATGTCGAGGTGACGACCGACCTGTGCACGGCCCAGCCGGTAGATCTGCTGAGCGACCGCTCGGTGGAGGCGGAACTGGTGGTGTTGGGCGACCGAGGTCTGGGTGGGCTGACCGGCCTGCTGCTCGGATCCGTCGCGGTGGGCGTCGTGTCGCGCGCGAAGTGCCCGGTGGTGGTCGTGCGCGGGGACGCCGAGGAAGCGGCCATCGAGCAGGCCGGTCTCCCGGCGCCCGTCGTGGTGGGCGTCGACGGGTCTCCGGCCAGCGAGGCGACGCTGGCGTTCGCCCACGTCTGGGCGTCGCGGCACGCCGCCCCGCTGGTCGTGGTAGACGCCTGGGCGGACACGGCAGTCGATTCGAAGATCGTCAACCTGCTGTACTCCGACGACGTGCGCGAGGAGGAAACCCGGATGCTGGCCGAGCTGCTGGCCGGCTGGCAGGAGAAGTACCCCGATGTCGAGGTACGCCGGGAGCTCCCGCGGAAGCGTCCGGCGCGAGCCCTGCTCGACTCGCCCGAGAAACCTAGCCGCCGGCAACGGAGTACCTGCGGCGGCAGCCGGTGCTCGTGGAGGCCGTGCAGCTACGGCTGCACGGCCTCCACGGAGTTGGCGACTGACTATGGACCTGCTGGCGGTCAGGTCGCCGATGATGCGCTTGGCGGTGCAAGCCGGGGCGGCATCGGATTTCGGCGTGGTACGGCGTGGTACACGGCAGACCCCAGATCCACATGACTCCGGTCAGGCCCAGCGCGCGGAGCCATCGCCGCAAGCGAGTTGCCTTGGGGGCCGTCTGACGCTGGTTCATCAGCCAACAATCTCCGAATGTCGACGGGCGACCGTCCTTGGTCCTGAGCCGGACGGCCGTCCGGCCCGTGTACTGCGTGCGGAACCCGGAGCCGGGCCTCATGGCCCTCCATGTCGGGCCGTGAGGCGGGTGCGTACCGGTATCGACCCCGGACAGGGTTGCCAAACGACATCGAGGGAGGCACAGATGCGAGGTGATCGGATGACACCCCTGGATGATCGGTACCGACGCTGGAGGAGCTACGCGCGCACCTCATCGCGCGGTTGCCGCTCATCCCCCGCTACCGGCAGAAGGTCCGGGAGGTTCCGCTCGACCTCGCTCCTCCGGTGTGGGTGGACGATCCGTCGTTCGACATCGACCGCCACCTGGTGCGGACCGCCCTACCGTCGCCGGGAGGAGACGGAGAGCTGCGTGCGCTGATGGGCCGGGTGATGTCGGCGCGTCTCGATCGGGAACGGTCCACTCTGGCAGAACTGGCTGGTTGAAGGCTTGGCGGGTGACCGATGGGCGCTGATCTCGAAGGTGCACCACTGCATGGTCGACGGGGTGTCCAGCACGGACATCTACCGCGCGGTTCTGGACCCGACCCCGATCCCGTGCCTCGTACCTCCCGACGAGTGGTTGCCGGACTCCGACCCGGCCGCGGCGCGTCTCGTACTCGATGCGGTCGCCGAGATCGCATGGCTGCCGGCCCGCCAGGCCCGCGCCCTGGCCGGGGTCCTTGTGCGCCCGTCGGGATGGCCGACCCGGCTCGTCGCGGCGGCGCGCGGGTCGGCGGCCCTGACCCGCAGCATGTGGCCCGCCAGGCGTACATCGCTGACCGGCCCGCTGGCCCGCCCCCGGCACCACAGCTGGGCGAGCAGCGCCAAGGACACCATCGACACTGGGCGGGACGTTCAACGACGTCGTCCTCGCGGCGGTGACCGGTGGCTTCCGGGCGCTGCTGCTCGAGCGCGGCGAACAGCCGACCCCCACGGCGATCCGCACTCTGGCGCCGGTGTCGGTCCGTGCCCCCGGCGCGGAGAGCGTCCGCGACAACCAGGTGTCGCTACTGCTGGCCCGACTGCCCGTAGACCTGGACGACCCGGTGGACCGGCTGACAGCGGTGCGCGCCGAGCTGTCGTCGCTGAAGACCAGCGGTGAGGCCGAGGCCGGGGCCATGCTCACCTCGCTGGCTCGCTTCCAGCCCTTCCCGCTGCTCGCCGCTCCGGTTCGGGCCGCCGCGCACGCCTCGCAGCACGCGGTCGTCACGGTCACCACGAACGTCCCCGGACCCCGCGAGCCGCTCTACTGCCTGGGGCGGGAGCTGCTCGAGGTCGTGCCCTACGTGCCGATCTCGAGCCGGATGCGGATCGGTGTGTCCATCTTCAGCTACCGGGATCGGGTGACCTTCGGGCTGACCGGCGACGACTCGGCCACCGACCTCGACGTGCTCGGCAGCGGCATCGAGAACGACCTACGAGCACTGCGGGAAGCGGCGACGAGCTCGATCTCCGGAGGTCCGGGATCGATGAGTGAGGAGTCACCATGACGACGGCCGATGACGTGAAGAGCGCCGAGCTAGCTGATGAGGCAGGCCTGCGCGGCCAGCTGCGGCACGCCGTCCGGAGAACAGCCGCCCACCTGGGCGTCGAGCCCAGGCTCGCTCTGGAGGGTCCGTTGGACGCCCTGGCCCCCGAGGGGGTCCGAACCGACCTGCAGGCGGTCCTGTACGAGGCGCTGGCCAACGTCGCCGGACATTCCCACGTCACCATGCTCACCGTGGAGGTGGTCGCGGACGCCGGAGCCGGGAAGCTGCGCCTGACGGTGCGCGACGACGGCCAGAACGTGGCGCGCCGGCCGGACCCGGGTGCCGGACTCGCTGACATCGCGGCCCGAGCGCGCCGGTGGCACGGCGGCGATACGGTGCATGTCCGAACAGAAGGTGGCACCGAGGTCCGATGGGTCGTGCCGCTGCCGTCGGGTGCGCCGGTCGACACCACGCAGTAGCCGTGCGAGCGGCGAGGGGCGGGAAACGCGACCCGCCCAACGCCGTCGCTGACCAGGACCATTGTGGCCACCGGTGCACAGCGCACCAGATCGACCTCGGAGGCGATTACTCCGCGACGAGGACCGCCGCCCCGCGCACGCGGTCGGCGGCCAGGTCGGCCAATGCCTCATCCGCCGTCCACAGCGACCGCTCCTCGACGGTGGGCCGTACCCCGAGGGCGGCGGCCAGCCGGAGGAACTCCTCGCCGTCGGCGCGGGTGTTGGCGGTGACGCTGCGCAGTTGCTTCTCCCGGAACAACTCGCCCGCGTAGTCGAGGCGTGGGACGTCGGTGAGATGGATACCGGCCACCGCGAGGGTGCCGCCGGAGTCCAGCGCACGCATGGCCACCGGCACCAGTTCCCCCGCCGGAGCGAACAGGACCGCGGCGTCCAGCGGCTCCGGCGGTGCGGCATCGGCCGACCCCGCGGATGCCGCACCGAGCCTCAGTGCCAGCCCGCGGGCCTCCTCCGCCCGGGTCAGCACGTGCACGGTCGCGCCCTGGGCGATCGCCAACTGTGCCACCACATGGGCGGACGCCCCGAATCCGTAGATACCCAGCCGTCCGCCCGGTGGTAACTCCGCCCGCCGCAGGGCGCGGTAGCCGACGATGCCCGCGCACAGCAGCGGCGCGGCGTGCAGGTCGTCGAGCCCGGCGGGCAACCGGTAGGCATAAGCCTCGGGCACCACCACCAATGCGGCGTAGCCGCCGTCGACGTCCCACCGGTGAACGTCGCACCCGGGCACAGATTCTCCCGGCCGCGACGGCACCACCGGCAGCTACCACAGGTGCCCCGTAGCCACGCCACGCCGACCCTCTCCCCCAGGGCGAACCGGTCGGCATCGCTCCCCTTCAGGTCGACCCGTCCGACGACCTCGTGGCCGGGCACGGTCCGGGGCCGGCGCGGGGTCAGATCGCCCTCGGCGAGATGCAGGTCGGTGCGGCAGACGCCGCAGGTGGACACCCGCAGCCGTACCTCCCCCGGTCCCGGCTCGGGGTCGGGCAGCTCCACCTCCCGTAACGGGGCACTCCCGATCGGGCCGGGCCGTTCAATCACCCAGGCACGCATGTCCGTCCTCCTGATCGAGTCGGGGTGAGTAGAGCTTCTCTCGAACGGCCGCCTGTACGCCGGCCGCGGACGGCCACACGGCGTTCGGGAAACACGGGCGCGCGTCGACGGCGAAGCCTCGACTTCACGGATCACTCCCCGCCAGGGCCAGGGGACACGAGAACCGGGGCCGGACGGACCGTCGGTCTTGGGCCGGTGGACCGGTTCACCATTGCCAGGCCACCGGGCACGGTCGTATCCGGCGGCGACACCCGCAGTGCCGAAGGAGTCGGGATGAGGCAGCAAGATCGTTGGTTGTCGGCCGGAACCGGCCAGCCGGCAGTTCGCTGGTCGGAAGCTCGCCATGTCCAGGCCTACGGTGTTGGGTGAGGACGTACTCCTGCACAATGCACTGAGTCGGCTTCCGGTGGTCGTGCTGGGTTCAGGTCCACCGGCCTGGCTGTCCGAGATGTGCAGGGCCACTGGCCGGGCACTCGAGACGTGGCCGGACGAGTCGCCGCGTGACGCCGGGCCCCTCCTCGCGGCGCCCGGTCTAGCGCGAGCGGTGAACCAGCTCGCCGGATGCACCGTATGGGTGACCCGCAGCCATCACGACGGCCGGCCGGCCAAGGTGGTCGCCGCTATCCGCGACCTGCCCGGCGACGCGGCTGTACTCGCCGAGGCCACCGCCGCGACCGCGCATCTGGGCGCGACGTTGGCCGTCACCAACGCGGTACCGAAATCCTTCGCGGAACGCAGCGTGGCACTCGAGGAGGCGGTCGAGCACGGGCGAACGCAGTTGGCGACCGCGATCCGAGCCGCCACCAGCCAACTGTCCGAGAGCTCTCACCTGCATTCCCGACTCGTCCGGACTCGGCCGCACGAGTTGGTCGGCGAGGCCTTGGACGCCGACCTCCTGGTCATCGGCGGGCCGAGGGAGGACGGCGGTGACCGGGCGGGGCTCGTGCTCAACTGCGCGCTGCAACACCCTCCGTGCCCGGTACTCCTCGCGCCCAGGCTCCCGCTGCCGTGAGAGTGGTGGCAGCCGAGTGGCACCGCTTGGCCGGCGACGCTCCGAGACAGCGGTTCGCTCCCGAGCTGACTGCGCGTTTGCCGCAGGCGGCGCGGCGCTGGCTGAGCCACGCGGTGGCTTCCGGTACACCGCTGTAGTCGTCGGTCGAGTTGACGATGCACGGGGAGCTCCGGCTGCGTGGCTGGCGGCCGTTCCACGCGCGCGGCCAGCCGGGATCCGCCCTTCGAGACGGGGTCGGTGATCTCGGCCAGCCCGAGGTAGACATCCGGGGCGAGCCGGCGGTTCAGCTCGACCTCCCGTCTGCAGGCGTTGCGGCGGCGTTCGGCGGTGCTGAAGTCCAGGAACGCGTTGCGCACCGGTTTCTTGATCTTGTATGCCCGGTCTCCCACTAGGAACACCACACCGACATGGGTCTCGTGGACGTACGGACTCGGCCGAACGCCATCGGCGCCGGTGAATGTGCCCATCAGGTCCTCCCGGTCCTCGCACTACTGCCCCGAGGGGTGCCCGTCCGGTCGCCCGAGGTCGTCGGGCCGATGGGCGCGAGGGCTCGGGACTCTTGGCACTGAAGATCTCGGCGTCCCACCGGCACCTTTGACCGGAGATGCGGAAGAGGAGGCAGCCGTGGACGTCAGGAATCATCGGGGCCGGGGCCTGCGGTCGCGGCGCAACGAGCTGGTACGTCCATCGGACCGTGTGGAGGGACTGGTCGCCGTTGTGCTGCTGGCCGCCGGTATGGCGGCTGTCGGAGTCGCATTGTGGATCGGGAACTCCGCCGCCGACGGGGAGCGGGAGCGACAGAGCCGTTGGGTGGCCACCAGTCACCCGGTCACCGTGACGGTGACCGGCCGCGGTCACGCCACGCCGGGCCCGGCCGGCGACGGGGTGAACTCACCGTGGTTCACGCCCGTCACCTGGACCGAATCCGACGGCACGCGGCACAACTACACGATGCCGTTGTACGCACCGGCCCCGATGGGCGCCCAGGTCCCGGTGCGGGTGGACGTCACCGGCCAGCCCAAGACCCCGGACGCCTACCACCCCACCTCGGTGGGGTTCATCGTCGGAGCATTCGCCCTGCTCACCGCCTGGATCGCGCTCGGCCTGCTCTGGCTACTGGTCGAACGGCTGCTGCTGTGGCACAACCTCGGGCTCTGGGAAGCGGAGTGGCGCCGGGCACAGCGGAGCTGGGCGAAGCCGGCGGCGGGATAGACGGCCCCGGCGGGGATCAACCCGCCGGGGTCGTCGGTGAACCGGCTAATCCGGCCGATCGGTCCCGGCGCCGCAGCACCCACTTCGCCACTTCAACGGTCGCCAGTGGCACGACGCTCACCGCCAGCGACACCAGCAGCTCGAACGTGGTGAGCCGCTCGGTGCCGAGTAGGTCACTGAACCCGGGCAGGTAGATCGCGGCGAGCAACGCCGCGGCGCCGAGCAGGACCAGGATCATCGTCTCGCGCAGCTGGGCGGTCACCGAGCGGGCGAGCGATCGGGCCGGTTCGGCGGGCAGCTCGTTCGGCCCGTCAGCGGCCAGCCGGGCGGCCAGCCCGTTCCCCGGTCAGCCCGACGGTCGGGTCGGTGGCCAGCTCGGCGAGGACCTCGCCGACCGGCCGGGCCCACGGAACACGCGGTGACCGCGATCGATGTGGCGGCAATCCTGACCGATCACGTCGCGGCGGGGTCTTTGCTGGGTGGGTCATCTGGTCAGCAGGTGGCGGCGTGAACGTCGGCCGCCGCTCCGGTGATCACGGTGACCGGCCAGCGCCACAGAACCCCCCGCGCCGCCGGGCCGGCGTATCCCCACATCATCTCGGCTCGATCCTTCGACGACACCGCCCGGTGTGATGGCACCGCCGATGGTCGTCGCCTCCCCGATGCAGCGGCCGCGGCCGAACGTCCCCGGCTGCCGTGGCGAAGGTCCTCCGGACCCGTTCCCGCCGGGTCGGTGTCTCCCGCGGGGTGGGGACCTTCGGCCGGAGTCGCGGACCGATCGCGGGACCTAGCCTCGGTGTCACCTACGACCTGGAGGTTCGCGTGAGCATCTCGGTGTTCCTGCTCGACGACCACGAGATCGTGCGCCGGGGCATCGCGCAGCTGCTCGAAGCCGAACCGGACATCACCGTGGTCGGTGAGGCCGCGAACGCGGCCCAGGCGTTGGCCCGGGTGCCGGCGCTGCGCCCGGACGTGGCGGTGCTGGATGTGCGGCTGCCCGACGGGGACGGGGTGGAGGTGTGCCGGGAGCTGCGGTCCTCGGTCGACCCGCCGCCGGCCTGCCTGATGCTGACCTCCTACTCCGACGACGAGGCGCTGTTCGCCGCGATCATGGCCGGCGCCGCCGGCTACCTGCTCAAGCAGGTGACCGGGATCGACCTGGTCGGCGCGGTACGCACGGTGGCGGAAGGCAAGTCACTGCTGGATCCTCGGGCCACGACCACCGTCCTCGAGCGGCTGCGGCGCGGCGCCGAGCCGGAGGACCCGAAGCTGGGCGCGCTCAGCCCCCAGGAGAAGCGGATCCTCGGGTTGATCGCGGACGGGATGACCAACCGGCAGATCGGCGCGGAGCTCTACCTGGCCGAGAAGACCGTGAAGAACTACGTGTCGTCACTGCTTCACAAGCTGGGATTCAACCGCCGCACCGAAGCTGCCGTGTACGCGGCGGAACTGCGGATCAATGAGCGCACCAACGGCCGCAAGGTCGCACAGCCGCTGTAGCGAGACTCGTGCCTCCCCTGTTCAGCTGATCCGAGCCGACCATCGGAGCTCGGTGCCGTGCGGCTCGACAGCGCGGATCTCCAGCTCGCCGTCGTGCTGCTCGGCCCGCCGGCGCAGGTTGGCCAGCCCGCTGCGACGAGTCAGGGCCCAGTCGATGCCGTGGCCGTCATCGGCCACCACCAGGGTGACCAATCCCGAGCCGGCCGTGACGCTGACGGTCGCGCTTCGCGCCTGGGCGTGCCGGGCCGCGTTCGTCAGCGCCTCCCGCAGCACCGCCACGAGGTCGTCGGCGACCTCGTCTGGGACCGTGCCCTCCAGCACCCCGGCGAACCGGACGGCCGGGTCGAACGCCAGTGTCGGGGTGAGGTCGATGACCACGTCCAGCAGCCGGCCGCGCAGGCCCCGGTCGGGGTCCGCCGCTTGGCCCAGCTGGTAGATGGTGGTCCGGATCTGGCTGATGGTGCCGTCGATGTCCCCGACGGCGGCCATCAGCCGCTCCTTCGGTTGTCCTGGACTCAAGGTCGCGGCGATGCCGTGCAACGACAAGCCGGTGCCGAAGAGTCGCTGGATGACGTGGTCGTGCAGGTCGGCGGCGATCCGGTCACGATCGTCGAGCATGGCGACCCGCTGCTGCTCGGTGCGCGCGGCCGCCAGCTCGATGGCCACCGACGCCTGGTTGGCGAACCCGGCCGCCATATCGAGGTCCTCTTCGGTGAACGCCGCGCGTCCCCGATCGCGGGCTGCGGTGAGCACACCGTGCACCTTCTCCGACCCCAGTAGCGGCAGCACCATCACCGGGCCGACGTCGAGCTCCCCCGAGGTGACCGCGCCCAGCGACGGATCATCGGGCGAGGTGACGCGCAACGGGACCCGGGACGCGAACACCCGCCCGGACAGCGACCGATCCAACGGCACCCGTACCCCGGTCAGGTCGCCTTCGAAGGGACCGACCGCCACCTCGACCTGCAGCTCCTCGGCACCGGGCACCGGTAGCACCACGGTGACGATCTTGGCCCGCGCGACTTCGCGGCAGTGCTCGGCGATCAGCCGCAATGGCCGCACCGCATCGTCGGCCTCACCCGAGAGCAACTCCCGGGTGATCTCCCCGGAGGCCCGGAGCCAGTCCTGCCGGGCGCCCGCGACCTCGAACAAGCGGGCGTTGTCGATCACCATTCCGGCCGTGGCAGCGAGCGCGGCGGCCAGCTCCTCGTCCTCGGCACTGAACTCGCCCTTGGTGCTCTCGGAAAGGTAGAGGTTGCCGAACACGATGTCCCGTACCCGGATCGGCACCCCGAGGAAGCTGTGCATCGGCGGATGGCCGGCAGGGAAGCCGGAGGATCGCTCGTCAGCGGTGATCTGCCGCAGACGGATCGGCCGAGGGTCGTCGATCAACGCACCGAGCAGACCCTTGCCCTCCGGAAGATGACCGATCCGTTCCACCGCGTCGGTGGGCATCCCCAGGTGCACGAACTCCGCCAGGTGACCGTCCGGAGCGATCACCCCGAGCGCCGCGTACCGGGCTCCGACCAGAGTCCGGGCGGCCTCGACGATCCGCCGCAGCAGCACCGGCAGCGCCAGGTCGCCGATGATCGCCTGGTTCGCCCGCAGCAGCCCGCGCAGCCGGCCCTGGGTGGCCACCACCTCCTGCGCGCGCTCGACCAGCTGAGCCAGCAGGTCGTCGAGCTCCAACCGCGGCAGCTCCGGGAAACTCAACGAGAGTTCCTGCTGGTCGGTGGGGCCCGCCGGCGGCGCACCATCGGCGGGATCGGCCGGCAGGTGCGCGGGGTCGACACCCGATGCCATGCGTCCGGCTCCTTCATCGGCCGGCCCGGGCGCGCCCCAGCGACGTCCCGGTCGACCAGCGGACAATCGTCGCCCCGGGCGTCGACATCGGTCAAGCGAACTCCGGATGAGGCAAGGCCGCTCAGCCGGCCGATGCCGGCGAGCTGGAGGCCAGCGGCACGCCGGCGGCGATGTCGACAGGACGTCCGGAGCGCGCGGAAGCGGCCACCGGCGCCGGGCGTACCACGGTGACCGGGCACCGGGCGTGCAGCACGCAGTGCAGACCGACCGAGCCGAGCAGCCTGCTCGCCACCGCACCTCGGCCCCGGTGCCCCACGACCAGCATCTCGGCGTCCTCGGACTCCTCGACGAGCAGCGGACCGGCCGGTCCTGGCCGGACCACGATCGCCAGCGGCGGCGCGGTGGCCGACCTGGACAACGTTTCGTCGACCATGCTCTGGACCGCGCTGAACACCGACGCCTCGATTTCGGCGGATGAGATGAGCATCGGGTAGGCGTAACCGAGCCCGGAGTACGCCGGGTAGGCATAGCTGCCCACCACCCGCACCCGGGCATTGCGACGAACCGCCTCGGCGAGGCCGTACTCCAACGCGGATCGGGACTCGGCGGAGCCGTCCACCCCGACCACGATCTCGGACCTTGTCACCGTCAGACCTCCTCGGTAGGGCATTTCACCGGAATGGGTCCGGCTGAGCCGATGTGCGCCGGGGCCCGGTCACCGTGACCTCGGCGGAACCGCCATCCGGACCCGAGCCGCTCGATGCGGCTCCGTAAGCCGTCGGCGAGCATGTCCACTGCCTCCCGCGGCGATCCGGCGTCGGTGTACATCCGCACCGGGCGCCCGTTGAGGTCGACGTTGACGTGTGCGGTCACCGGGCGGTTCCGCGCGGGATCCGGGTGCCGGGTCACCACGATCGCGGTCCGCAGGACGGGGATCGAGGTGCGCCGCAACGCGACCCTGATCTTGTCCTCGGCGTAGCCGACGAGGTCGCCGGCGATGCGGCCGTTCAGCTGCACGGTGATCAGCGGGTTCGTGCCCGGGTTGTCAACCATGGCTCCAGCCTGCGCCCGGCGACGACGCCAGGACCAGGTACGCCGGTCCCGGATCCTCGGGACCGAAGACCCGGGTGGGGAGGTCCACTCAGTGCGACACCAGCCGCAGGGCACGCGTCGGGGGTAGGCCCGAGTCGAACTCCAGCGTCCCTTGGGCGTGAGTGAGCGCTCGTCGGAGCTGGTCCAGGTGGGATCGGGCCTGTCCGAGGTGCGCGGTGACGGTCGGCCGGGCCGCGAGGTGCGTGCGAACCTGCTCGCTCAGGTCCGCGATCACAGCGGTGAGGGACACGAGCTCTGCGAGGGTGCTCATCGCCTCGGCGTCGGCGACACCCTGGCCGCTCTCGACGCCGGCAGCGAGTGGTCGCGCGGTGATCACCGCCCGAATCCACCACTCGGGACTCGATCGGTCCTCGACCTCGCCGGACCCTTGTCCCGGCGGATCGGGACCTTGGCCCCCTCCTCGGCCGGGTTCACCCGGCCGATGATGATCTCAACGACCGGAGGACAGCCATGACCGAGACAGAACGACCTGAGCCAGGACCCGCACCGAACGCCGGGCATCCTGCCGCGGACCTGCCGGTCCTGGTGGGCGTGGACGGTTCGGAGCACGCGCTCCACGCGGTGCGCTGGGCCGCGCGGGAAGCCGCGCGTCGCGGCCTTCCGCTGCGGATCGTGCACGGCTACGAATGGCCCGACACCCACCAGCACATGGGTGATCCGGGGATCGGCAAGGACCAGCACCACGTGCTGATGGATCGCGCCTGCGGCTGGCTGATCGAGGCGCAGGCCACCGCCCGATCGACGGTCCACGGGCTGGAGGTGAGCGCCGATCTACGAGTGGCGCACCCGGTCGAGCTGCTGGTCCACGGCTCCTGGGAGTCCTCCATGGTGGTGGTGGGATCGCGGGGCCTTGGTGCGATCAGCGAGCTGATGTTCGGCACAGTGGCCACGGCGATCGCCGCCCGGGCCCGGTGCCCGGTGGTCGTCGTCCGGGACACCGCACCGCCGGACACCGCACCGCCGGACACCGGTCCGGTCGTGGTCGGAGTGGACGGCACCCCGCGCAGCGACGCCGCCCTGTCCTTCGCCCTCGACGCCGCCCGCTCGACCGGCGCCGAACTGGTGGCCGTGCACGCCCGGCTCGAGGTCACACACGGTCCGGGCCGGCCGCCGACCTCGTGGGAGTCGGTACGGGGCGGCCTGCCGGCGGGGCAGGTCGAGCACGCCGCGCGGGATTACCCGGACGTGGTGGTGCACCGGATCCTGGCGCTCGACCGGCCGGTCCGGGCCCTCCTGGATGAAGCGGCCGGCGCCCGGCTGCTGGTGGTCGGCAGCCGCGGTCGCGGCGCACTCAGCGGGACGCTGCTCGGCTCCACCAGCCAGGCGCTACTGCATCGGGCTCCCTGCCCGGTCGCGGTGGTCCGGTACCAGGCTCCGGGTCCGGACGGCGCGGGACGGCGACGGGAGGAGCGGCTCCATCCGCGGTCGGGACGTCACGGGGCCGGCCGAGCTCGGGCCCACGCGGACGGGTCCGGCTCCGGTGCCCACCGGGAGTCCTGATGCCCGCCGCCGAACCGGTCCACGAGACCATCGAGGGACCGGTGCGGCTCGCGGACGGGAGTCCCGCAGTGATCCGCCGACTGACGCCCGCCGACCTCGATGCCGTGCGACGGTTACACGAGCGCCTGCCCGACCGCGACACCTACCTGCGCTTCTTCGGGATCTCCAGGCGCGCGGCACGGGAGGCCGCCCGGCTGGCCGTCGGTGAGGACAGCGTCGCGGTCGGGCTGTTCCAGCACGGCGAGCTCGAGGGTGTGGCCAACTTCCGCGGCGCGGAACCACCGGACATGGCCGTCGCCGTCGCGCACCCCGCCCAGCACCACGGCATCGGGACACTGCTGCTCGAAGCGCTGATCGGGCTGGCCCGTGAGCGCGGCGTGCGGGTTCTGACCGCGGACGTTCTAGCCACCAACACCCTGATGCTGAGGGTGCTGGCCGACTCCGGACTCACGATCCGCCGCGAGTACGACGGTCCAGTGACCCACCTGTTGATCGAGGTGCCCGAACGGATCGAGGGCGCCTACGCCGAGGCACTGTCCCGCCGACACGGCGAACCGGCGACCGCGTGTGCCATCGAGGCGCGACGGCTCCAGGTCGATCTCGGCGGCCGGCCGGTGCTGCGCGATCTCACCTTCGCCGTGCCGACCGGTGCGGTGACCGGGTTGCTCGGACCGAGTGGTTGCGGCAAGACGACCCTGATGCGGTGTGTGGTTGGCGCCCAGCGCTTCGATGGCGGGGAGCTTCGGGTGCTGGGTCTGCCGGCCGGGTCACCCGCACTGCGTAGCCGGGTCGGGTACGTGACCCAGTCCGCGTCGGTCTACACCGACCTGACCGGCCGGGACAACGTCCGCTACTTCGCGTCCCTGTTCGGAGTGTCCAAGACGGCCGCGGACCGGGCACTGGTCGACGTCGGTCTCGGCGGGCTGGCCGACCAGCGGGTGGGCACGCTGTCCGGTGGGCAACGCGCCCGGGTGTCGCTGGCGTGCGCCCTGCTCGCGGAGCCGGAGCTGCTCGTGCTCGACGAGCCGACGGTGGGCCAGGACCCCGTGCTGCGCGACGACCTGTGGGCCCGGTTCCACGCCCTGGCCGCAGCAGGCACGACCCTGTTCGTCTCCAGCCACGTGATGGACGAGGCGGACCGATGCGACCGCCTGCTGCTGATGCGCCAGGGCCGCCTGGTCGCCAACGACTCACCGGCCGCGCTGCGAGCCACCACCGGCGCTCACGACATGAACCAGGCCTTCCTGCGGCTGATCCGCCGCGTACACCGCCGCGGCGGCCCCCTGACTAGCTCTTGGCCATGAACGGCCGCTCAGACAGGGACGAACAACCCTGCCCGCCCCACCTACATTCCCGGCACCGGCAGGGTTTGCGCTGGAAGCTCGTGCTGAGCGGAGAGTTCTTTCGCGCTGCTCGCGATGACCCTGAACAGCTTCGCCGGTCTGCTCCAGTCCGCAGCCGCCCGGGCCACCGTTCGACTGGTGCTTCGGCCGAGCTACCTGTGCGGTCTCGCGGTGGACGGCCTCGGCTGGGTGGCACCGTCCTGGCGCTGCGCCACCTGCCCGATCCGCCTGTAGGTGGTCGTGGCGGCCGTCTGCGCGGGCAGTGTGGTGAGCGGCTTCCAGGCGTGCGTGGTCGCGGGTTTCGCGGACAATGACCGCCGGGAGCCCCAGCCCAAGGGCGGCGTAGCTCAGCCCGAGCAGGAACGGCGCGGGGCGCAGGCCATAGCGGGCGGCGAGGTAGTCGGTGGCGAGTGCGGTGACGGCCACGGCGAGATAGCCGGCCCGCTTCATTCAGGCGCATCGCCAGCCCACGCCGCTCCGGTTTGGCGAGGTCGATTTTCATGATGACGGTGGTGGACCAGGTCAGGCCCTGGCTGATGCCGAGCAGGACGTTGGCGGCCACGACCCAGCGCCAGCTGGGGGCCCAGATCAGCAGCAGCGGTACCGGGATGGCGAACAACCAGCCGCTGACCAGCACGGGCTTGCGGCCGAACCGGTCCGACCAGCTGCCTGCGAAGTAGTTGGTCGCCGCCTTCGTCAGACCGAACACGAGGATGAAGCTCAGCGCGGCAGCGTGAGCGGTGAGCCGGAACTCGCGTTCCGCCAGCAGCGGTAGAACCGTCCGCTCCTGGCCGAGTACCCCGCCGACCAGCCCGTTGACGGCGACGAGGAGGGAGAACTGTGGGAGGTTCGCCCGGAGGCCCAGCCGGATCCGGCGGTCGGCATGATCGTTCATGGGCCTACCAGTAGGGCGTTCCCGGTGGCGGCGGTCCAGTCGTCAGGTCCGCCGCCACCGAGGACGGTCACGTCGCTAGCCTCGCTGGCTACCAGCCCCTCATTCCGCCAGGTCCTCCACCGATCATTCCGCCGGGTCCCCACCCACTGTCGCCGATGCACGGCGCCGGCGAGCCCGCCGGGCCGGTACCGAAGGGCATCTGGGCACGACCGCCGAACCAACCGGCCAGGTAGCGACGCATCTGGAGAATCTCGGAGTGTTGGGTGTCGCGCACGGTGCTGGCGAAGCCGGCGACTTCCTGATGCGGGATGCGGCCTTGGACGAGGAGCCGCTGGGACATCATCACCGCGGCCATGTGGTGCGGAATCATGTCGCGCAGAAATGCCTCGTCCAGCGGGTCGCCCGTGAGCCCGGACAGGTCGCCCATCATCGGCCGGTAGTCGACCGCCGTCGAACGTCCCGGATACCACTGGGCCAGCCACGCGTTCATCCTGGTGATCTCGGCCGACTGCGTCGTCACGATCGAGGAGCCCAACGCCCGCATCTCGGCCCGGCCCGAACGCTCGAGCTGGCGAGCCGAGTCGACCGCCTCCTGGTGGTGGGCCACCATGTGCGTCAAGTAGTCGAACTCCCCATCCACGCTGACCCCGCCCATGCTCCACCGCATCGGACCCATACCCGGACCCGAGTCATCCACGCTCCATGGGGTCGCGGCGTACGGGTGCGCCTGCGGCCAGCCCAGGACAGCGACAGTGGACACCACACCCAACACGATCGCCGCCACCGGGGCGGCGGCGAACAACAGAACCTTCCGCCAGCGCACCGCGATCACCGGCCCTCGCCCAGAAGCAGACGCCGCGTCCGGTACTCGTCCTCGTCGATCTCGCCGCGGGCGAACCGATCCGCCAGGACCTGCTCGGGACCGCCACGGCCGCCGCTTTCGGCGGACTCGCGGCGGTCCCGAGAGCTACCGGTATAGCGCACCAGTGCGATCCCACCGGCGATGATCAACCCCCAGAACACGATCATCCCGAAACCCATGCCGAGCCAGGGTCCCCAACCCGAACCGTCGTAGCCCCACATCATCCTGACCACCTGCTCCCATTTCGTCCCGCGTCGTCCGACGCCGGTCCACGAACCCAAATCTGTCCCTCGCCGACCTGGCGAACCAGAGGACTTCGGCCCCTCAGCACCCGCCGATCGACCGTCAGGCCCGGAGACGTCGCGGGTTTGGAGAGCCGTGGACGAAGGCCGTCCTCGCCGGTTGTCCCGACCGGTTACCGGTTGTGCACCACGGCGACCGGGCAGGTGGCGCGGTGGATCAGTGCCTGGCTGGTGGAGCCGAGCAGCAGCCCGGCCATGCCGCCGCGTCCGCGAGCGCCCACCAGGACGATGCGGGCGCCCTTGCTCGCCTCGAGCAGCGCGTGCGCCGGCCGGTCGATGATCACCTGGGTGCGGGTGGCGACGTCCGGGTACTTCTCCCGCCAGCCGACCAGTTGCTCGGCGAGCTGAAGGTGCTCGTCCTCGCGGATCGCTTCCTCGTCGAGGAACAGGGCGGTCGCCGGGTCGATCACCGTGTCGGCCCAGGCGCGCACCACGAGCAGTGGCGCGCGGTGCATCGCGGCGTAGTCGTAGCCGAAGGCGAGGATCCCGTCGTTGTGCGAGCTGTACTCCAGCCCCAGCACCACCGGCGCATCCGGGTCCTCGGCGACCTCTCCGCGCACGATCACGACGGGGCACGGGGCGTGCGAGGCCAGCCCGACGGCGACCGAGCCGAGCAGCAAACCGCTCACCCCACCCAGACCGCGGCTGCCCAGCACCACCAGCTCGGCGCCGGATGCCCGGCTGGTCAGCAGCTCGACCGGTCGGGCATCGACCACTTCGGTGGTCACTTCGATCTCCGGCGCGGCCGCCCGGACCTGTGCCTGCGCACTCTCCAGGAAGTCGTGTGCCTGGCGGCGGAACAGCTCCTCGGCGGGCAACCCGGCTGGGGCTTTCCAGTCTTGCGGAGACGTTCGGCCCACGGGTAGGCGTGCACCAGGCTGAGCGGAAGGTGGCGCCGCCCGGGCCTAACCGGCCGCCCAGCGGGTGGCGTTCTCCGCCGACCTCGATCCGTCGATCCCGACCACGATCGGTCGCTTGCCGCTGGTGACCGTCACTCCTGCTCCTCTTCTCCAGTCCTGTCGGTCAGGGGACGTCCGCCAACGGCCGGGGCCGAGGCATACCGCCGGTGGGGAGCTCGGATCGACTGAGCACACCGACCACGTGTCGCTGCTCGTCCACGACGACCAGCCAGTGCAGTCCGCGCCGCCGCATGATCTCTGCGGCCTCGGTGATCTCGGTGTCCGGAGACACCGTCACCGCGTGGGGGCTCATCAGGTCGGCCACGGTGCTTCCCGGGCTGGTCCGGGCGGGCTCATCGTCGTCCACGGGCCAGGCCGACCCGGGTTTCGGTAGGTCGGATAGCGACAGGACGCCCACCAGGTGCCCCTCCGCGGTCAGCACCGGCGCGGTGTGCACGCCGTGGTGTCGCATCCGGGAAGCGGCGTCGGCGGGCCGCATGTGCGGCCGGACCGAGGTGAACGGTCTGGTCATCACCTCCGTCACCCGGGTCGGTCGGGGTCCGGGCGTGGGCGCAGTCAACTTCATTCGAGTGACCTCCTCGCGTCCGCCACGGGCCGGCGGACCTGCTGACCAGGGTGGCCCGGAGTGGCGATGCCTGACCAGGGACCGGGGTCCCGTCCCGGTGGGCCATCGGCCCCGATCCGCCGGGACGGCCCGGATCCGGCCGAGGTCCGCTACTCGTAGTGCAGCGCCTCGATGGGGCGCATCCGGGCGGCCCGGGCCGCCGGGTACACGCCGGCGACCAGTCCGACCACCGCGCTGATCGCGAACGACACCAGTACCGAACCCATTGACACCACCGGCGCCGGGAAGTTCGGCACGAACCGGGGGAAGTACACCTGGGCGAGCCAGCACAGCGTCACGCCGAACAGCACGCCCACGGTGCCGACGGCCACCGCCAGCACGCTGGACTCGGTGAGGAACTGTCGCATGATCGCCTTGCGGGTGGCCCCGACCGCGCGTCGCAGCCCGATCTCCCGGGTCCGCTCGGTGACCGAGACCAGCATGATGTTGGCCACCCCGATCCCGCCGACCAGCAGCGATATCGTGGCCACCGCCCCGATGAACCCCCGCAGTGCGCTCAGGAACTGCTCGCGCTACTCGATCAGGCTGCGCAGCGAGATCGTCTCGTAGTCCCGCTCGGTGGGGTCGGAGATGCGATGGCGGGCGTCCAGCACCAGGCCCAGCTCCACCTCGGCGGCGTCCACAGCGGTGACGTCGGCGGCCTGCACCACGATCTGGTCCAAGGTGCCCCGGTCGCCGAACATGTAGGCGCGAGCGGCCGCCAACGGCAGCACCGCGACGTCGTCCTGCTGGCTGTTCGAGGTGACCACCCCGACCACGGTGAACGTCTGGCGGCCCAGGCGCACCGACTCCCCCACCGCCGCCGACCCGTCGCCGCCGAACAGCTCCCGCGCCGGTACCGGTCCGAGCACGGCGACCCGGCTGGCATCGGCCTCCTCCGCGTCGTCGAAGAACCGGCCGGCGACCAGGTCCCGATCGGTCACCGGGAAGTAGTTCGCCCGCGTGCCCAGGACGTTGATCCGCCGCGTCCGGGTGCCGATCCGGGCCACCGCGCCGCCGGTGACCATTGGGGTCACGCTGGCGATATCCGGGGCCGCGACCGGATCGGCCAGCGCGGCCGCATCCGCGTCGTCGAGCTCGTGCACCTGGCGGCCGCCGGCCACGTTGGTCATCGACCGGACGGTGATCTGCGTGGTCAACGGGCCCACGACGTCGTCGAAGAACGCCTGTACCCCGTTGCCCAAGGCGACACCGATGATCACGGCTGCGATGCCGATGACGATGCCCAGGGTGGTCAGCGCCGAGCGCAACCGGTTGGCGCGCAACGCCCGGAACGCGATCCGCGCGGCCTCCCGTTCGGTGAGTGCCGACATCGCGCACTCACTCCGAGGTCGGCCGCAGGAGCTCGGACACCGGCCGTCGCGGGGTCGCCGGCAGCGGCGGGGCGCCCGCCGGTGGCCAGCCCACCCGGATCACCAGCTGCGGGCACAGCGTGCCGCCGAGCACGCCGTCCCGAACCAGGCGGCGGGTGGCCGGTATCTCGAGCGGCTGACTCAGCACGCTGCTGGCCAGACCGAGACCGGTGGCGGCCAGCAGCACCGCGCTGCACGCCTCCCCCGCCCGCAGCTGGGAGAGCCGGTCGTCCGACGACGTCCCGAGCACCAGGATCGTCGCACCATCCTCGCCGGAGCGGCGCTGGACCAGATCACCGTCAGCCCAGCGGCGCATCGGCAGCACCATGGCGTCGTTCCCGGACCGGGGCACGTTCGCCGCCGGCACGCCGCACGCCGCAGCCCGCCCGCCACTCCACAGGCCGATCTCCGTCGGGTAGCCCGGGGTGGAGTCCTGCTCCACCGCAGCGTAGTCGATCGCGGCGGCCAACAGGCGTCGCTGGGTCGGCTCGGTCACCGCACGCAGCAGCGCACCCTGTCCGGCGGCCGCCCTGGTCAGCAGATCCAGGTGCCCGGCGGGCTGCGGCCAGTCGGCGAACCGGCGGCGGTCGGTGCGACGCCGGGAGATCGCTGCGGCGAGTTCCAGGTCGGTCGCCGTGCTGGTTCCCGGCATCAGCTCGACGGCGGCCAGGTGGTCAGGCTCCGCGCGGTTGGGCAGCCGATGCACCACCGACCCGATCTCGGTGGCGACCAGCGCGACGGTCAGGTGGTGCAGCACGGCGCCGCAGCTGAGCACCAGGTCACGGGCATCCGGGTCGGTCGCCGTCAGCCAACGCCGGGGGTCGGAGTAGAGGTGAATGACACCGGGGCCCAATCGCCACAGCCAGGGCTGGCTGTTGTGCACCGACGGCGCACAGCAGGCCAGGTCCAGCGCGGCCAGCACCGACTTCTCGGAAACGGTCTCGACGATCACGACCGCACCTCCGGCAGCATGCGGGCGACCAGGTCGACCAGCTCCACCGTGCGATGCGCCTGGCCGGCCAGCTGGTCGTACCAACCGAGGACCTTCGCCATCGTCCCCGAAGTCGTCGTCAAGCCGGCGTCGAACACGCAGGACGCGGGGTCACCGACGACGTCGGTGGAGATCAGCGGCTCGGTGGCGTAGCGCAGGATCGACTTCAGCGGGCCACGGGCCGCCTCGGCGAAGGCCCGGTTCACCTGCCCCGGGGTCGCGACCTCGTTCAGTTGCACGGTCAGGTCCGTAATCGAGGCGTCGGCCATCGGCACCCGCAGCGCCATGCCGTTGAGCCGACCGGCCAGTTCCGGGGTGGCCGCGTCGAGTGCCCTGATCACGTCGCTGGTCCGCGGGATGACCGCCAACGGTGTCGGGTGGGAGCGGCCCAGCTCGCGGCGTAGGGCGTCGGGTCGGTCGTCCACTTCGGTGTCCCCGCGGACCGTGGTCACCAGGCCGCGCCGGATTCCGAAACCCCGGTGCAGGACGGTGATCATGGCCGCCGCACAGGCGGCGGCGCCGGAGGCGTTCGCGACCACCCGGTGGCTCGACGGTTCGTAGTCGTCCTCGTTGATCCCGATCGCCACGGTGACCTGCGCGGCACTGCCCGGTCCGGCGAGCACGACCTTGCGGGCACCGGCGGCCAAGTGGGCCGCGGCGCGGTCGGGCGTCCGGCCACCGGCGGCGTCGACGACGATGTCCACCCCGAGATCGGCCCACGGCGGCGTCCCGGGACCGGGCTCGCTCAGCACTTGGACCGGCCGCCCGTCGAGGGCCAGCTGGTTATGCCCGGTCTCGATCCGGCCGGGCGGTCGCGCGGACGGCGGGTCGTGTCGGAGCAGGTGCGCGAGCGTCTCCAAGGATACCGGCCCGTCGACCGACCCGGAGTCGTTGACGGCCACCACCTCGAACGCGCGGTCGGGGTAGTCGTTCACGACGCGCAACAGTGCACGCCCCACCTGACCCATGCCGTCAATGCCTACCCGGGTGCGCATGGCGTCCTCCGCTCGTTTCGACTGGTCCGCCGATCGTGCTCGTCCGCGCCGCCCCGGCAATCGGGTCGTTGGGCGCGATCAGACGGGCCGCCGTCGGGTCCGGGGCAGGACCTTCGGCCGGGGTCTTCGGGACCCATGACCGTGCCGCCGACCGCTGCACGAACGCACCCTTGACCTCGACGCGCCGGTGCAGGCGCTGTCCGGGCCGATAGGCGGCCCGCCTGACGGGAGGTTCGTGATGACCGAGCGGATCGTGGTGGGCGTGGACGACTCGGCCGGCGGCCGGGCGGCGCTGGAGCACGCGCTGCGGGAGGGCGCGATCCGGGGCGCCGAGGTCGACGTGGTCGGGGCGTTCGCGCTGCCGGACTTCTGGCCCGGCCCGGCCGTTCCCGGCTGGTCCATGGGCCCCTCGGTCGAGGAGGTCCGGGACGCGGTGTTCACCCGGGTCGAGCAGATCGTCGCGGCCGCACGGGCCAACCTCGGCGACGCCGGCGCCGCCGTGGTGCGGGTGCGCGCGATCGGGGGCAACGCCGCCGCGGTGCTGCTGGACGCCGCGCACAACGCGCAGCTGCTCGTCGTCGGCAACCGGGGCCACGGCGGGTTCGCCAGCATGGTCCTGGGCTCGGTAAGCCTGCAGTGCGTGCTGCACGCCCACTGTCCGGTCACGGTCGTACCGGTGCCAGCGACAACGCCGACCATGCCCGACGAGCGGGTCACCGCCGCATCGACCTGACACCGGCATGAACATCCACAAGGTTCGAAACCCGGTCCCCGCGCCGGACCGACGATCGGACCGCATTGCCGCCGCGGTCCTGATCCTGGTCGGCGTAGCCGCGCTGGCGACCGCCCTGGCAGCGACGTGGGCGGGGTGCGCCGCCGGCATCTGGGCCGGTGGCGTTGTCACCACCGCCGGATCCACGCCCAACACGGGGAGCCAGCTCAATCCGTCCATCGTGGGCGTGCTTGCCGGATTCGTCGTATTCGGTGCCGGGTGGTTCATGCTGGGTCTGCTCTGGCTGATCGCCGACAAGCTCATGGCCAGGCATAGCCACCGGCAGACCCGAGAGCCGGGTAGGTTCAGAAGGCGAGGTTTGGTTTCATGACGATCGGTACGGCTCACATGATCGAGGAGCCTTGTGCCCGGCCGCTCGACCACGAGCAGCTTCGCCTGGTGGATGCCTACTAGCGGGCGGCCAACTACCTGTCGGTCGGGCAGATCTACCTGCTGGACAACCCGCTGCTGCGCGAGCCGCTGCGCGCGGAGCACGTCAAGCCGCGGCTGCTCGGTCACTGGGGCACCACACCCGGCCTCAACCTGATCTACACGCACCTGAACCGGGCCATCCGGCACCGCGATCTCGACGTGCTCTACGTGACCGGACCGGGTCACGGTGGCCCGGGGCTGGTCGCCAACGCCTACCTCGAGGGCACCTACAGCGAGGTCTACCCCGCGATCACCGAGGACGAGGACGGGCTGCGCGCGCTCTTCCGCCAGTTCTCCTTCCCCGGCGGCATCCCCAGCCACGTCGCGCCGGAGACCCCGGGCTCGATCCACGAGGGCGGCGAGCTCGGCTACTCGCTTGTGCATGCCTTCGGCGCGGTGCTGGACAACCCCGACCTGCTGGCGGTGTGCGTGGTCGGCGACGGCGAGGCCGAGACCGGGCCGCTCGCCGCGAGCTGGCACTCGAACAAGTTCCTCGACCCGGCCCGCGACGGCGCCGTACTGCCGGTGCTGCACCTCAACGGGTACAAGATCGCCAACCCGACCCTGCTGGACCGGATCGCTCCGGAGGAGTTGGAGGCGCTGCTCACCGGCTACGGCTACGAGCCGCACCTGGTGTCCGGCGACGACCCCGACTCGGTGCACCGGCAGCTCGCGGCGACCCTGGACCGGGTGCTCGACCGGATCGCGGGCATCCAGCGGTGGGCTCGCCGGTACGGACGCACCACCCGGCCGGCCTGGCCGATGATCGTGCTACGAACCCCGAAGGGCTGGACCGGCCCGGCCGAGGTCGACGGGCTGCCGGTGGAGGGCACCTTCCGGTCCCACCAGGTGCCGCTGTCCCGGACCCGGGATGACGCCGGGCACCGCGCCGCGCTGGAGCAATGGCTGCGGTCCTACCGGCCCGAGGAGCTGTTCGACGCCACCGGCCGGCTGGTGCCCGAGCTGCGCGCGCTCGCCCCCACCGGCACCCGACGGATGAGCGCCAACCCACACGCCAACGGCGGACAGCTGCTGCGCCCGCTCGACTTGCCCGATTTCCGCCGGCACACGGTGCCGGTGCAGCGGCCGGGCGCCGAGACCAGCGAGGCCACCCGGGTGCTGGGCCGGCTGCTACGCGACGTGATCGTGGCGAACCCGGACCGGTTCCGGCTGTTCGGCCCGGACGAGACCGCCTCCAACCGGCTGGATGCCGTGTTCGAGGTGACCGACCGGGCCTGGAACGCCGAGACCCGGCCCGGCGACGACCACCTCGCGCTGGACGGCCGGGTGATGGAGGTGCTCTCCGAGCACCTGTGCCAAGGCTGGCTGGAGGGCTACCTGCTGACCGGCCGGCACGGGCTGTTCAACTGCTACGAGGCGTTCATCCACATCATCGACTCGATGCTCAACCAGCACGCCAAATGGCTCAAGGTCACCCGGGACATCCCGTGGCGACCACCCATCGCGTCGCTGAACTACCTGCTCTCCTCCCACGTATGGCGCCAGGACCACAACGGCTTCTCCCACCAGGACCCCGGGTTCCTCGACCACGTGGTGAACAAGAAATCCGAGATCGTCCGGGTCTACCTGCCCCCGGACACCAACACCCTGCTCTCGGTGGCCGACCACTGCCTGCGCAGCCGGCACTACGTCAACGTCATCGTGGCCGGCAAACAGCCCGCACTGACCTACCTCGGCCCGGACGAGGCCATCGCGCACTGCATCCAGGGTCTGGGGATCTGGGACTGGGCCAGCACCCCGATGGGCAACTCAACCAGCGAACCGGACGTGGTGCTGGCCTGCGCCGGGGACGTCCCCACGTGCGAGACCCTGGCCGCCGCCGACCTGCTGCGCCGGCATCTGCCCGGTCTGGCGGTGCGGGTGGTCAACGTGGTCGACCTGATGCGGCTGCAACCGGACTCCGAGCACCCACACGGCCTGTCCGACGCGGCGTTCGACGCCCTGTTCACCACGGACAAGCCGGTGATCTTCGCCTTCCACGGCTACCCGACGTTGATCCATCGGCTGACCTACCGGCGGACCAACCACCACAACATCCACGTCCGCGGCTACAAGGAGGAGGGCACCACCACCACGCCGTTCGACATGGTGATGCTCAACGACCTCGACCGCTTCCACCTGGTCATGGACGTGATCGACCGGGTGCCCGGGTTGGCCGAGTCCGCGGCCGTGCTGCGCCAGCGGATGGAGGATGCCCGGCTGGCCGCGCGTGCCTATACCCGTGAGCACGGCGAGGACGACCCGGAGATCGCGGGCTGGACCTGGCCGCACTGAGGCCACGGTGTTGCGCGATCATGGGCTGATGCGGGTCCTGGTGGTCAACGCCGGCTCTTCGAGCCTGAAGCTGCGGCTGCTGGATGGCGCGGACCGGCTGGAGCACAGCGCGGACCTGCCGTCCGGCGAGCACGGGTTCGACGCGGCGGCGCTGACGGACATCCTCGCCGGGTGGGCCGCGCCGGACGCGGTCGGGCACCGGGTGGCGCACGGCGGCGAGCGCTTCACCGGACCGGCGGTGGTCGACGAGATGGTGGAGGCTGAGCTGCGCGAGCTCACCGACCTGGCCCCGCTGCACCAGCCCCCGTCGCTCGCCGCGCTGGACGCGGTGACCGCCCTGCTGCCCCGGACCCCGGCGGTCGCCTGCTTCGACACCACCTTCCACCACACCCTGCCAGCCGGGGCCGCCACCTACGCCATCCCGCGCGAGTGGCGGGAGCGCTACCACGTGCGACGGTACGGCTTCCACGGGCTGTCCCACGCCTACAGCGCACGCCGCGCCGCGCGGCTGCTGGGCCGCCCGGTGCGCCGGCTGGTCACCTGCCACCTGGGCGCCGGCGCCTCCCTGGCGGCGGTGCTCGACGGCCGTTCGGTGGACACCACCATGGGGTTTACCCCGTTGGAAGGGCTGGTCATGGCCACCCGGTCCGGCAGCGTCGACCCCGGGCTGGTGCTGTGGCTGACCGAGCACGAGGGCCTGACGCCGCGTGAGGTGGCCGTCGCGCTGGAGCACCGCTCGGGGCTCGCCGGACTGGCCGGGACTGGTGATCTGCGAGCCATCGAGGCAGCGGCCGGTCGAGGCGAACGAGATGCGCTGCTGGCCCTCGATGTATACGTCCACCGGTTGGTGGGCGGGATCGGTGCGATGACCGCCGCGACCGGCGGCTTGGATGCGCTGGTGTTCACCGGTGGGGTGGGCGAGAACTCGGAGCTGGTGCGGCGGCGGGCCGCAAAGCGGCTTGGCTACCTCGGCGTCACGATCGATCCGGCCCGCAACGCCTCCGCGCCCGGTTCGGACCTCGACGTATCCACCGACGACGCGCGGGTCCGGACACTAGTGATCGGTGCCCGGGAGGACCTGGAGATCGCCCGGGAGGTCCGTGGCCTCCTCCGCGGATCGTCCTGAGTGCCATCCAGGACATCTTTCAGGTTCATTCCGGAGCGGCCCGCCGGGGAGGCACCTGCGCCGGACGGTCGAGGATGTGGAAGCGCCGCCCGCTGATCTCTTCGGGCTCGATCCGTACGATCCGTGGCTTTGGTGCGGCATGCCAGGGAAACAGCGGCAGGTCGATGGCGTCGACCACGTCGTAGAGCCTCCGCACCTCGCGCGCGATCCCTTTGATGACCACGCTCCATGCCACACCCGTGTCCGGGTCGTAGCCGTCCACCTCGAACGCGACGGGACGGTCCACGGCGGCCGACAGCTTGGTTCCCGGTGCGGTACGGAACACGACGCTGCCGTGATCGACGACATGGTTGACCGGGAAGACGTCCGGCGAGAGTTGATCAATCGTGACCACCGCCAGCCGGCCGACTACAGCTTCGCGCACCAGTGCCCAGGACTCGGACACGTCGAGCGTGACGGCGGGGTCGCGGTGCTGAGTGGTACCCATGGGACGGCTCCTCAGCGACCGGCGACGGCGGGTTCGGACCGGTCGGACCGCTCCGCTGTGGACCCGGTCCGGTCCAGCACCCAGACCGGGACCTGGGAGTGCCGCAGCAGGGCCCGGCTGGTGGAGCCGAGCACAGCGCGGGCAATCGGACCCTTGGCGTGCCGTCCGAGCACGATCAGCTCGGCGTCCTCGGTCCGGCGTAGCAGCGCGAGGGCGGCCGGACCCGGTTCGACCTTGTAGTGGAATCGGACGTCCGGATGCCGGCGGCGCCACGTGTCGAGCTGTTCGAGTACCTGTCGCTGGTAGGACCGGTCGTCGCGGGCCTCCGGACCGGAGTGCAGCACCAGCAGCCGCCGGCCTCGACGCTCCGCTTCCTGGAACGCGGTGTCGATCACGGCGGCGTCGCCCGGGACGTCTCGCACGCCGACCACGATCTCGCGTTCGCCGGTGTCCGGGAGCGGCCAGGTCCGCACCCCCACCACCGGGCATCCGGCGTGGTCGGGCACCCCGGAGATGGGCGAGCCGAACTGCAGCTCCTCGATCCCGCCGGAGCCGGGCAGCCCGAGCACCAGCAGCCGCGCCCCGGCGGAGATACGTGTCAGCGCCGACCGGGGGTCGTCGGTGGTCAGCTCGGTGTGCCCGCTCAGGCCAGGGGCGAGCCGGATCGCCTCGGTCCAGGCCCGGGCGAGGATGCCGCGGGCCCGACGCCTCGGTTGCTTCTCGGCGGGCGCGGCGGCGGTCAGGTACGGCGCGGCATGCACCACTACCAGTGGCACCCCGAGGTCACGGGCCTGCTCGGCCGCCCAACGGGTAGCGGCCAGAGCCGCGCCCGAGCGGTCGACCCCGACCACGATCGGGGCGGTCTCGGTCTTCGGAGAGGTCGGTCGGGCGTCCATCTGCTTGCTCCTCACGTTCGTCGCGGCCGGCGCCCGGCCCGCGGGTCACGGCCGGGGTTCCCGGCCTCACTGTCGGCTCGCGCCCCCTGTCGGGCTACGGCCATAGGGCCCGTCCCGGCCGGGCCCCCTGGCCACCCGCTCACGGGCACCGGCCCGGCGGGACGACCACCACCGGGCACGGGGCGAACTCGACCAGCCCCCGGCTGGTGGAGCCGAGCCGGGTGATCGAGGCCGGTCGCGCCCCACGCTGTCCGACGACGACCATCCGGGCCGTTGCGGCGGCGTCGAGCAGGTCGCGCAGCGGGGTGTCTCCGACCACGTGCGGCTTCACCGTCAGCCCGGGGTGGCGGCCACGCACGGTTTCGACCGCCTCGTCGACCATCGTCCGCGCCTCGTCGGCCAGTGCGTCCCAGGTGTCCAGCTGCCGATAGAGGCCTCGCCGGGCGTCTGCGCCGACGTCGGACCAGGTGTGCGCCACGAACAGCGGTGCACTCGCCCCACCGGCCAGCCGGGCGCCGATCTCGCGCGCGGCGGCCGACGACTCGGATCCGTCGAAGCCCACCACGACCGGGCCGTGCTCCGGCGGCGGGTCCTCACGCCGGGAGCCCCGGACTACCGCCACCGGGCAGGTGACCAGGTCGAGCAGGGCGAGCGCGGTGGATCCCACCTGGACCCCGCCGCCGGCGCCGTAGCTGCCGACCACGGCGAGGTCGGCATCGGTGGCCGCGTCCGCGAGCGCGGTGGCGGCCCGGATCCCGGCCTCGGTGGATTGCGGCGGCGCAGGGCCCTCGCCTCGCCCGTCGCGCAGCGGCACCTGGCTGACCTCGGTGTCCGGTCCGAGTTCGGTGACCAGATCGCACAGCCAGTGCGGAACCGGGCGGTCGGACACGTGCAGCAACCGCAGCCTCGGCCGCCGATCGGACATCGCGGCCGCCGCCCAGCGGGCCGCTTGCGTGGCGCTCGTGGAGCCGTCCACGCCGACCACCACCAGCGGCCGGTCCCGTTCGGTCATGACGTGCCTCCCGGCTGCTCGGACATGTCTTTCGGCCTCCTCGACGATCGGTCAGCTCTGGTTTACTCGCACCCTGACCAGCCTCGACACGGACGAACGTCCCGCGTCGACGGGACCGTCGGCTGCTGATCGACAACCGCCGCGGGGTGGCAAGCTGAAGGCCTCCTCCGGAAGGGGCAGCGGTGCGTAGCTGGGTGGTGCGACGGTTCGGCGCGGCGCCACGACGCGACGTGATCGCCGGCATCACCGTCGCGGCCTACCTGGTTCCGCAGGTACTGGCCTACGCCGGGGTGGCCGGGGTGCCGCCGTTGGCCGGGCTGTGGGCATCGGCCGCTGCGCTCGTGGTGTACGCGTTCGTCGGGTCGGCCCGACAGCTGTCCATCGGCCCAGAGTCCACGACCGCGCTGATGACCGCCGTGGCCGTGGCCCCGATCGCCGCCGCACACCCCGACCGGGCGCCGGTGCTGGCGGCCGCGCTCGCGATCCTGGTCGGGCTGGTCTGCCTGCTGGGACGGCTGATCCGGCTGGGGTTCCTGGCCGACATGCTGTCTCGCCCGGTGCTGGTGGGCTACATGGCCGGGATAGCCGGCATCATGATCGTCGGCCAGCTCGGCAACGTCACCGGGATCCCGGTACACGGCGGCGGCGTCGGCGACCAGCTGGCCGCCGCAGTGCGCGGGCTGCCCTCGGTGCACCCGCCGACGCTGGCCATGGCGGCCTCGGTCCTGGTGTTCCTGCTGGCCGTCGGCCGATGGCTGCCGAAGATGCCGGGGCCGCTGTTGGCGGTGTTGCTGGCCGCCGGTGCGGCGGCGGTGCTCGGGCTGGGCGACCACGGCGTCCGCACCGTCGGCGCGGTGCCCGCCGGCCTACCGGCACCGACATTGCCCATGGTCACGCTATCCGAGCTGGCCGCGCTGACGTTCCCGGCCGTCGGGGTGGCGGTGGTGGGCTATGTCGACACCGTCCTCACCGGGCGGGCGTTCCAGTCCCGGCAGGGTGAGCGGCTCGACCCCGACCGGGAGATGCTCGCCCTCGGCGCGGTGAACGTGGCCACCGGGCTGTTCTCCGGCTTCCCGGTCAGCAGCAGCGGCAGCCGGACCGCGCTGGCCGACGCCGCCGGGGCCCGCACCCAGCTGTACTCGCTGGTCACGCTAGGAGCGGTGCTTGTCGTGCTGGCGGTCGGCGGACCGCTGCTGGCCACACTGCCCACGGCGGCGCTGGGCGGGCTGGTGATCTACGCGGCGCTGCGGCTGGTGGAGATGGCGGAGTTCCGGCGGATCGCCCGGTTCCGGCGCACCGAGCTGCTGCTGGCCGTGTCCACCACAGCGGCGGTGCTGGTCCTGGGCGTGCTGACCGGGGTGCTGGTGGCGGTGGGCCTGTCCGTTCTCGATCTTCTGCGCCGGGTGTCCCGGCCACACGACGGCATCCTGGGCTACGTCCCCGGCCTGGCCGGCATGCACGACATCGACGACTACCCGGACTCCACGGTCGTGCCCGGCCTGGTCGTCTACCGCTACGACGCCCCGCTGTGTTTCGCCAACGCCGAGGACTTCCACCACCGCGCGCTGGACGCGCTCGACCACGCCCCAACCCCACCGGCCTGGCTGCTGCTCAATGCCGAAGCGGTGATCGAGATCGACCTCACGGCGGCGGACATGCTGCTCGGGCTGGCCGACGAGCTGGACCGGCGCGGGGTGGTGCTGGCGATGGCCAGGGTCAAGCAGGACCTGCGCGCCGACCTGCGGCCGTCCGGCCTGCTGGAGCGGATCGGCAAGGACCGCATCTTCCCCACGCTGCCGACCGCCGTGGCCGCCTACCGAGCCGAGACCACGCAGTCGTCGTGATCGCGGCCCGGCGGTGTCGCCGGGGACTTGAGATGCCCACCGGCCGCAACGGGACCTCAGCGTCACGCTCGGTGATCGGTCGCGTCGAAGGGCCCGGAAGGACAGGCCCAAAGTCCCCTGACCTGGGTCGTCTCGGCCGGTGCGCCGGCATCGGCGCGGCCTGCACCATCCCGGTGGACGGATCCCAGGAGGTAGTGATGGCCGAGGTCACCGCACGAGTCAGCGGGACCATGGGGCTGACCGCTGAGCAGGTCCGACGGGTCCTGCGCGCCGCTGGCCGCGCGCCGTCGGTGCACAACACCCAACCGTGGCGGTTCCGGTTGACCGAGTCCGCGATCGAGTTGCACGCCGACCCGCGACGCCAGCTCCCGGTCGCCGACCCCGACGGCGTGGAACTGCGGATGAGCTGCGGCGCGGCACTGTTCAACCTGCGTCTGGCGCTGTCCGAGGTGGGTGTCCGCCCGATCGTGACCCGGATGCCGGAGCCGCGGCACCCGACGTTGCTGGCCAAGGTGCGCGTCGGCGGTGCGAAGCCACCGACGCCGGAGGAGGCCGCGCTGGTCGCGGCGATACCGCTGCGCCGGACCAACCGCCGGCCCTTCGCCGACGATCCGGTATCCGGCGCCCACCGGCACGAGCTCCGCTCGGCGGCCCGCCGCGAAGGAGCGACGCTGGACATCGTCGCCGATCCGGAGCGGCTGGCGAAGCTCGGTGAGCTGTCCGCACGAGCCCACCGGCGGCAGCTGGCCGATCCCCGGTTCGTAGCCGAGTTCGGGTTGTGGAGCGGCGAGACCGGTTCGCGCGGCGACGGGGTGTCGGCCCGCGCCGGTGGGCCGGCACCGGCACCGAGGGACCCGTGGGTGTTGCGCGACTTCACCGGCGACCGGCGCCCGGAACCGGCCGGGCACTCTAGTTTCGAGAGCGAGCCGCTGATCGCGACGCTCACCGCGCACACCGCCGGGCCGCTCGGTGATCTGCTGGCCGGCGAGGCGTTGCAGCGGGTCCTGCTCACCGCCACGGCGCACGGGCTCGCGGTCTCTCCGGTGTCCCAGCTCGTCGAGCTGCCGGAGATCCGGGCGGCCGTCCGGGAGCTCGTCGGGACGGCCCGGCCGCCGCAGGCGGTGCTGCGGATCGGATACGGCTGGCCGGTGGTCGGCAGCCCGCGGCTGCCGGTAGAGGACCTGCTGCTCGCAGGCCCCGAACAGGGACCCGGCCGGTACCGATGCGATCGGCGCGACCCGCACGACCGCGCCCAGCTGTGGTGACCGCACCTCGGGCCGAAGGTCCCGAACTGACCGGGACTCCCGGCCCCTGATCGTCGGGCCGCACCGCCTGATCTTCGGGCCGCTCGTCCCCTGCCCGCCCGAGCCCGGCACACCGCAGGCTGTCGGTAACGCCACCGACAGCGGCCGACACACCAGAGGGAGACACCGTGAACCTGGACCTGGCGAGATGGCAGTTCGCCATCGTCACCGTCTACCACTTCCTGTTCGTGCCGCTGACCATCGGGCTGTCGTTCCTGGTGGCCGGTATGCAGACCGCCTGGGTGCGGACCGGCGACGAGAACTACCTGCGGATGACGAAGTTCTGGGGCAAGCTGTTCCTGATCAACTTTGCGATGGGTGTGGTCACCGGGATCGTCCAGGAGTTCCAGTTCGGGATGAACTGGAGCGACTACAGCCGGTTCGTCGGTGACATCTTCGGTGCCCCGCTGGCGATCGAGGGTCTGGTCGCCTTCTTCCTGGAGTCCACCTTCCTCGGACTGTGGATCTTCGGCTGGGACCGGCTGCCGAAGAAGGTGCACGCGGCCACGATCTGGCTGGCCGGGATCGGCACGCTGCTCTCGGCGTACTTCATCCTGGCCGCCAGCTCCTGGATGCAGCACCCGGTCGGGTCGGTGGTCAACGACGCCGCCGGGCGGGCCGAGCTGACGGACTTCGGGGCGGTGCTGACCAACTCGACGGCGGTCGGCGCGTTCACCCACACCATCACGGCGTGCTTCGTCACCGCCGGGGTGTTCGTGCTGGCCATCAGCGCCTGGCACCTCTCCCGGCGTCAGCACACCGAGGTGTTCGGTCCCTCCATCCGGCTGGCCCTGGTCACCGTGCTGGTCGCCAGCGCCGGCGTGGTGGTGACCGGCGACCTGCAGGCCCGGTTGATGACCGAGCAGCAGCCGATGAAGATGGCCGCCGCCGAGGCGCTCTACGACACCGTCGCGCCG
>JAJCYC010000335.1 GCA_029263115.1 Pseudonocardia sp. | reverse complement strand
GCCGAGAGGGGTCGACCCTGCGACGGGGGACGCGGGGCTCTCGCTTCCGCGTGAGCCCGGCGTCCCCGTTTCTGCGTCCGGAACATGCCGTCCGACCCGGCCGGATCCGTCCGGGTTGCGGCTTCAGCGACATGACGTATTGCCAGGTCGTGTCAAGGCGCCTACCTTGGAGTTGTCAAACGTAAAGTCACCGCGACACACAGGGAGGCGACCGATGGGTACCCCCACTACGACGGCGACAGTGACGGAGAAGGCCGCGCACTTCGACCATCTCGACACGGAGTTCGCCGCCGATCCGGGCCCGGTCTGGAAGGCCATGCGCTCCGAGTGCCCGATGGCCAAGAGCACCCTCTACGACGGCTTCTGGGTGCCGACCCGGTACGACGACATCAACGAGATCGCCCACGACCACGAACGGTTCTCCTCGGCCCGGGTGGCGATCCCCGCCGACCTGCTCGGCCAGGAGCTGAACCTGCCGCCGATCACCAGCGACCCGCCCTACCACACCAATTTCCGCCGGATGCTGCTGCCGACGTTCTCACCGAAGAACATGAAGGCGTGGGAGCCGACAACCTACGACATCGCCAACGAGCTCATCGACGCGTTCAGCGACCGCGACGAGTTCGACGGCGCCCGCGAGTACGCGCAGAACATCCCGATCACCGTGATCGCCCGGATGCTCGGGGTGGACGAGAACGACCGGGACATCTTCACCAGTTGGCTGCGACGGCTACTGGAACTCGGGCCGGCCGACCGCGAGGACGCCCAGAAGGCGTTCATCGAGCTGTCCGAGTACCTGTCGGACAACATCCAGCGCCACCGCGCCGAGCCGACCGGCGACATCATGACGATCCTGATCGACACCGAGATCGACGGTGAGCGGCTCGATGACAGCAGCCTCCTCGGCGCCTGCCAGCTGCTGCTGATCGCCGGGATCGACACCACCTGGAGCTCGATCGGCTCCAGCATCCACCACCTGGCCAAGAACTCGGAGCACCGGCGCATCCTGGTGGACGCCCTCGACGAACCGGACGGCAAGGTCTGGTACGCCGCGATGGAGGAGTTCCTCCGGGTCTTCGCTCCGGTCACCATGGCCCGCCGGGTCGCGCAGGACACCGAGATGCGCGGCCAGTGCCTGCGCGAGGGCGACCAGCTCCTGCTGCCCTTCCCGGCCGCCAACCGCGACCCGGCGAAGTTCGCAAACCCCGATGAGGTCATCCTCGACCGGCAGGAGAATCGGCACTACGCCTTCGGTGTGGGGCGGCACCGCTGCCTGGGCTCACACCTGGCCCGGATGGAGCTGGAGGTCGCGCTGCGTGCGCTGCTGCGTCGGGTACCCGACTTCAGCGTCGCCGAAGGCACAACCGTCCGCTATTCCGGTGGCCAGATCAGGGGCCCGCGCGAGATGCCGTTGACCAAGCACACAACCTGACAAGCTCGACCACGGGAATCAACCCGGCCCCGGGAGGTGGCCGGGTTGCTCCTGTCCCTTCCAGGGTGATTCTGGCTGCTCCGGCGCCGAGCAACTTGTGAATCGGCGACGGCACGCGGGAGAGTCCTGCCATGACCACCGGCGACACCCCCCACGAGGGCACCACCACCAGGACAACCACGTCCACCGGGATACTCGGCTCGCTCCGACAGATCGGCTCGACCGCACGCAACGTCGCGGAGGTGGTCCGCTTCGGCGGGCTGGACACCGGCGAACAGGCCGCACCGCACACGGTGGTTGCCGAGCAGGTCAACTACCGACTGCGCCACTACTACTCCGGATCCGCGCCGGAGGGCGCCCGGCCGGTACTGCTGATCCCGCCGCTGATGCTGACCGCCGACGTGTGGGACATCTCCCCGTCCGCGTCCGCGGTGACCACCCTGCACGAGGCGGGTATCGACCCGTGGGTGGTCGACTTCGGTGACCCGAGCCGGGAGCCCGGTGGCCTGAACCGCACCCTCACCGATCACCTGCTCGCGGTCAGCGACGCAGTGGACCGGGTCCACGAAGCCACCGGGCGGGACGTCGTGATGGGCGGGTACTCCCAGGGGGGCATGTTCGTCTACCAGGTGGCCGCACTGCGCCGGGGCAAGCACATCGACTCGCTGGTGACCTTCGGCTCGCCGGCCGACATCACCGCGGGGCTGCCGCACGCGATCTCCCCCGAACTGGTGTCCGGGTTCGCCAAGGGCCTGCTCGGCAGCGGTCTGGTGGGGAAGGGCAGCCTGCCCACCTGGGCGGTACGGCTGCTGTTCAACATGATCTCCCCGATGAAGACCTTCCAGGGCCGGATCCAGTTCCTGCTGGCTCTGCACGATCGTGAGGCCCTGTTGCCGCGCGAGCGGCAGCGGCAGTTCCTGGAGTCGGAGGGATTCACCGCGTGGGCCGGTCCGGCGATCGCCGAGCTGCTGGAGCAGTTCATCGCGCACAACCGGATGGTCCAGGGCGGCTTCGTGGTCGACGGCAGGTTGGTCACCCTGGCCGATATCGAGACACCGGTGATGTCGGTGGTGGGCACCACCGACACCCTGGGCCACCCGGCGGCGGTCCGGGCCATCCGGAAGGCCGCCCCGCGGGCCCAGGTGTACGAGCTGACGCTGCCGGTCGGGCACTTCGGGCTGGTGGTGGGCACCCAGGCCAAGGCGTACTCCTGGCCGGCCGTCGTCGAGTGGGTGCGTTGGCGCGACGGCGAGGCGAACCTGCCGCCGAACATCCGGCCGGCGGAGCTGGTCGAGGCCGGCACCGGTGGCGCACCCGGCACCATCGCCACGGCACTCGGGCAGGCCGTCGACCTCGGTGCCGGGGCCACCCGGCTGGCGTTCGGCACCGCGCGCCGGGTCGCCCAGGTGGCGACCGGGCTGGTCAGCGAGGCGCCCACCCAGCTGCCCCGGCTGTCCCGCCTGGGCCAGCTGGAGTCGACCACCCGCATCTCACTGGGGCTGTTGCTCGACGAGCAGGCCCACGAGCAACCCCAGGAGGTACTGTTCCTGTTCGGCGACCGCGGCTACCGGCGCGGTGAGGTCAAGTACCGCGTCGACAGCGTGGTCAAGGGCCTGACCAGCATCGGCGTGCGGCACGGCGACCGGGTCGGGGTGCTGATGAGCACCCGCCCCAGCGGATTCACCGTGGTCGCCGCGCTCAACCGGTTGGGCGCCACCGCCGTCGTGCTGCGTCCCGACGGCGACCCGCAACGGGAGGCCGCCCTCGGCCAGATCAGCTGGGTGGTGTCCGATCCCGAGTACGCCGACGTGGTCGACAAGCTCACCGGGGTGCGTGGGGCGGTGCTCGGGGGTGGCTCGGCCGCACGGGACCTGCGGCCCGACGTGGTGGACATGGAGCGCATCGACCCCGATCAGGTCGAGCTGCCCGAGTGGTACCGCCCGAACCCGCAACGGGCCGGTGACGTGGCCTTCGTGCTGTTCGTGGGCGAGGGTGAGACCACCAGGGCCGTCCGGATCACCAACCGCCGGTGGGCGATGTCCGCGCTGGGAACCGCGTCGGCGGCCGCC
Source organism: Pseudonocardia sp. (assembly GCA_029263115.1). GTDB lineage: Bacteria > Actinomycetota > Actinomycetes > Mycobacteriales > Pseudonocardiaceae > Pseudonocardia. The sequence goes on along the minus strand of JAJCYC010000335.1, from coordinate 11,205 downwards.
CTGCGCTCCGGCGACACGATCTACAGCCTCGCGCCGCTGCACCACTCATCGGCGCTGTTGGTGGGTGTCGGTGGCGCCATCGCCGCCGGTGCCAGGTTCGCGGTGGCCAGCGGTGCCGACCCGGACACCTTCTGGTCGGAGGTGCGGCGCTACGGAGCCAGCCACGTCTCCTACACCTGGACGTCGTTGCGCGAAGTCGCGCAGGCCCCGCCGAACCTTGCCGAGCAGCACCACCCGATCCGGATGTTCCTGGGCTCGGGAATGCCGAGCAACCTGTGGCGGCGGGTGGTCGAGCGCTTCCCCGGCACCACGATCCTGGAGTTCTACGCTTCGGCGGAGGGTGCCGCGATCCTGGCCAACGTCCTGGGCAACCCGATCGGCTCGATGGGCAAGCCGCTGCCGGGGACCCCGGAAGTTCGGCTTGCGGCTTTCGACCCGGACACCGAGAGCCTCGTCTCCGGCACGGATGGCCTGGTCGGCGAATGCGCCCCGGGCGAGGTGGGTCTGCTGCTCGCCAAGGTCGCCGCCTCCGAGGCGACGACCGGCAGCCCGCTGCGCGGGGTCTTCGAGGCCGGCGACGCCTGGCAGTCCACCGGCGACCTGTTCCGTCGCGACGAACACGGTGAGCTCTGGCTGGTGGACCCGGTATCGGCGTTGGTGCACACGAGATCGGGCGCGGTGGCTCCTGGCCACGCCCGCCGTGCGGTGGAGGCGGTGCCCGCCGTCGATCTCGTCGTGGCCTACGGCGTTCCCGAACCCGACACCACCGGCCCGGGCGTGTCCGCCGATGTGCTGGTGGTGGCCGTGACTTTGCGAGAGGGCACCACCCTGACCGCGTCCGAGCTCGATCGGGCGTTCGGGGCGCTGCCCCCGGTTCAGCGACCGGGCTACGTACGCGTCGTCAACGACATCCCCGTGACGACCTGGGGCCGGCCGGTGTGGACCGCGCTGCGGAACGACGGCCTGCCCGAACCCGGTGGCCACCGGGGCGTCTGGCGACTCGACGACGCCCACGAGCACTACCGGGAGGTGTAACCCGGTAGTGCCGGCCACCGCGTTCACCGGTCCTGCCGCCAGGTCACAGCTGCCAGGTGACCCATTTCGTCGTGGTGAACGCCACGGGCTCGATCGGCCCGCGCGCGTGCAGCTTCTGCGTCGACAGCAGCGGAGCCGCGTCCCAGCCACCGGGGTCACTGGCGCCGGTGGTTGGCGCGTTCACCCGAACCGCGGCGGCGTCGACCTGGTCGACGAAGGTGCTGGCCACCTTGCGGTCCCGGGTGACCACGACCTCGCTGTGGCCGGTACCGAAACCGCTGATGTGCTCCAGCGCGTCATCGAGGGTGTCGACCAGGCCGATGGCGATGTCCGGGGAGAGGTACTCGTTCTGCCAGTCCCCCTCGGTGGCCGGCACCACATCTCGCACTATCGCGGCGACCCGCAGGTCCCCGTGCACCGTGACCTGTTGCCCTACCAGCGCGCTGATCAGCATCGGGACAAATCGCTGTGCCACGTCGGTATGCACCAACACCGTCTGCACGGCATGCGGAATCCCGGGGTTCGCCTTCGACTCCAGTACCAGCGCGGTGGCCAAATCGAGGTCGGCGGCGGCATCGACGTAGAGGTGACAGATGCCGGCTCCGAGCTCCACCACCGGCACGGTCGCCTCGGACAGCACCCCCCGGACCATGCCGGCACCACCGCGCAGCAGGACCAGCCCGACGAACTCGCGGGCGTTCACGAGGTGTCTGGTACTGGACCGCTCCTTGATCGGCAACATCTGCACGGTATCGGCGGGCAACCCGGCCGCTTCCATCGCGTCGCGAAGGACGTCCACCACGGCGGTGTCGGTGTTCCCGGCCGCCAGCGCCCCACGCAGCAGCACAGCGTTGCCGGCCTTCAGCGCCGGGGCCATGGTCTCGACCACCACGGAAGGCTGGGCTTCGTACACCGCGCCCACCACCCCGATCGGGATTCTGGTGACGTGCAAGGGTCCTTTGCTGTCGTTGCGAGACAGCTCCCCCAACGGGTCGGGAAGGCCGGCTACCCGGTCGCACTCGTCAGCGAGCACCGCGATCCGCTGCTCGGTGAGCCGGAGCCGGTCGATCTGTCCGTCGGTGTAGCTGAAGTCCCGGATCACCCTCAGGTCCGCGGCGTTCGCCTCGAGAATCTCCGGTGCGCGACCGCGCAACATGGTGGATGCCGTGCGCAGCGCATGGTCCCTGGCGGCCCGGTCGAGGTGTCGCAGCTGCTTCGACGCCGTCACGGCTTGGGTGATCGACGCCAGCACCTGCTCGTAGGCCATCTCCTGGCGGCGGGGCGTCTTCGAGGCCACCATTTAGCGGCCGCCCACCGGGCTGGCGGGCACGGCGCAGAACGCGAGCGCTGACCGGCTCAGCGCGGATTTGAACATGGTGCAGGTTAATGCACTGCGCACCACGCCCGCCACACGGAGACCTCGGCCCAATGCCAGGTAGCCTAAGTCGATCATGCTGCTGCCCGGGTCGCCGCTCGCCGCTTTCTCGGAGTCAGTGCTGAGCGGGCGGAGCGGCCCCGCCCGCGACCGACCCGAGGAGAAACCGCGCCCATGACCACCGGCGAACCCGTGACCAACGAGCCCATGCTGTATGCCGAGGACTTCGCGCCGGGCCAGGAGTTCCCGTTCGAGAGCTGGACGCTCACCGAGCGGGACATCCTCGAGTTCGCCGGGCAGTGGGATCCGCTGCCGATGCACATCGACCGCGATGCGGCCGACCGCGGCGCGCACGGCGGACTGATCGCCAGCGGGCTGCACACGCTGGTGATCTACCAGCGGCTCGTGGTCGAGGCGCTGTGGTCGCGGACAGCGGTCGTGGCCGGGAGAGGATTCCGGCAGTTGCAGCTGCGCCGGGTGGTGCGCCCTGGTACCACGCTGACCGGCCGTGCACTGATCGCCGATGTCACACCGCGTCCGGAACGGGGGGACGCGCTGCTGATCGTGGACGGGCAGATCGTCGACGACGAAGGCTTTGTGGTCCTGCAGCTGATCTCCGACGGCGTGATAGCGGGCCGAGCCGCCTGGGACGGCCACCGAAACGCCCGCTGATCGCGCCGCGCGGCCCCGGGCACCCCTCAGGCCGTGGCCTTCGAGCACAGGTGACGTGTGGTTGTAGGGCACATGCGAGCCTCGGCGTATCCGCGCATCACCCGACCGGCGAACGCCTTCACCCGCCGCGGGTCCACACCCTATCCGGCTCCTTCGGAGCGGATGGGACGAGTCGGCTCGGATCTGGGGCCGACGACGTCCGTACCCGGTTCGGCACGCTCCAGCAAGCGATCCGCCTGGTCCTGCATCCGGCCGAGGGCCTCGGTCAAGAACTCCACCAGCACCGCGCGAGGGATGGGGCGGCCCGGCAGCCACTGCAGGACCGCCTCCTCCACCATCCCGAGGTAGCCGCGGATGACGACCATCACCGACGCCGGCGGTGACTCGATACCGGCCCAGGAACCGACCAGCCTCGCCATCCGATCCCGGGTCGCGTGCATCGCCGCCAGCATCCGTTCGTCGGAGGCTCCACCCCGGAACAACAGCAGATACACGTCGGCGTGATGCTCGGCGGAGTCGATGAACCCCTCGATCCCGGCCCGCAGCTGCTGGGGCAGCGAGTGGTCCGCTCCGCTCCCGGACAGCCTCTGCATGAGGTCGGCACCGAGCTGTTCGAGCACCGCCAGTCGTAGGTCGCCGACGGTGGGGAAGTAGTGGAACACCAGGGGTTTCGACACTCCGACCCGCGCGGCGAGTCCCTCGTGGGTCAGTGGGTCGTACGGCCGCTCCCCGAGCATGGCGAACGCCGCCTCCGCGAGCTGGGCGCGGCGGGCGTCGGCGCTGAGCCGGCGTTCGGCACGTCGGTTGGCTGTCACGAACCGGGACGCTAGATCCGGCGTCGCTTGCCGGGGACGCCGGCCCCATGCTCACGCCGACCGGTGGCGCAGCTGATCGTTGAGCGTGCCGTCCGGGCCGAAGAGCCGATCCCGCCACAGCTGCTCCAGGCCGACGGTGTCACGTTGGGCGGGGTGAAAGTTCGGTTGCCGGAACTCCTTGAGCCTGGGCCAGATGCCGCCCAGCAACCCGTCGGAGCCGAACAGCAACCGCATCCCGGTGCGCAGGTCGTCGGGCCGCCGCCAGGTGCCGGTACTGGCGAGCAGCCAGGCCCAGCTCCCCAGCGTGGCCAATCCGACCGTGGCCAGCAGCGCGGGCTCGGCCAGCAGGCGCTCGACCCGCCGGTTGCCCACGACGTCGTAGACGTCGTAGCTCACCGCCTTGTGCTCCAGTTCCTCCAGCGCGTGCCACAGCCACATCTCGACCAGGCGGTCGTCGATCAAGGACCGGAAAGCCTCGCCGGCGAGGATCTCCTCGGCCAGCAGGGCGGTCAGGTGCTCGGCCTGCCCGGTGCAGGCCAGCCGGAACCGGGCCGGGAACAACCGGTCGATCAGCCAGATCGCCGCCGCGACAGCGCGCTCCGGCACCTCGGCATCGATGTCTCGGGCCCGCAGGGCCTCGTTGAGGCGATCGTGCTCGCGGCTGTGGATGATCTCCTGCCCGGTGAACCCGGCGACCTGGGCCCGCAGCCGGGGGTCGGTCACCCGGTCCTTGAAGTGGTTGACCGATCGCACGAAGAACTGCTCACCGGGGGGGAAACTCGCGGAGAGCACCGCGACGAACAGACTGGCCGTGGCGTTGTTGCCGTAGAACCAGCGGGGCAGCTCCTCGGAGAGCCGGAAGTCCAGCTGGCGTGGGGGTATGCCCACGTCCTTGCCACGAAGTCGACGCACCGGCGTGACCGGATCCGACATTGATCCTCCCTCTGCCCCACCTTGCTGACCTTGGGTCAACAGTGTGCCGCGCCCTTGACCAAAGGTCAATACTGAGGGGTAACCTAGTTTTGCCGCATCCTCGTCACCGAACGACCGCGACATCGCGCGCGGCGGCGGCCACTGGCTAGGGTGATCGGGGGCGGCGCGGTCCGGGTCGGTTGCCGGGCCGGACCGGCTCACATCCCGCGATTATCCGGACCCACGACACCGCGCGGCGGTGTCCGTCTAGCAAAGGACCGCCGATGTCTGACGACGTACTGGTCGAACGCCGGGGAGCGGCCCTGTGGCTGCGCCTCAACCGGCCCGAACGCCTCAACGGCCTGAGCCCCGCGCTGGTGGATGGCCTGGACGCCGGCCTGGACGCCGCCGAGGCCGACGACGACGTGCGCGCGGTCGTGGTGGCCGCGCAGGGCCGGATGTTCTGCGCCGGAGCTGACCTGAAGTACATCCAGTCGCTGTTCTCGGACCCCGAGGACGCCGCCGAGAGCCAGCAGGGCTTCCTGCGCAGGCTGGGGCGTACCTTCGACCGGCTGGAGGCCTTCGAGAAGCCGGTGATCGCCGCGGTGCACGGCTACGCGCTGGCCGGTGGGCTGGAACTGGTGCTCTGCGCGGACCTGGTGATCGCCTCCAGGTCAGCCGGGTTCGGCGACGCGCACGCCAACTTCGGGTTGATCCCGGGGGGCGGTGGCACGGTCCGGCTGCCGCGCCGGGTCGGGCAGTCCCGCGCGAAGTACCTGATGTACACCGGGGAGACGCTGCCCGCCGCGGAGCTCGCGGACACCGACCTGGTCACCCGGCTGGTTGACGACGACCAGCTCGTGGCCGAGGTCGACCGGATCGTGGCATCGATCGCGGCGAAGAGCCCGCTCGGCCTGACCCGGATGAAACAGCTCTCGGACGACGCCCTGGCCGCCCCCGTCCCGGTCGGGCTGCGCCGCGAGATCGAGGTGTCCGTGCTGCACGTGCACTCGCATGACTTCCGGGAGGGCCTGGACGCGTTCAACGCCAAGCGCCGGCCCGAGTTCACCGGCCGTTGAGCGCCGCCACGGATGGTGAACCTGGAAACCGCCTGCCCGGACGGATCACCGAACGGCTACGACTGCCCCTGATCGTGGCGCCGATGCTGCGGGTGTCCGGCCCGGACCTGGTCGTAGCCGCCTGCCGGGCTGGCGTCATCGGGGCCTTCCCCACCGCGAACGCGCGCACGATCGAGCGGCTCGACGAGTGGCTCACGATCATCGCAGGGGCCGCCGACGGCGTCCCGTACTGCCCCAACCTGGTGATCCGCCAGCCCGAACTGGTCGAACACCTCGACTGCCTGGTCCGCCACCGGGTGCCCATGGTGATCACGAGTGTGGGCTCCCCGGAGCGGGTGGTCGGTCCGCTGCACGAGGTCGGCACGCTGGTGCTGGCCGACGTCGCCACCCTCGAACACGCACGCAAGGCAGTGGCAGCCGGCGCCGACGGGCTGGTACTCCTGTCGGCGGGAGCCGGTGGACAGACCGGCTGGATGAACCCGATGGCGTTCGTCCGCGCCGTGCGGGAGTTCTTCGACGGCCCGCTGGTGCTGGCCGGCGGTATCGCCGACGGGGTGGCGCTGCGCTCGGCGATGACGCTGGGCGTCGACCTCGGCTACATGGGCACCCGATTCATCGCCGCCACCGAGAGCATGGCCGACCCCGCATATCGGGCCATGCTCGTCGACGCGTCACTCGACGACATCGTGTTGACCAGTGCGTTCACCGGCCTACCCGCCAACATGCTGCGCCCGGCGATCGTGGCCGCCGGCCTGGACCCGGATCTGCTGCACGAGCAGGTGACCCCGGCGGAAGCCACCGAGATGTTCGGCGCGAAAGCAGCCGGTGCGGGCCCGAGGCGGTGGAGCCAGGTCTACAGCGCGGGCCACACCGTCTCGGCCGTGCACGGCGTGCAGACCGCCGCCGAGATCGTCGAGCAGACCGAGAAGGAGTACCGGGGGTAGCCCGCGCGGCCCGCCCCTGCCGGACACCGAATCGTCCCGGCGCTCAGCGGGCCGGAGCGAGCCCGGTGAGCTCGTCGGGCCCCCCGTTGTCGCCGACCGGGTCGAACAGGTCGGTGCCATACACCTCGTGCAACGTGCTCAGGACGTGCTCGAGCGGTAGGTCGGCGTAGGTGCCGCGGTCGCGCACGTACTCCATGTACGCGGCGCCGTCTGGGGTGTACTGGTGCATCAGCGCGTCGGATCGCCCGTCGAAGGCCAGCGGTGGCACACCGAACCGGGCGCACAGCTCCGCGTTGAACGTCGGCGCGGCCTTGACCCACCGCTGCTCCAGGTACATCACCGTGTAACCGTGGAAGACGAAGAGGTCGATGCCCTTCATCCGCTCCTTCATCCGCGGGGTCTGCAGGTGGTTGCGGACATCCGCGAACCCGAGTTTGGCCGGGATGCCGACGGCCCTCGCGGCGGCGCACAGCAAAACCGCCTTGGGGATGCACCAGCCCCGCCCAGCGGCCAGGGTCGCGCTGCCCGTGTACGCCGCCGGGTCGGTGCTGGTGGCGAAGGGGTCGTACCAGAACCTGTCCCGCACCACCTCGAACAGCCGCACGGCACGGGCCACCGGATCAGTCTCGTCGCCCACCACCGCTGCCGCGAATGCGCGCACCGCCGGGGAGCCGGAGTCGACGAACCGACCAGGTTCCAGGAACTCGCTCATGTCCTGGCCGGGATTCCCCACGTCGCGGCTTTCGACGTTCTGCGCCAAGGTGTATCTCCCTTTGTCGTCGAATCCTCTGGAGTAGATCAGCACTGCGCGCCGCGGTCAACGCGGCAGCCGCCACAGCCCTGGGTCATCCGGACCCGCGCGGCCGGAGCGGCGCCCGCGCGCCGGACGTGTTGACAAGGTTCCGAGCCCCTGCACAGACTGGCCGAATGCGGCGTCAGAGACGACGGCTGTCCTCGGACGACCGGGCAACGGTACGTTCCCAGGCGTTGCTTCCCAGGGCCTCGTGGCGCGCTCGGGCGCTCGCCGAGGTATCGGCGCTGGCCCTTCGACCGCTGCTCGCCGGCCTGCCCAGCTCGCACGCCGGGGTGCGGCTGACCCGACGCCTGGTGTCGGGCTCGTTGGCGCTCGCCGGCCCTACCGCGAGCGGAACCGCGACCCACCAGGTCGAGGAGACGGTGGCGGGCGGGCTGACCGTACGGGGCGAGTGGGTACGCGGCCCCGGTGCGGACCGCCGTGACGCGGTGCTGCTCTACCTGCACGGCAGTGGTTACGCGGTCTGCTCCGCGCGCACCCACCGGGGTCTCACCTCGCGGCTGTCCGGCATGACCGGGCTGCCGGTCTTCGCCTGCGACTACCGGCTCGCACCGCACCACCGGTTCCCGGCGGCCGGCGACGACGTAGCAGCGGCATACGACTGGTTGGTCGGGCAGGGCTGGCCCGCCGAGCGGATCGTGGTGGCCGGCGACTCGGCCGGCGGGCACCTCGCTGTCGACCTGGTGCTGGAGCTGTCCCGCACCGACCGGCCGCTCCCACCGGCGGTGGTCCTGTTCTCCCCGCTGTTCGACGTCACATTCGGCCTGGCCGGCCAGCGGGAGCGGGAGGTCAACCGGGACCCGTTGGTGTCCGCCGCCCGGGCCCGTCGGCTGCTCAGCCTCTATACCGACGGAGCCGACCTCGCGGACCCGCGACTGACCTTCGACTTCCAACGTGCCGGGGCGCTGCCCCCCATCCTGATCCAGGCCGGGGCCAAGGAGATGCTCGCCGCCGACGCCGAGCACCTGGCCGAAGCCCTGCGCGGCGCCGGTGGGCGCTGCGAGCTGCAGGTATGGCCCGACCAGATGCACGTCTTCCAGGCCCTCCCGGTGTTGGTACCCGAGGCCGAGATCGCGCTGGGCCGGGCGGCGGCGTTCCTGAGCGCCGAGCTGGCGGTCGCCGAGACGCTGTCGGCGGATCCGGAGCGGCACCGCAGTGTGGGTTGAGACCACGGACCCGACCGGGGCGGTAGCGTCCCCTTGACCTGCCAGATGATCGTAAGGAGCACGCCGACGTGAGCACATCGACCGGTACCACCCAGCTGACCATCGTCGCGACCATGAAGGCGAAGGACGGCAAGCGGGAGGAGCTGCGCGCAGCTCTGGAAAGCCTGCTGGCACCGACCCGCGCCGAGGACGGCAACGTCCAGTACGACCTGCACCAGGGAGTTGACGACCCCGACGTGTTCGTGTTCTACGAGATCTGGTCGAGCGCAGAGCACCTCGGCCTGCACATGCAGTCCCCGCACCTGCAGAAGGCCCTGGGCGGGCTGCCCGAGCTGGTGGACGGAGAGTTGTCACTCGTCCAGCTACGCCGGATCGGCTGACCGATGACCACCGCGCAGCGTCCGATCTCGCTCGTGCTGGACAAGATGTCCTTCCTGGAGTGCCCCCGCTGGCACCAGGACCGGCTGTGGGTGTCGGACTTCTACACCAACCAGGTGCTGGCCACCGACATAGATGGCAACGCCGAGGTGATGGCGACCGTCCCCGGCCAGCCCTCCGGTCTGGGCTTCCTGCCCGACGGCCGCGCGCTGATCGTATCGATGAGCGACCGGCGGCTGCTGGTCCGCGGCGACGACGGTGTGCTGACCGAACACGCCGACCTGTCCGGTCTGGTCGCGCACCACCTCAACGACATGGTGGTCGACGACCAGGGCCGGGCCTACGTCGGCAACTTCGGGTTCGATCTGATGGCCGGCGAGGGCCTGGCGCCGACAGTTCTGGTGCGCGTCGACCCGGACGGCTCCGCCCGGGTGGTCGCCGAGGACATGGCCTTCCCCAACGGGTCGGTGATCCTGCCCGACGGGACGCTGGCGGTGGCCGAGACGTTCGGCGGCCGGATCAGCGCCTTCGACATCGACGGAGCCGGTGAGCTGAGCAATCGACGCGAGTGGGCTCGGTTCGGAGCGCCGCCGACGACAGACGATCTGGAAGCGGCGTTCGGCCAGCTCGCGGTCGGCCCGGACGGCATGTGCGCCGACGCCGAGGGCGCCATCTGGGTCGCCGACGCCATCGGCCAGCGGGTGCTGCGGGTACGTGAAGGCGGGCACATCCTGGAGGAGATCAGCACCGCCCCGCTCGGCGTCTTCGCCTGCATGTTGGGCGGGACCGATGGGCGCACCCTGTTCATGTGCGCGGCGCCGACGTTCGCCGAGCACGAGTGCCGCGAGTCCCACCAGGCCCAGCTGCTGGCCACGCAGGTGGACGTCCCGCACGCCGGACTGCCCTAGCCGGGCGGCCCGGCGCGCCCCAGGTCAGGTCGGCGGCGCGACCCGCTCCGGTAGCGCCTTCTCGATGGCCGCCAGCCCGTCGAGCAGGTGCCGGCGACCCGCCTCGTCGAGCACGTCGTAGGCGGGCGTCACCAGAGTGTCGGTCAACGCCTCCGCCCTGGCCAGCGCGGCCCGGTCGGCGTCGGTGCCGGGCCGCAGGTCCTTCTCGTCGTGACCGAAGAAGGTCCAGAACTCCGGACGCTTGATGCTGTGCGCGGTCAGTGGGTCGATGCCGGGGGTCGCCAGCACCGCGAGGAGGTGCGCGCTGCCGCGGAACTCCCGCAGGACCGCCGCGAGCTGCATGGCCCGCGCCGGGAGGTCCTCGGCCAGTGGTTCGGCGGCGATCCCGGCATACAGCGCCAACCCGGACCGGTCAGCGGCGTCGTTCACCGCTTCGGCCGAGGCGCAGAACTCCACCAGCCCGTCCACCCCGGACAGGTTGCGGCGTCCGTGGTCCTGGCAGGCACCCATGTAGAGGCGGCCGGCGTCCCGGGGGGTCAGCCCGGAACGGGACTGCGCGCTGGTCCACATCCGCTCCACCAGCGCGGGGTTGAAGTAGCCGAACGCGCTGAGGACCACGGCGGGCTCGACGTCGCCGAGTACCCCGCCGCGGCCGAGGAAGTAGAACCGGAACCCGTCCAGGCCGTGCTCCTTGCCGACCGCCACCGTCTCCTCGGTGAAGTAGAACCGTGGCCCGATGGCGGCGATCCGCGGGCATGCCTCGGCGATGAGGTCACTGGTGCTCGTCATCAGCGCCGCCCGATGGGTCCGGCCGTGGAGCTGATCGCCTCGAAGGCCAGCGAGGTGTCGAGGGTCGAGACCATGCGCTCCCAGAGCAGCTTGTTGACCGCCTGCTTGGTGTAGCGGACCGCAGCGAGCGGCATCGCGGCGAGACGGTCGGCCAGCGCCCTGGCCTCGGTCATCACCTCGGCCGTCGGGTACACGTGGTTGACCAGGCCCAGCCGCTCGGCCTCGGCGGCGCTGAGCAGGTCGCCGGTCATCAGCAGCTCCTTGGCCCGGTTCACCCCGACCAGCAACGGCCAGATCACCGCGCCGCCGTCCCCGGCG
>JAJCYC010000334.1 GCA_029263115.1 Pseudonocardia sp. | reverse complement strand
GTTCTCGACCAGCAGATAGATGTTCGAGCAGTGGTGCGCGACCGCCTGGTAGGAGCCGATCACCTGGCCGAACTGCTTGCGCTCCTTCGCATAGCCCACCGCGAGATCGAGCGCCGCCTGAGCCGATCCCACCGAGTCCAGAGCCAGCAGGGCGGCCGCGGCGGTGGCCAGCTCGCCCAACAGCGCGACCGCGACCGCGCCCCGCGCCAGCACCGTGACCGGCGTCCGATCGAAGCTCACCGTGCTCAGGTCACGGGTCGGGTCCGCCACCCCGCGCCGCTCCCGCCCCACAGATTCGGGCTGATCGACCAGGCACAGCACCGGTTGGCCGGCTCCGGAGCCGCCGTCTCCTCCCTCACCCGCGACCGCGAGCAGGACATCAGCCGAGCTCGCGTCGAACACGAACTCCACCGCGCCGCTCAGCACACCGTCGGCGAGCCGCAACGTGATCTCCTCCTCAGGACCTGCCCAGGCCAACGCCCCGGGCTTGCCACCTCGCAGGTCCCCCAGCGCCCGCGCGGCCCGGTCGCCGCCGCGCGCCTGCACGCCCGGGTCGGCCAGCACTGCGGCGGCCAGCGCGGAGCCGACCAGCGGGACGCTGGCCGCGGCCCGGCCACACTCCTCGGCCAGCGCGCCGAGCTCGCCGAACCGGGACCGGTCCCCCAGCACCCGACCATGCGCGGCGCACAGCTCCGCCCACAGCGGGATGTCACCGTCCCAACGGTTGTCGAGGGCCCACAGCTGAGCCGCGAAGTCGTCCGGACGGGCCAACAGTGCGCCGACCCGCTGGCGTAGCCCGTCGAGCTCGATGTCGGCCGCGGCCCACTGTGCGGACTGCGGGATGTCGAGATCCTGGAGGACCACCGGCTGGCTCATCGCGCTCCTATCGCTTCACCGGCAGGCCGAGTACCCGCTCGGCGATGATGTTGCGTTGAATCTCGGAGGTGCCGGAGTGGATGGTCAACGCGTGCGTCCACAACCAGTAGTGGGCCCAGAAGCCCTCGTCGACGGCAGCCTCGTCGTCTCGGGTGAGCAGGCCGCGCAGTCCCAGCATCTCGACCGCGAGGCGCTGCATGCGCTGCTCGGACTCCGACCAGTGCAACTTGGCGATCGACACCTCCGGCCCGACCGGGCGACCCAGCGCGGAGGCCGCCATCGCCCGCTCGCCGGTGCGCCGCAGCGCCGCGACATCGATCGCGCACCGGGCGATGCCGTCGCGGATCACCGGGTCCTCGATGGCCGGGCGACCACCGATCCGGGTCCGCGCGGCAAGTTCCACCAGGTCCTCGACCATCACCGATGCCCGGGGCACCAGCACGGCGGTGCCGATCGCGCGCTGCGTGGTCAGGGTGACCATCGCCGCGCGCCACCCCTCGTTGACCGCGCCCAGCACGTTGTCCATCGGCACCCGGGCGCCGTCCCAGAACACCTCGGTCTCCCGGGTGTCGCCGGTGAGCATCGGCATCTGCTCGATCCGGATCCCCGGGGTGCTCAGGTTGACCAGCGCGAAGGTGATGCCCCGGCTGCGGCTGTCCGGTTCGCCGGTACGGCACAGCAACATCGTCCACTCGGAGTGCTGGGCCATCGAGTTCCACCGTTTGCGGCCGTTGACCACCAACTCGTCACCCTCGACCACGCCCCGGCACTGGATGTTGGCCATGTCCGAGCCGTTGTCCGGCTCGGAGAAGGTCTCGCACCAGGTCACCTCGCCCCGGACGATCGGCGGGAGGAACCGTTGCTTCTGCTCCTCGGTCGCCATGGCCAACAGGGTGGGGGCCAGGATGAACTCCCCGGCGATGTCCGCGGGCTCGGGTGCCCTGGCTCGGGCACACTCCTCCGCGAAGATCACCTTCTGGGTGGCGGTGGCCGGGCGACCGCCGTACTCCACCGGCACGCCCAAGCCACCGAATCCGCCCTCGTAGACCTTGCGCTGCCAGAGCTTGCCCTCTTCCATGCGCTCGGCGAAGGTCTTGGCCGGGCGCAGCTCGGGCCCCCAGCCGGGCGGCAAGGCCATCCGCAGCCAGTCCCGGACCTCAGCCCGGAAGTCCAGTTCGGCGGCGGTCATCGTGTTCTGACCCATGGCTAGCCCTGGTAGGCGCTGGGCGGACCGTCCAGCACGACCGTCTTGGTCTCCAGGTAGGGCAACAGGCCCTCCCGGCCACCCTCGCGCCCGATTCCGGACTGCTTGAAACCACCGAAGGCGATGGCCATGTCCGAACGCATCGCGTTGTGCCCGACGGTCCCGGAGCGCAGCTCCCCGGCCACCGCACGGGCCCGGTCGAGGTCGTTGGTGAACACCGAGGCGTTGAGCCCGTAGATCGTGTCGTTGGCGATGTCGACCGCGTGCTTCTCGTCGTCGGCGGCGATCACGCTGAGGACCGGGCCGAAGATCTCCTCGCGGGCGATCGTGGAGGAATTGTCGACATGCCCGAACACCGTCGGCTCGATGAACCAGCCGCGGTCCAGGTGCTTGGGCCGACCACCACCGGTGGCGAGGGTGGCACCCTCGGCCACGCCCTTGGCTATGTAGCCCTCGACCCGGTCCCGCTGGCGCTCCATCGCCAGCGGGCCCATCTGGGACTGGGTGTCGAACGGGTCGCCCACGCGCATCTCGGCGAAGCTGCTCGACAGTGCCTCGAGGAGCTCGTCGTGGCGGCTGCGGGTGACCACGATGCGGGTCAGCGAGGCACACACCTGGCCGGCCAGCAGACACTCCGCGCGGGCCAGCTTCGCGGCGGTCTTGCCGATGTCGGCGTCGTCGAGGATGACCGCGGCGGACTTGCCGCCGAGTTCCAGGGTGAACCGGGCGATCCGCTCGCCGCAGATCCCGCCGATCTTGCGGCCGGCGGCGGTGGAACCGGTGAACGAGATCTTGTCCACCCTCGGGTCGCGCACCAGCAGCTCGGAGACCTCACGCTCGGCGGTGACCACGTTCAACACGCCCGGCGGCAGTCCGACGGACTCGGCGATCTCAGCCATCAGCAGGGCCTCACCCGGGGCCTCCGGGGAGGCCTTGAGGATCACCGTGCAGCCCGCCAACAGAGCTGGAGCCAGCTTGTAGGCGATCAGCAGCATGGGGCCGTTCCACGGAATGATCGCCCCGACCACCCCGACCGGCTCGCGCACCAGCAGCCCGAACGGCGCCGCCCCCTTGGGGCCGCTCGGACTGGCCTGCACCCGCTCCTCGAACGCGAAGTCCGTGGCCAGCCCCGCGTAGTAGTCGAAGACCGGCGGGATCTCGGCGAGGCTGAACTTGGCGACCTTGTGCAGGATCCCGGATTGGCGGGGCCAGATCTGGCTGAAGTCACCGAGCCGCTCGGTGATCCCCGCGGAGATGGCCCGCAGGTACTCGGCGCGCTGTGCGTGGGACATCCGTGGCCACGGGCCGCGATCGAACGCCTCCCGGGCGGCGCCGACCGCCCGGGACATGTCGGCCTCCTTGGCCTCAGCGACCCGGAAGAACACCTGCTCGGTGCCGGCCTCGATCACGTCGAAGGTGGAGTCCGTCGACGGGGTGACCCACTCACCCCCGATGAAGAAGCGGTCCGGACTGCGCATCGGTGCGGCCAGCTGGCTCTCCACTGTCACGTTCTGACTCCTGTCGATGTTCCCCGAGATCGAACTCGCCCCCGCGCGTTACACCTGCCCGCTGGGCCCTTCGCTGACGCTAGCAGCTGACACACCCGGAAACGAGAATCCCGGTTCTCGCCAGGGTCCGCCCGCCGACCCGAGCGGTTGCTCACCGATGATGGTGCGCTCGACCCGCGAGCTGCCCGCGAGAATCGTCGCCGTCCGGGCGTTGTGCGCCAGCTCCGTCCAGTCCCTGGCGGAACTCACGCTTCCGCCGGCGTGGCCGCCGGACCCTCGGCAGCCGCAACGACGACCGTGGCCAGCGGCTGGTCGACGACAACCTGGGCGCCGGCCCGGACCGACAGCTCGCCGACCACCCCGTCGCTCGGCGAGCTGACCGTGTACTCCATCTTCATCGCCTCGATGACCAGCAACGGTTGCCCGGCTCGCACCGTGTCCTCCAGGGCGACCATCACCGCGAGCACGGTGCCCGGCATCGGGCTGCGCACGGATCCACCACCGGCCGGCCCGGTGTCCGCATGCGCGGCGTCCAACGTGCCGGTTTCGGTGAGCGCCCAACTGCGCCCGCGCCGCCCCAGCCAACGCAGGTTGCCGGTGGCCGAGCTGGCGTACCGCTGTGTCGCGCCCTGATAGCTCAGGACCAGCACCTCGGCCTGCCCCACCACCCCCGATCCGTCCGCGCGCAGCGAGCAGGTCATCGCCTCGCTCTCCCCGACGCGCACCTCGGCCGCCCCCGCGCGACCACGCACCCGCACGTCCACCGCCGGATGACCCGACAGCTCGAACCGCCACGTGCTCCACGCCGGCTCGCCCAGCCGCCACCCACCGGGCAGATCCCACGGATCAGTGGTCGCGACCGGCCGTGCCGCCTGCGCCGCGGGCTCCAGCTCCCACACCTTCCGCAGCGCGGCCACCGCGTACACCGGGTCCGGGATCGCATCGTCGACGAGGTCCTCCAGCACCCGCTCGACCAACCCGGTGTCCAGCTCGCCGGCCACCACATCGGGGTGGCGCAGCAGTGCGCGCAGGAACGCCACGTTGGTCGGCACCCCGAGCACCGTCGTCTCGGACAGCGCGCCGTCGAGGCGGCGC
>JAJCYC010000333.1 GCA_029263115.1 Pseudonocardia sp. | reverse complement strand
AGCGGCACGGTGCGGATCGCCGCCTACCGGTGGGACCCGCCCGGCGAGCCCACCGGCGTCGTCCAGCTCACCCACGGGATGGGCGAGCACGCGCTGCGCTACGGCGACCTCGCCGGCGCGCTCACCGACCGCGGCTGGGTGGTCTACGCCCAGGACCACCGTGGGCACGGCGCCACCGCCGGCTCGTCCTCGGCCGGGCTCGGTGAGCTGGGCGACAACGGCTGGGCAGAACTGGTGGGTGACATCGGCCGGCTCACCGACCACATCCGCGGCGAACACCCGCACCTCCCGCTGGTCCTCGTCGGGCACAGCATGGGCTCCTTCGCCGTGCAGCAGTACCTGGTCGACCACAGCGGCCGGGTCACCGCCGCCGCACTCAGCGGCACCGCCGCCATCGACCTGCTCGCGGCCGGGCTCGATCTGGACCAGCCGATCGACCTGGCGGCGTTCAACGCGCCCTTCGAGGACCGCACCGGCTTCGAATGGCTCAGCCGCGACCCGGCGCAGGTGGACGCCTACGTGGCCGACCCGCACTGCGGTTTCGGTGTGGACCAGGCCAACGGCAAGGCGATGTTCCTCGGGGCCAGCCGGGTCGCCGACCCCGCGGAGCTCGCGAACGTGCGCAGCGAGCTACCCCTGTACATCGCGGTCGGTACCGCCGACCCGGTGAACGGCGCGATGGCCCTGGTGCACCCGCTGGTGGAGCGCTACCGGGCGGCCGGGCTGACCGACGTGACCCTCAAGGCCTATCCCGACGCCCGGCACGAGATCTTCAACGAGACCAACCGGGGGGAGGTATTCGACGACCTCATCGACTGGATCTCCCGGGTTCTGCGGCCCTGAACCTCCGGGATCGGGCACGGGTGGACATCAGTCGAGGCTGGCGACGGGATCGGCGACGACCAGCCCGGGGTCGTCGGCGGCCAGCGTTCGTGCCGGACCGGGTCCGCTGCCGCGGGTCTCGAACCGCACGGTGACCCGGCCGTGCCCGCTGCCCTGCACCCAACCGTGGCCGAACCACACGTGCCGCACGTCGTCGCCGGCCCGCCAACCCCGGCTCGGGGCGCGGGAGCCGGCTCCGAGCGGACGTACAGCCGGCGGCGGCCCGGTACCGGTCGACCCAGTGCAATCGCTCCGACCGTCCATCGCCTCGGCGTCCGGCTCGCCGGTGTCGAACAGCCGCCCCTGCACGAGGTCGGTCAGCCCGGACAACGCGACCCCGATCAACCGCACCCCGGAGGGTGGCAACGCGCCCTCGGTGAGCCGCCGCGCGGTGCGGGTGAGCGCGGCGAGGTCGGTGGTCGATGTCGCCGCGGTCTCCGACCGGCTACGGGTGGCGAAGTCCGCGCCCCTGACCTTCACCGTCACGGTGCGTGCTCCCCGCCCGGCGGCCAGCAGCCTGCGGTGGGCGTGCACGGTCATCTCGGCCACCGCGCGGTGCACCGAGTCGAGATCGCTCAGGTCGGCGTCGAAGGTCGTCTCCGCGCTGACCTGCTTGGCCGCACCACGCTCGGCCACCGGACGGCGGTCCACCCCGAGGGCCAGTCCGTGTAGCTCGGTGCCCAGCGCGGGCCCCAGCAACCCGGTCACCTCGGCGACGGGTAACGCGGCGAGCGCCCCGACGGTCTGCACCCCGACGCGGCGCAGCGTGGCCTCGGCGACCGGACCGACACCCCAGAGCTTGCGCACCGGCAACGGCGAGAGCACCTCACGCTCGGTGCCGTGCGGCACCACCCGCACCCCGTTCGGCTTGGCCAGCGTGGAAGCGATCTTCGCCAGCTGCTTGCCGGAACCGGCACCCACCGATCCGGTCAGGCCGGTGGACTCCCGGATCCGCTGCCGCAACGCCTCACCCGCCCGCCCGACGACGGCGGCCGAGGCCCCGACCAGCTCCGGCGGCTCGACGAACGCCTCGTCCAGCGCGACCTGCTCGATGACCCCGCCGAGCTCGCGGACGACCGCGAACACCAGGTCGCTGAGCACCCGGTACAGCTCGATCCTGGGCGGCAGCACCACCGCGCCGGGCACCAGCCGCCGGGCCCGGGACATCGGCATCGCCGAGTGCGCCCCGTACACCCGCGACTCGTAGCTGGCGCCGGCCACCACGCCCCGAGGACCGGTGCCGCCGACCAACACCGGGCGACCGGCCAGGGTCGGGCGGGTGAGCTGCTCGGCCGCGGCGAAGAACGCGTCCAGATCCAGGTGCAGCACCCAGCGACCGGCGGGTACGTGCGACACCGACCCACGCTACCGGCCGGGCACCGGTCCGGCGAGCGGCTCGGCTCGCCGGCGAGAAGGGGCCGGCTCAGCGGCGGCGACGGCTGCCGCCGGTGCGGGCGAGCTCGGCCCGCACCTGCTCGGCGACCTCGGGGTCGGAGTGCATCAACAACAGCAACGCCCGGAACACCTCGGCGCCGGCCACCACCGGCAGGTCCAGATCGGCCGAGGTCTGCGCGCACCACCCGCGCAGCGCCTTGTGTTCCATCGGGGAGAGCTCCACGGTGACCCGGACCGGGCGGGTGCGCGGCACCCGGGGCTCCGGGTCGTCGGCACCCGGTCCGCGGACCGGTTCAGCGGCATCGGCCGGTGGCGCGGTGACCGCGGCGGCCCGTGCGACCAGCTCGGCGCGTCGGCCGGCGGGGGTCACCGACCCCAGCCTCCGAGCAGTTCCTCCGCGACGGTGCCGTAGGGCACGTCGTGGTCGGGGATTCCCGCGCCGAACGCCTGGGCGTAGCGCTCCAGCCGAGGCACCGTGCCGTACAGCACCCTTCGGCCCTGGCCCGCCAGAATCTCCCGCACGGTCTCGGTGCTGGTGGCATGGGCGACCGTACGGGTGAGCAGCACGGCGGTCGACGGGTCCTCGTCACGGTGGCCGGCGGCGTCCTCCATCGCCTTGAAGACCGGGCCGACCCGGTCGAGTTCCATCATCGTCGGCGCGATCGGCACCAGCACGTCGGTGGCCACCCGCAGCGACGCGGCCACGATCCCGTCCCGCTCCTCCAACGGTGGGGTGTCGATGACCACCGTGTCCCACCGCTCGGGGTCCACGATCCCCCACAGCTGCCGGTGCAACGCAGTGGAGGCCATGCCGATCACCGGCACCGGCCAGTCGGCCAGCCCGTGCCAGCGCAGCGCCGAGCCTTGCGGGTCGGCGTCCACCAGGACGACGCGCCGCCCCCGTTCGTGCAATGCGTGCGACAGGAACGCCGCAGAGGTCGTCTTGGCGCTGCCACCCTTGAGGTTGGCGATGGTCAGCACCCGGATCGCGGGACTCACCGAGCCAGGTTACCCCCGCCGGGCGACCACACGTCGGACATTGGCTCTACCGCCTGACGATCGCGCCTCGCTGCTAACCTGCTCGCCCTTCGAGCCGGCGGTCCGCGCGGTTCACGGCACGGGATCGGCAGAGGCGGGACGACTGTGGGATGGCTGAGGGATGGCTGTGGGATGAGGAGGACATGACGACCCAGCCACGCCGGCGTCCCGCCGGGGTGGCCACCACCGATGTCGTGCTCAGCGCCCACGTGGCATCCAACGCCGAGGTGTTCACCCAGGTCCTCGCGCTGCACGTGGCCCAGGGCAGCCGGGTCGCCGACGTCACCTGGGGCAAGGGCGCCTTCTGGCGGCGGATCCCCGAGGGTCGCTACGAGGTGCTGGCCACCGACCTGCAGACCGGGGTCGACTGTCGTGCCCTGCCGTATGCCGACGGCGAGATCGACGCGCTGGTGCTCGACCCGCCGTACATGGAGGGGCTGTTCCGCCGCTCCACCACCCACCTGGCCGGGTCGGGCAGCCACGCCGCGTTCCGCGGCCGGTACTCGAACGGTGCGGCCACCGACCAGACCGACGGTGGACCCCGCTACCACGATGCGGTACTCGAGCTGTATCTGCGGGCCGGCGCGGAGGCCAGGCGGGTACTTCGCAACCACGGGGTGCTCATCGTGAAGTGCCAGGACGAGGTGTCGGCCAACCGGCAACGGCTGACCCATGTCGAGCTGATCAACGCGTTCAGCGCCGAGGGCTTCTACTGCAAGGACCTGTTCGTGGTGGTCCGGCCGAACAAGCCCGGGGTGAGCCGGCTGGTACGCCAGGAACACGCCCGGAAGAACCATTCGTACTTCCTGGTGTTCGTCAAGCTCGATCCGGCGCATCCGAAGAGGCTGCGGGCGCCGAAGCGCTGATGCGTTCACCTGCCGGTGATGATCCCGCATCCCCGCCTGTCAGCCGCCGGTCGGCAGCGACCCACCGAGCCGTCTGATCTGGGCGTCCGAGTAGGAGCGGTCCCAGCCGTTCTCGAAGTGCATCCGCGCCTGCCGGCCGTTGACCGCGCCGCTGAAGGCCGCCTCGTTGAGAGTGATCCGCGCGCCGGCCTGGAAGTTCAGCAGGGCGTAGCGCTCGCCGGTGACCTCGGTGACCCGGCCCGCCTCGTCCAGCACCGTCATGGTCAGCGACTTCTGCCACCAGTTGTCGTCGTACTCCGCACGGGTCTTCGCCCGGAGGACCGGCGACAGCTCGCCCTCGGCCACCACGTAGCCGTGGTAGGTGGTCTCGCCGCGGGCGTGCAGCACCATCACGTTCAACGCCAGGTCGTCGTCCACCTGGGCGGACACCCACTTCCAGTCCTGGATGGCGTCCCAGTCGCGGGTGCCCCAGGAGTGGTCGCGATGGCCGGTGGTGTCGAAGTGGATCTCCCGGAGAGGAGCGTCAGCGGAACGACCGTCAGCACCGCCGCCCAGCACGAGCTGCCCGCGGACCCGGGCGGCCTGCTCGAAGCGGTTGTCCGCGATGAAGTCGGGGCAGCCGTCGGCGTTGCGGGCGTAGTCGAACGCCTCGTGGGTACCGACGAACTCGCAGGTCAGCGACGCGCCGTCCGCCGATGCACCGTACGTGGCGGTCCGCAGCAGGTCGTGGTTCCTGACCCAGACCTCACCTGAGTCGCCCGGCACCCGCCAGTCGTCGAAGTCCCGCCCGCCCGCCGCGACCCCGTCGGCAGCGGAGAACGCCAACTTCCGGTTGTCGTCGCCGACCACCGCGAACAGGTGCCCGGCCTGGTCGTCGGCATCCACCCAGGTGTAGGTGAACACCAGCAGCCCCTCGTCGGGCAGCACCAGGTCGTAGAACAGGCTCTCCCGGGAGTGCGGACCGGGGCGCAGGTGGTGGCGCAGGTCGTCCCTGGGTTCGAGGCTCACGGCGTGACCAGACCCTTCACGTAGTCGGCCGGCCAGCCCAGTTCGATGAATCGGCCCCACTTGGTACCGCCCTCGCGCCAGAGGTAGAGGAACACCAGCAGCTCGTGCTCCGAAATCGGCGCGGTGAGCAGCAGGCTCTCCCGGGCCAGCGGACCGGCGGCGGAGACCTCGTCGTGCAGCAGGTCGTCGGCCGGGGTGAAGCGGGTCTGTTGACGCGTTGCCGTCATCGTTCGTCCTTCCATCGCAGGAACGTGGCCAGTTTCGGGTCCGCCTCGTGCGCGTCGGTCGGCTCGCGGCGGCCCGCGCTGACGATGCCCCGGTCGCCGTCCACGGAGATCAGTTCGCCTTCGGTGAGCTCGTGGCCGTTCAGCGTGGCGCCGCGCTTGTCCGCCGCTACCTGGATGACCCCGACCCCGCACACCGCCGCCCGGCCCATGCCCCGGGCCACCACGGCGGCGTGGCTGGTGCGCCCGCCCCGGCCGGTGACCACCCCGACCGACGCGATCACCCCGGGCAGGTCGGCCGGTGAGGTGGTGGGCCGCAGCAGCACCACGTCCTTGCCGTTCTCGTGCAGCACGGCGGCCCGGTCGGCGTCGAACGCGCACGACCCGGTGACCGCGCCGGGTGAGGCCGCGAGCCCCCGGGCGATGACGTCGATCGCCTCGTCCGCGAACCGGGGAGCCTGGGCGGCCAACAGCTGCTCGTCGTCGACCCTGGTCAGCGCCTCGTCGACGGTGATCAGGCCGTCCTCGACGAGGTCGTGCGCCAGGGCCACGGCGGCCCGCCCGCTGCGCTGGCCGACCCGGGTCTGCAGCAGGTACAGCCGGCCGGACTCGATGGTGAACTCGATGTCGCAGAGGTCGCGGGCGTGCCGCTCCAGGGTGTCGAAGGTGCCCAGCAGCTCGTCGTAGACCTCGGGCAGCCGTTCGGCGATGGTCGGTAGCGGCTGGGTGTCGTGCTCGCCGGACACCACGTCCTCGCCCTGGGCGGTGAACAGGAAGTCGCCGAACGCCCCCCGGGCACCGGTGGAGGGGTCGCGGGTGAACGCCACCCCGCTGCCCGAGCGGTCGTCCCGGTTGCCGAACACCATGGTCTGCACGACCACGGCGGTGCCCATGCCCTCGTCGATGCCCTTGTGCTTGCGGTAGGCCTTGGCCCGGCGGCTGCGCCAGGACCGGAACACCGCCTCGATCGACTCGCGGAGCTGACCGTGCGCGTCCGGGAAAGCGCTGCCCGACTCGACCTCGATCACCTTCAGCAGCGCCTCACAGCGGGCCTTCGCGGCCTGCCCCGGGTCGGCGATCGGCGGCAGGTCGAGCAGCGCGTCCTCGACCTCGCCGACGTCGACGCCGCGCACCGTACGGGCGAACGTGTCGAGCAGCCGTTCCAGGCTGGTGTAGGCGAACCTGGGGTCGCCGGTCCGGGCGGCCAGCCGTTCGGTGCCGGCCACGGTGAGCCCGACGTTCAGCACGGTATCCATCATCCCCGGCATGGAGACCGGCGCCCCGGAGCGGACCGACACCAGCAGCGGGTCCTCGTCGTTCCCGAAGGCCCGGTCGGCGGCTTCCTCCAACGCTGTGAGACGCCCGGCCAGCTCGCCGTCCAGGTCCCCGGGCAGTGCCGGGCCGGGGAACGCGTCGAAGTAGGCCCGCCCGCACGGGGTGCCGATCACGAATCCCGGCGGCACCGGCAGGCCCAGCCCGACCATCTCGACCAGCCCGGCGCCCTTGCCGCCCAGGATGTCCCGGCCGGCGTCGCCCGCATCGGTGAAGGCGTAGGTCCAGGGGACTCGTGAGCGCACAGTAGGGCTGTAGCGGTCGTTGGCGCTCACGGGCTAGTAGCTCCCCTCTTCTTCGCGGCTGCGGCCCAGGGTCTGCAGGTAGTCCTCGTGGATCTCCATCCAGACCGTGTGCACGGAGTCGACCTTCGGGCTGGTCAGGTACTGCCACTCGGCGTTCTCCGCGCGGCCGAGCGCAGCATCCAGCCGGGGCTGGTAGGCGCCGAAGCGGGGCAGCAGCTCGGTGGTCCGCCTCAGCGCGCCGCCGGCCCGCTCCACCAGCTCGCCCAGCTCGCCCAGTTGCACGAACCGGGCGTCATCGTCGGTGGCCGGCTTCGCGGACGCGGCCTTCATCGGACCGTTGACCGCGAGGAACCGGTCGTAGATCTGGCCGAGCCGGTCGGTGTCCAGGCCGGCGCGCTCGGCGTCCAGCAGCTCTCCGTGGCGGCGGTGACCGGCCTCGGTGAGCAGGTAGCCGGCCGGGGTGTGCGCGACCAGGTCGGCGTCCAGCAGCACGTCCGCCATTCCCCCCGGCACCTCGGCGAGGTTGCCACGCAACGCGACCGCGTGCAGCGCGGGCAGCACCTCCTCACCCACCTCGGGAGCGGTACCCAGCCCGGAGTCGGGCACCAGGCCCTGGCCCATCAGGAACACCGCGCCCAGCACCGGCGCGGCCTGGCCGCTGACCAGCAACGGATAGGCCTGCTCGGTCTCTCGCGCGAAGTCGTCGTAGCCGTCGGCCATCCACGAGTCCCAGACCCCGGCCGCACGGGCGTAGGGCAGCAGGAAGTCCCGGCAGTACACCTTGACCCCGTTGCGGATCCGGTCGTCCCAGCTCAGCTGGCTGATCGAGCTGTACAGCGCGAGCATCGACTCGTTGCAGCGCGTGACGATCCGGGCCATCTCGGTCTCGTCCAGCCGACGCACCTGGGACACCGGTGTGTCCCAGGTGTCGCGGGCGTAGACGGCAACGCCGGAGAGGTACTTCAGGTAGTTGCGCGGTCGGGCGAACGTGGTGGCGATGTCGTTGATCGCGATCTCCACCGGGGTGTCCGGCCGGAAGAACATCGCCTGGGTCACGCAGTAGGGCAGGTCGGACAGCGGCTCCGACCAATCGTAGGCCTGCTCGTAGAGGAAGTGGTCGCGCACCAGGACGAAGCCTTGCCCATCAGCGGAGCCGGGCCTGGCCGGATCAAGGGGGTAGGGGCCGGTGTCGGACATCCCGGCCCGGCAGTCGTAGTGCAGGAGGAACCCGGTGAGCTCGGTGGTGGCGTTGAACGAGCGGAACGCGGCCAGCCGGTCCGGGTCGTCGAGCCGGGTCTCCTCCTCCTGGAAGCGCTCGATCCACTCCGGCTCCAGCACCGGGGCGAGGTAGCGCCGCCCGGAGATGAAGCTCGGGCCGGGGCCCCACTGCCCGTACTGCAGCCGCCGGCGGAACTGGATGATCGTGTTCGCGTTGCGCTGCTGGTCGAGCTCGCTGGACACCCCGAGCTGGTTGGTGATGGCCTTGCCGATCAGCGGGCAGATCCCCAGGCCCCAGGAGTGCACGTAGTTGGCCTTGGTGCCGATCTCGTGACGGGCCAGGGCGCCCAGCTCGATCACCCCGTCGACGCCGATCTTGTCGGTGATCTCGTCGAACCGGCGGGCATAGGTGGCCCACTGGTGGACGAACGAGACCGTCTCGTACTCCTGGCGCGGAATCAGCCCGGACTCGCCCTCGGTCTGCCGGGCCTTGATCAGGTCCCACAGGTTCCAGCCGGAATAGGCCAGGAAGTCGGACACCTCGTCGGCGTCGAGGTCGCGGTGGATGTTGTCCGGGGTCCCGTCGAGCACCCCCGACTTCAGCCGGACCCGCATCTGCCGGTCGCCGCGGATACCGTCGGCGATCTCGCCCCGGTAGCTGGTCATCAGGGCCTTGAGCTGCTCGGCCTGTGCGGCGGCTGCCGCCGCCGCCTCGGGATCGGCCTCCGCGCCGGTGCCGGCGTTCTCGCCGGTGCCGGCGTTCTCGCCGTAGACCCGGTCACCCTCGGCGATCGACACCCGGCCCTCGGGGGAGGTGGACACGTCGATCCGGACGATCGCGCCGTCCGGCGGGATGGTCTCGCCGCGCTCGCTGCGCACGCCCTCGGTGAACGCCACCGACATCAGCGCCGGGATGCCGTACTCCCGGCTCAGGATGCCGAGGTGGCTCTCCGGCGAGCCCTGCAGCGTCATCACGCCCTTCACCCCGGACGACAGCGCCGGGGTGAGGAACGTGGTGGTACCGCCGCGGGCCAGCACGATCGAGTTCGCCACGTCGCCGGAGGAGCAGAACTCCATCACCGCGGCCGGCGAGTCCAGCCACACCACGGGCCCCTCGACCGGCTCGTCGTGCTCGAACACCGTCAGTCCGGTGCCGACCTGCGCGAAGTCGTCTGGCTCGGTCACTGGGTCCACCTCTTCGTCGACGTGAGTGGGCGGCCGTTGCCGGGGACGCGCCGGCCGCAACGCATCGTGTGCGAATGGTGCCGGTCGGCGCCCGCGCGGCCAATGGCCACGCCGGTCAAGCCGCCGTGACGGGTCTATCCGAGGTGGCGTGCCGAACGACTGCGCGGTGAGTGATCCGCACAACACTTGTCCTGAGTAGATAACGAATCTTGCCTGTTTGGATAGTTGGCCGCCGCGCCGCAGGGACGACCACTACGGTCGGCGGGTGCCCTCCACCGGCGAACCGGCGGCGATGGTCATGCAACGCTGCGCGCACGAACTGCTGCCGCGCTCGGGTGAGATCGCCGCGCAGATCAGCGCCGAAGTGCTGGCCCGGCTGCCCCGGCTGGTGTCGGCCGACTCCGCGGAAGGGGTCGACGCGGTCCGGGAGAGCACCGACCAGAACATCGGCGCGATCCTGTCCACCCTGGCGTTCGGGGTACCGGCGACCGCGACCGAGCCGCCGCTGGGGGCTCGCCGGCTACTGCGGCATGCTGTCACGGCCAGCGGCGGGCAGATCACCGACCTGCTGCGGGCCTACCGGCACGGCCACGAGCTGATCTGGCAGCGCTGGAGCGCCTACGTCCGGGAGCGGCTGGACGACGCCGATCTGCTCGCCGAGGTGCTGGCGCTGTCCTCCCAGCACATCTTCACCTTCATCGACCGCTCGTGCGAGTACCTGGTCACCGAGTACCGGGCGGAGTTCGGTGGCTCGCGACCGCCGGCCCGCTCGCCGGGCGAGGTGGTGCGCGAACTGCTCGAGGACGGCCCCGTCGACGAGGGCCTGGCCAGCTCGGTGCTGCGTTACGACGTGCGGGGCCACCACGTGGCGCTGGTCCTGGCGCCGCTGGCCGCCGACGGCGACGTGCCCTCGGCGCTGACCACACTGACCCGCGAGACCGGCGGGGCCGCCGCGGTGAGCCTGCCGGTCGGCGACGGCACCTGGTGGGCCTGGTTCTCCTGGCCGGCGGCACCGGACCCGGAGCGGCTGGCCACGCTGGCCGAGGTACGGCTGGACGGGGTACTCGCCGGGATGGGCCGGCCGGGTCGTGGACGGGCCGGATTCCGCCGCTCGCACCTGGAGGCCCGGGAAGCCGACCGGGTCGCCCGGCTGTCCAGCCGCCCCGGCCCCGGGGTGGTCGGCCACCTCGACATCCAGCTCGCCGGGGTGCTGTGCACCGAGCCGGAGCGGGCCCGGGCCTTCGCCGCCGAACGGCTGGGCGCGCTCGACGGGCGGGACGAGACCTGCGCGCGGTTGCGCGAGACGCTGCTGGTGTACCTGTCCTCGGGGTGCAGCCGCACCCGGACCGCGCAGGCGCTGCACGTCCACCACAAGACCGTCAGCTACCGGCTGGCCCAGGCCGAGCAGCTGCTGGGCCGGCCGCTGACCGGTGACGTGCTCGAACTCGGCGCCGCCCTCCTCATCGACCGCACCCTCCACAACGGCACGCCCGACCCCTGAGCAACGGGGCCGGGCGGTCGCGGGGCTCAGTAGCGGATGACGCCGCGGATGTTCTTGCCGGCGTGCATGTCCTCGTAGCCCCTGGCGATGTCGTCGAGCGCGTACTCGGTGGTCACCAGCTCGTCGAGCTTGAGGTGCCCGGCGCGGTACATCGCCAGCATCTTCGGGATGTCGGCGTTGGGGTTGGACGAGCCGAACAGCGAGCCCTTGAGCTTCTTCTCGAACAGGGTGAGCTGGCTGATCGGGATCGGCAGGCCGACCTCGGTCAGATCGCCGAGCCCGGTCACCACCACGGTGCCCTGCTTGCGCACCGCACCGAACGCCTCGGCCACGTGCCCACCGTTGGTGATCCCGACGGTCACGATCGCCACGTCCGCGCCCTGGCCGTTGGTGAACCCCTGGGCGATCTCGGTGGCCGCCGCCATGTTGTCCACGCTGTGCGTGGCGCCCAGCGACTCGGCGGTCTCCCGCTTGAACGCCACCGGGTCGACCGCGATCACGTTCGATGCACCGGCGTGCAGCGCGCCCTGCACGGCGTTGATCCCGATTCCGCCGATGCCCATCACGATGACCGTGTCGCCCGGGCGCACCTCACCGGTGTTCACCGCCGAGCCCCAGCCGGTGCCGACGCTGCAGCCCAGCAGGCAGGCCCTCTCCAGCGGGGTGTCGTCCGGCACCTTGATCGCCGAGTCGATCGCCACGGTGGTGTACTCCGAGAAGGTGGAGATGCCGGCCATCTGACCCACCGGGCTGCCGTCCTCCAGGTGCAACCGGAAGTCCGTCGGGTCCGACCAGCGGGACCCGGCGAGCAACAACGCGCCCAGGTCGCACAGGTTGGAGTGCCCGGTGGCACACCAACGGCACTTCCCGCAGGCCGGCAGGAACGAGAAGATGACCTTGTCGCCGACCTCGAACCCGGCCGTGTGCGGCCCGACCGACTCCACCACCCCACCACCCTCGTGGCCGCCACAGAACGGGTAGTGGCCCACCGGCATGTCGCCGGTTGCGATGTGGTCGTCGGAGTGGCACAGCCCGGAGGCGACCATCTTCACCCGCAGCTCGCCCTGCCGCGGATCGTCGACCATCAGGTCCACGACCTCGTACGTGCCCGGCGCCTTGCGGATCACCGCACCACGACTCTTGACTGCCATGACTCTCCTCCTCGGGACAGCGCGACCGCGGGGTTTCCCCGCGATCGCTCCCGCCGGCGTGACGGAGGCCCGGGCGGGCTCGGGCCGCGTTGGGCAGCCTAGTTGACCGGCAAGTACCCCCGTCGCCCGTCCGATCAGCGCCCGTTCGTAGTCACCCGGCGACACGATCACACGATCGCGCACTAGATGCCCGAACCCGCAGGGGGATCGAGCTACTCTCCGTCCGATGAAACTCCACGATCGTGGCGGGCGGTTCCGCCTGCACCAGCGCACGCAGCTGACCGTCGCGGTCGTCCTCGCCTGGGCGTTCACCACCGCGATCGCACCCGACTCGGACGCGGCCCCGAGCGCGCCGCCCGCGCCGAAGCCACCACCGGCCGCCACCGCCCCGCCACCGAAGCCGGTGATCGCCCGGGACTTCCCGGACCCGGACGTGCTGGCCGTGGGCGGCACCTACTACGCCTACTCCACCGCCAGCGGCTACGGGACCGGCGTGCGGCACGTGCCGGTGACCCGGGCCGGCACGCTGCGCGGTACCTGGGTGGACGGCGGAGACGCCATGCCGACGCTGCCCACATGGATGGCCAAGGGCAACGGCGGCAGCGTGTGGGCACCGGACGTGTCGGCCCGCAGCGACGGCACCTACCTGCTCTACTTCACCGCACGCGCCGCCGCGCCGAACGACGTGCAGTGCATCGGCGCCGCGCTGGCCAACTCCCCGACCGGTCCGTTCCGCCCGGCCGGGGACAAACCGCTGGTCTGCCGCCCGGAGGACGTGGACAGCATCGACCCCAAGTCGTTCACCGACGCGGACGGGTCCCAGTACCTGCTCTACACCAGCGGCCGGGGCAAGGCGACGATCTGGGCGCAGCGGATGAGCCGGGACGGGCTGACCCCGACCGGCGAGCGCCGGGCGCTGATCACCGCCGACCGGCCGGAGGAGGCCAACATCGTCGAGGCCCCGACCCTGGTCCGGCGCGGCGGCAAGTACGTGCTGCTCTACTCCGGCAACGCCTACAACAGCGGCGGCTACTTCGTGAACTACGCGACGGCCGGCTCGCTGGCCGGCCCGTTCGTCAAGAGCCCCGGCGCACTGCTGACCAAGACCACCTTCGGCGGCATGACCAACCCGGGCGGGCAGGACGTGGTGCCCGGCACCACGAACGACTACCTGGTCTTCCACGCCTACGCCCGGCCGGGACAGCGCTCGATGTACGTGTCCGGGCTGCGCTGGGAGGGCGCGAAACCAACGCTGTTCCAGGACGTGCAGGCCCGCGACCCCCGGGCGTTCAGCGGTGGCGAGCAGTTGCCGGCCGGCCGACCGGTGCCGGTACAGCGGCGCGGCGCGGGGAACCCGGGCTAGGGCTGCCCGCCCGGCTCGGGGCCCCGGTACGCCCGCCGCGACGACTCGTCCATGCCGACCTCGAACTTCAGCGCGGGGTTGAGCTTGTTGCGGGACACCGCGACGCCGGTGGAGCCGTTCTGGATCGCGAACGCGTGGTGGATCTTCCCGACGATCGCGTTCCCGGTGAGCGTGGCGCCCTGGGCGTCGTCGAGCAGCACCGCCTGGGCGGCCCGGTTGTCGCAGAAGTTGTTCGTCCAGGTGATGTTGCGGGTCTCGCCGATGCCGCTGCCGTCGCCGGCACTGCTGCCCGGACCCTCGACGATCAGGCAGTTGTTGTCGATCTTCTCGCACCGGTTGCCGTCGATCAGCACGTTCTGGCTGGCCGGGTGGTCGCGGTCGGTGGCGTAGGTCTGCATGCAGTCGGCGTGCGCGCGGTCCTCGTTGCGGGTGTTGCTCAGCGTGTTGTGCAGGATCTTGATGTCCCGGCCCCAGAACCGGATCGCGTCCCGGTCGCCGAGCTTCGGCTCGTTGACCCGCGAGTTCTGCAGGGTAAGCCCGGTGCCGTGCAGCGAGATGCCCGGCGCCCGGGGCTTGTCGGCGGTGATCCCGTCCAGCACCACGTGGTCGGCGTCCACGTCCATCCCTGCGGTGCGCACCTTTCCGTCGCCGAGCACGTGGATCGGCGCGTCCGGGGTGCCGGAGCGGAAGATCCGCAACCGCAGGTCGCTCATGTCGCCGGTCAGGCAGATGACGTCGCCGGGGTTGGCCGTGTTGAACGCGGTCTGCGCGGTGACCGCGTTGGCGGCACGTTGGGTGCACGCGGTCTGGGCGACCGGGGTGGTGGCACCGGCCGGCCCGGTCGGGGTGACCATCGGCTGACGGGCCGGGGGCTGCTCGGGGGCCGCCGCGCAGCCGGTGAGCGACAGCAGCGCCGCGGCGGCGAGCACCAGCCGGCGGTAGCCGGTCGGGCACGGTGGGTGATGGCCGGTCACGGGAGAATGGTAGCCGGTGCGTGCGCCGACCCCGCCGTTCGCCGGCATGACAGGCTGGGCGGGTGGATCTCGAGGCCGCCGCCGATGCGCTGTACGCGCTGCCGCCACCCGAGTTCACCGGCGCCCGCGCGCAGCGGGTCAAGGCGGCCCGGGCAGCCGGCGACCGAGCGTGCGCCACCGCGATCGGCGGGCTGCGCCGGCCGACCACCGCGGCGTGGCTGGTCAACCAGCTGGTCCGGCGCCGACCGGCCGACCTCGGCGAACTCGCCGACCTGGGCGCCGCGCTGCGGAGCGCGCACCTGGAGCTGGACGGCGCAGCCCTGCGCACGCTGTCCACCCGCCGGCACGCACTGCTCGCCCAGCTGGTCGCCGGATGCCGTGAGCTGGCGCGGGAGGCTGGGCAACCGGTCAGCGACGCGGTGGCCCGCGAGCTGGAGGAGATGTTCACCGCCGCGCTGGCCGACCCCGCGGCCACCGCCAGGCTCACCGACGGGCGGCTCAGCTCGGCGAAGGATCTGGAGGCGGGCGGGTCACCCTGGCCGGCCACCGACCCGTCCACCCGCCCGCGCCCGGCCAGCGCACTGGCACCCGCCGGGTCGCGACCGGCCCGGTGGGCGGAGCCCGGAACCCCGGACCAGGCGACGACCAGGGCCCTGGCCACAGCACGCACCGAACTGCTGCGTCGGGCGGTGGCCCGCGACGAGGCGCAGGCAGCGGAGGCCGAGGCTCTGCGCGCGCTGGACGCGGCCACCGGGGCCGAGGCCGCCGCGCACCGCGCCGTCGCCGAACTGCGCGCCGAGCTGACCGCCGCCGAGCAGCGCGAACAGCGGACCCGCCAGGCGGCCGGGGTCGCGCGTCGGGCCCGGGCCGATGCGCAACGGGTGCTGCGGGAGGCCGAGCGGCGGCACGCCGTGGCCGTCCAACGGCTGGCCGCAATGGGCGGCGACGACCAGGCCGGAGACTGACCGACCGGCGGGCTCCCGCCGGCAAGGAGGAACGAGGACCGATGGCACGCGCGATCTGGACCGGCTCGATCACTTTCGGGCTGGTCACCGTCCCGGTCGGGCTGTTCAGCGCGACCGAGGACCACTCCGTGCACTTCCACCAGTACCAGCGCGGCACCACCGACCGGATCCGCAACCGGCGGGTCAACGAGCGCACCGGCGAGGAGGTGGCCTATGGCGAGATCGTCAAGGGCTTCGACACCCAGGACGGTCAGGTGGTACTGATCGAGCCCGGCGAGCTGGAGGAGATCGCCCCGGGACGTTCGCGCTCGATCGACGTGGAGGCGTTCGTCGACCTGGACGAGATCGACCCGATCTACTTCCAGAAGACCTACTGGCTCGCGCCGGCCAAGCAGGAGAACGCCAAGGTGTACGCGCTGCTGGCCAGCGCGATGGCGGCGACCAACCGGGTCGCGATCGCCACCTTCGTGATGCGCGGCAAGCAGTACCTGGCCGCCGTCCGGGCGCACGGCGACGTCCTGGCCCTGGAGACGCTGAACTACGCCGACGAGGTGCGCGACCCCGCCGGGAGTCTGGACCACCTGCCCGAGGCCGGCCCGACCGACGGCCGCGAGTTCGACATGGCCCGCACCCTGATCGAGTCGATGAGCGCTCAGTGGCGGCCGGAGGACTACCGCGATACCTACACCGACCAGGTCCGTCAACTGATCGAGGACAAGCTGGCCGGCAACGAGGTGGTCGCCGCGTCCCAGGCCCCGGAGGCGACCGAGGTCACGGATCTGCTGGAGGCGCTGCGGCGGAGCGTGGAGGCCCGCCAGGGGGCGGCGTGACACCGGCCGTGGCGGGAGTGTCGCCTCGACGGGGCGCGGCGGACCCGCGCGACCTCGGAAGTCGATGTGCCGATTTCGGCGCATCGACTTCCCTGCGTTCCGCGTAATTCGGCTGGTCTAGAGATCCTGGCGGGTGATGCCAGAGGTCAGGGCGGTGCGGGTGGCTGCTGAACCGGGAATCGCCTAGAGAAACGCCTGGTTCAGATACCTGCTGCTAGTGGCCTGTTCAAT
>JAJCYC010000332.1 GCA_029263115.1 Pseudonocardia sp. | reverse complement strand
GAGATAGTCGCATCCAGCGGATGCCCTTCTGTGCGGACCAATGTGACCTTCGCAAGCCACATTCTCCCAGCTCAGAGGGGCATTCGTGCGTTACGACTCACCATCAAGGACCCATTTCGACGGTGGATCCAGGCTGAGCGGCGTGGGCGTCGAGAAGTCACCCATCTGGTGCGCAACGCCCGGGACGTGCAGGACGACGTGATCAGCAGCCGGGTAATCACACCCGACACACCGACGATCCCGAGTGTTGCCCGCCGTCGAACATGACGATGATGGCGCCATCCAGGATGACGACGATAACTCGACATTCTGGGCGGGGTTGGTCGTCAGGGTGGCGGCGTGGTCGTCAAGGTGGCGCGAGCCGCCGGCTGACCCGGCGGGTTCGGCGTCGTCACGCTGCCGTCCGGTTGCGGGCGCGCGAGGACCTGGCAGGAGCGGTCTCTCAGCCCGGCCGGGTCGGTGCCGGCCGCGTGACGAGCCGGCCGTGGGTGATCTGGCCGATCAGCGTCCAGGGCGGGACGTGTGGGGCGAGCTGGACGCGCAGGGTGAGCGCGGCGGCGGCCAGTGCGGAGAGCGCCTCACCGAGCAGGGTGGCCTGCGGCTCGAGGTCGGCGATGACGTCGCGGTCGAGCTGAGCGAGCCAGGACAGCGCCTGGGCCCGTAGCCACTCGACGTGGGCGGGGTCGCGGCCAGCGCGGATCCAGTGCCGCACGGTGGACAGCGGTCGCTGCAACTGCGCGGCGATCCGCCGGTATCCCGTGCCACTGGCGCTGGCCTGCAGCGCGGAGCCGATCACGGCGGTGGTGTCGGCTCGGCGTGGGGCTACCACGGCGGGCAGCAGGACGTGGGTGCCACGGCAGGTGTGGCAGCGGGCCCGTCGCGGTCGCAGGGCCAGGGTGGTCGTGCCGTGGTCGCGCACGCTGTGGGCCCGAGCATGCCCCCACCGCTGCAACGGCCCGGCACACGACGGACAGCACAGCGTGCCGGTGGTGAGGTCGGTCTCGGCCTGTCCGGTGTCGGCGATGCCGATCATCGGGTCGGGGTGGGGGCACGGCGCACGAGCATGGTCTACCAGGCCCACGACAGGCAGGGGCCAACTGGTGTGGGCGGGGGCGCGGGGCTGGGAAGGGCTCGACCGCGCACATCAACCGGGCCCGGCTCGCCACCATGAAGACCACCGGCGACGGGCAGGTGTGCTCGACGCTGGGACGGACCCGTTGATCGTCACGGTGGCGGCGCCGACGAACGCGGCGGAGACGCGTCGTTCGTCGTCACCGTCAATGGCGGCAACCGGGCGTCAGGCCGTCATCCTCAGTGGCGGCCAACACCCGAGCACGCCACAGTGTCGACGCCTGAGAGCACGCCCGCCAGCGGCTACCCCCGCGAGTCGGCTCTGCCTGTTCCGGTTCCGCAGCAGAACTGGCAGCCGGTGCCGATGGGCGGAGTCGCGGCGAATGGCCTGCCAGACCGAGATGAACAAGATCGCCGATGGTGTCGCGCCCGCCATTCCCGCGATCCGCCAGGCCTGAGCGGAGCTCCCTCGTCCGCTCCCAGCGTCATAGGCCGGGCCGGCACGCTCGAGCTGGAACTGGCGATGTCAGACAAGATCAGGGATTGGCTGGAGGTCGGGGTACCGCTTCACCGAGAACTGGCTAGCCCAACGCGCCTACTAAAGCCGAAATGCTATGAACTGGTGACGGATGTGCTACTGGCCGTTGCGGCGGGCGGAGGCGCGGGCGTTCAGCTCGGCGTTGACTTCCTCGGTGGCTTGTTTCCAGGCCTCGGCGCGGGCTGTGGCGAAGTAACCTTCGGGGTCGGCCAGGATCGCCTCGACTCGTTGTTGGGAGTTCGAGGCTGGTATCTGGATCACTCCAGTTCCCCCATGCGGTAGCCGGTCGCACACCACGACACCGACTATCGCACACGCACACGGGCCTCGAAACCGGCCCCGCTCGCCCGGGCGCGTCGGGTCGGTCACACTGCCGCCTCTACGAGGCTCTGTCGGTCACTCATATCGACAGCGCGGTGGCCAGTAGGGTGGCTAGGAGCCGAACCAGGGCGACGTCGATGCCGTCGAGGGCGTTGGGCTCGGGGGTGTCGATGGTCAGCAGTCCCCGGGAACGCTCGGCGGCGGCCAGCGGGCCGAGCAGGACGCAGCGGTACTGGCGTTCGTCGTCGAGCCAGAACGGTGGGGCCTGCACGGCGACATCGGGGATGTAAAGCCACCCGGCCCCTCGGGCGATCCCGAGCGCGCCGGCGCCACCGGGGGTGTCGGCGGTGAAACTTGCCGTTGGTGCACCGGACCGGCCGGAGAACCGTTCCGGCCGCAAGGTGGGTGGGTCGTCGTGTAGCAGGAACACGCATACCCGGGCACGTTGTTCATGGGCCAGGCCGGCGAGTGCTGCGACCGCCAGCGAGATCGCCTCGCCGCGCAGCTGGGATTTCGCCGGGCCTCGCGCGGTGGTCAGCCGGCCGAGCAGGTGCGCGAACGGATCCAGAGTGTCGGACAAAGCCACCCGCAGCTCTGCTCGCGCGGCTTTCGCGGCCTGTACCGCATCGACCCGCGCGGTGTTGGCTCGGCGGCGTTGCCACAGCGGCAGCGCCGCCGACAGCGCGGTGCACGCCGCCCCGATCACGACCAACGAGATGCGCGACTGCCCGGCGGGCACCAATCCCGACATGGTGCCGGCAAGCCACGCGGCCACGGCCAGCACCACCACCAGCGGTACCACGAACCGGCCCTGACCGGCCGCCCACTGCTGGCGCCATGTCAACTCGCCGCCCCGGTCGGCATCAACACCAACCGGGGCCGGTTGGTCTCGTAGCGTCACCATCCCACCAGCATGCGCTCAGCACCAACAACGCCGCACTGGAAGCCTCGCGAGCAGCGGAAATGTACCCATTCAGCCCACTGGGGCCAGCAATCGCTCGGGCATGCAAACCCACGTGCGTACCTACGCTCGGTGGCCAGTGACCGTACGCACGGCAGTTGTACGTCCCCGGACCGTAGGTCGGCCTCCGCTGAAACGAGCGCAACATTCGTGCTGGTGCACGGCCAAACGGCGGCGGTGTCGTGTTGCGCTAGCCAGCTTACACCGAAGGACCGGCTCCTCCGGTCATCGCCACGTTCCCGGTTTCTTCCTCGACATGGGTCAAGCCCTGAGCGGGCTTAGGTCTTGTTCCTCACGGCGCCGGCCACGGGGACCAATTCTCGCTCCAGAAGGGCGAACGCCTCGGCGAGGTCGCGGATTCCTGCCGGGCTGTTCCCCACGTTCGGTGCTGCCTTGATGATCGCCTTCAGGACGGCCTCGCGGGCCTGCTCGCTGAGACTCTTGTCGGCCATGGACGCGACGCTACCCCCTACGGAACCGCCGCGGTCCTTGATCTTGAATGAAAGGTGGGAGTCCTGGAGACGTTCCTCGTCCGCCCCGGTCCATGAGGCGGCCAGGACGACGAGGAAGGGGACAGAGCGACCAGCTTGGCTGACCACAACCGTGACAACAACGCGGCCCCGTTCAGCCGGACGAGTCCGAACGGCACTGTATGTCTGACCTGCGGAGACGGACCGAACGGCTATGATCCTCTGCAGCTTGAAAGCGAGAGTCCCGAAAGGGTCCGGGGGTTCGAATCCTCCCCTTCCGCCAGTCTGACCAGCACGTACCCGCTCATCGCGAGCCACCGTCGGGGGTCTGGCCAGCCGAGGTGCCCAGCGCGGGGACATACCGCCTGTTCCTCGACTTGCAGCACGAGGGGGTCGTGCGGACCGCTGAGTTCACCGTGCCGACCGGCTCCGTCGTGATCGCTGCGGAACGGCCGGGGCACCGGCGCGAACGAGCCGGCCACAGCCACTGATCCGCACTCGGCGGCGGACGCCCGGTGTCAGTATGAGTAGCGCTCTGGGTGCGAGGTGAAGGTCGCCGCGCAGTCCAAGGAGCAGAACCAGTAGTTCGTCCCCTCGTACCGCAGGCGCCCGGCCGCCGTGGCGCGCTCGACATGCATGCGGCAGACGGGGTCGACGGCGCCGCCGAGCACCGGGGGCCTGAGCTGGACCTCGAACAACTCGATCGGCTCGGCGACGTTGCGTAGTGCGAACGTGCCCAGGTTCTCGATCGGGAGTCCGCCGGCTCGTGCCTGCTCGGCTATCGGAGCTGTGACCAGGACCTGACCACCGGTGGCCTGCCCGGCGACCCGGGCCGCCAGGTTGACCGTGTTGCCGAACAGGTCGCCGCCTCGGCTGACGACCGGCCCGTGGTGCAGGCCCGCGCGGGCGAGCGGACAACCGGGCGTGTCGTAACAGCCGTCCATGATCCTGCCGATCACGCTGATACCGGCGATCGGGTCGGCAGCGTCGAGCATCACCGCATCACCGATCGTCTTCACCAACCGGTCATCGGGCCCGAGGGCCGCCGACGTCAGCTTTGTCAGCTGCTCAGCGACGTCGGCGGCAACCTCGTCCCCGTGTGCCTCGGTCAATGCGGTGAAACCGGCCAGGTCGACGAACGCGACGGTCCGCCAGGGATGCTCAGCCACAGCCCGATCCTCGATCCGGCTCCACGTCGGGGTCAAGGACACCCGACCACCTCAAGACCGACTGGGGTTACATGGACTTCAGCATGCCCTCCATGGTGCTGATCTCGCCGCGCTGATCGTCGATGATCTTCCGCGCGAGATTCTTGGCCTGCGCGTTCTGGCCCTGTGCAAGGTCGGACTCGGCCATCTGAATCGCGCCCCTGTGTTGGGTGATCATCATCTGCAGGAACATCTTGTCGAGCGCGGCGCCCTTGGCGAGCACAACCGGTGCCGGCGAGGTGGTGTTTGGGGCGTTCGTCCGCAGCTCGGAGCGTTCAGCGGAACAGTCGAGGCAGACCCGGTACCGGCCGTAGAGCCGCGTGTAGTCCAGGTCGGAGAGCCGGGCGACCAGCCGGGCCCGGGACTTGGCGCTCCAGGCGTAGATGGTGCCGCGTGTCGGCAGCGGGTAGCGACACGTCGGTGTGCCGCAGGTCTCAACAACCGCAGCGTCGGGACGCCGGCCGCCTTCCGTACCTCGTGCCAGTACTTGACCAGCATGTACGGCGAGATCGGCGCGCCGGTCCGTGTGGTGAACACGAACCGGTCTCCTCCCAGCGGTCGGGCGGCGGTCGGGTCGAGGCTGGCGCCGATCTCGTATTCCGGCGTGGACATCTTGACCAGCTTCGCCACGTTGCGGCTGACCAACTCCTCCACCGCGTTGGACAGCGCGTTCCGCAGAACAGCGTGCGCGAACTGGACCATGCGCGGCGACAGGGTGCGCGGCCCGCCAGCGTGGCCATCGGTCTTCTTCGCCCGCAGCTCCTTGAGCAGAGGGCGGGCGTCAGCGGCGGCCAGCTCGTCGAGCTTCTTGCGGCCGAGCACCGGCCTGAGCTGCCGCCGCACCAGATCGTAGCCGTTGTACATCGAGGCCCGCCGTTCCGGCCTGACCACCTCCTCCAGCCGGTAGTCCAGGGAGTCACCGAGCGTCGGCCGGTCCAGCGGGCGCGGGATGTGCTCCCGGGCCGCCTGCCGCAGGTCGTCGAGCTTGTCCGACGCCTCATCCCGGGTCTGGCCGTAGACGAACACCCGGCGCCGGCCGCCACCGGTCACCGGTACGAACGCAGCCGCCACGTACCGACCGTCCGAGCGCTTGGCGATCGTGCCCTTGTGTGCTCATCGTGCACCGCCCGCGAGGCGAGCGCGGCGCAGCAGGGAGACGAGGATGCCGACGGCGGGGGTGCCCCAGCCGGCGAGCCAGTCCAGCATCCGCCGGTCGTAGGTGCCCAGCTCGACGCCGACCAGGGACCGGGCGAGGGCGTTGAGCCGGTCGAGCCGGCTCCGGGCCGGGTCGTGGATCAGCGGGCGGCGTAGGCCGAACGGTGTCCGGACGCTGACCGGCGCGGTGTGCAATGGGCCGTAGTGGTGGTCATGACGCGGTTCTCCCGGTGATCGTGTGGACGATGGAGGCGATGTCGGAGAGCGGTGACGATGAAAGGCGACCGCGACCCCGCGACCGAGGTCGACTACGCGATCGAGCAGCAGACACGTGACTTCCTGCTCGATGCCGGACCCGGGATCGGCTTCCTCGGCGAGGAAGGCGGCCAGTCCGGCGGCGACAACTCGCTGATGTGGGCGCTCGATCGGACGGTGAACTCCGACTCGACGATCGCGGTTTCGCTCCAGCTTGCAGACGAGCTTCTCCGACTCCTGCGGATCGCATGACGAGTCCAGGTCGTCGCTATCACTGAC
The DNA here is from genome assembly GCA_029263115.1 of Pseudonocardia sp. Classification (GTDB taxonomy): domain Bacteria; phylum Actinomycetota; class Actinomycetes; order Mycobacteriales; family Pseudonocardiaceae; genus Pseudonocardia. Next base: position 192 of record JAJCYC010000332.1, on the reverse strand, counting down.
GTTCGTGAGGGTCTAACGCGGCAGAGATGAGCGAGATGGGGGGTGGTCAGCTCCCAGGGGAACGTCAAAGTCCGTGAGGTTGGCGTGAGGTCGTCAGGTTGCTCGGATGGCGGTGGCGATGATCGGGAAGATCCTGGTCCGGTCGGCGGCGATGCGTTCGAGGGTGCGCTTGATCTGGGTGATTCCGGCCAG
>JAJCYC010000331.1 GCA_029263115.1 Pseudonocardia sp. | reverse complement strand
GTCCTCCGGCGACGACGCGGCCGCGGCGGCGTTCGTCGAGTGCGTGGTCGACGAGCAGACCCTCTGGGGCGTCGGCATCGACAGCTCGATCGTGACGGCGTCCCTGCGCGCCGTGGTGAGCGCGGTAAACCGCGCCTCCCGCTGACCCCCCCCGCTCCCGGAGACAAGCTGCCGGGTGCAAAGAGGGGGGGCCTCCCCCACCGGGGCGCCCCCAGAGGGGCGCCCCCTCGGGGGGGCGAATGAGCCCGCACCTTGCCCCCGGGGCGACCCCTTGAGGGCGAATGAGCCCGCTCATTGAGTCCGGGGGCGGGTTTTGCGCTGTTGGGTGAGGGCGGAGCGGACGTTGTCGACCACCTGGTCGGGTCGGTGCATCTGGTCGGCGGTGACGAACTCGATGCGCCAGCCGGCCGCGTGCAGCTTGTTGAGCCGCTTGCGGTCGCGGCTGAGCTCACGCCGGTCACCGTGCCAGGCGCCGTCGTACTCCACACCGAACTTCAGCTCCGCCAAGCCGAGGTCGATCCGCGCGAGGAACTGCCCTTCCGCCGTTCTCGCGGTGACCTGCGGCGTGAGCATGATGCCACTCAACGCGAGGATCACCCTCAGCCGCGATTCAGGCGGTGACTCCGCCCGGGCGTCCGACAGCCGCAGGACCTCCCGTGCCCGGCGAATACCGTGCTCACGACGGCCCGCGAAGTACCGAGCGAGTGAAGGCCGATCGACCAGGCCTGCGGCCAGTACCGCGTCGAGATCAGCGGTGGCGTCCGGCAACGAGGGGCGCAGGGCGAGGTCCAGGCCGAGCCGATCGCCGGACGCCAGGGCCGCGTTCGCCCACCGCAGGGAGTCGACCTCGTGCAGCGGCGTTCGACGGACGCTGAGACCACGGACCGGCCCGAAACGGACTCGCTCCGGTACGACGACCTCCACCGGATCCCACGGCCGCGCCAGCGGCACCGAACGAACGGTCGCCGCGGAGCGGCCGGTGACCACGGCGTCGCCGGGCATGATCATGGTTGCTGCTCGGCAACGCAGCTGATGCGTCACCGGTACGCCACTGGGCAGGTACACATCACGGACCAGCCGCACGAAGTGCGGACCGCACAGCCGCTTCCAGCTGACCTCACCGGCCCCCACCGCCTCGGACCCTCGGACAAGCGGATAGTCACCCACACCCCCACAGACGACCCCCGCCCACCCCCGGTTCCACCCAAACCAAGAAACCGCACCCCTCCCCGTTCCCGCCAGGTCGAATCAGCCTGCGCATTCGATGTCGGAGGAGCCACCCAGGTCGAATCAGCCTGCGCATTCGACAGGTGGTGGGGGGTGCGGGGTCAGTGTTGGGTGGCGGCGCGGGCTTGGGTGAAGAACGCCGTCACCGCGTCGGCGTCGGGCAGTCCGGCCATGCCGCGCAGCGCGCCGAACGGAGCGTTCCAGAACTCGCCCTCGGGCACCGTCCACGGGCCGACGTAGGCGTAGGGCGTCGGATGGCCCGCGTCGCCGGGCGAGACGCCATAGTTGACCTCGTCCAGGGTGACCCCGAGGTCGAAGTGCTCCGGCCACAGCACCGGCTCCGGCCCGGGCCGACCACCGCGGTCCGCGCCCGCACCCAGGTCGGTGACCAGCGCGGAGCCGCCCGCCGCCGCTCCCGAGCCGGACCCGGCCCCGCCCGGCCGGGGCTCGCCGCCACCCGCGCCGGCGACCAGCGCGCGCAACGCGGCGTCGCCCCGGGCGAACCAGTCCGCGAGCAGCCCGGCAGCCCCGGGATCCACCGCGAGCTCGTCGTCCGGGTCCACGCCCGAGGTGTCGGCGTAGAGCCCCTCGGGCGGGGCGGGGTCGACGACCAGCGCGGCGGCCAGCTCGCGGCAGCTGCCGACCAGCGCCACCTGTCCGCCCGGCCACACCAACCGTGCCCCCTCCACCCGCGCCGGGTTGACCACGCAGCCGAACCCGCCCGGGGTCACCCGCAGCCGGATGGTGCCGTGCGCGCGGTACTGCGGGCCGGCCAGCAGCAGCTCCGCCACCCCGTGCAGCGACCGCCGGGTGCCCACCAGGGTCTGCTCGTCCATGCGTTCCTCCTCGAGTCGGGCCGCCGGGTGACCGGTGCGCCGGCCGGCGGTGGCGCCGGCGCCGGTCGACGGCACCACGGCTTCGGCAGTCAAGTGTCGACCCTCGACGGGAGCGTCGCAGATGAACGGCTGACACCGGGTGGGCGGCGGGGATCGCCGCATCCTCGCCGACACGCACGGCCGGTCACCGAAGGAACCCACCGGGTCCAACGTTTCCCGTGCCACTCTTTTGGGTATTACTTGGGTCACAGGGGAGCTGATGACTATGTCCACGATCTGGATGTATGTGTTCGCCGCCGCCGGGGTGTTCCTGCTGGGCATGCTGGCCGGCAGCAGCCTGGACACCGCCCACAAGCGCGAGCTGGTCCGGGAGCGCGCCGCGCGGGTGCGCGAGTACCGCCGTGAACGGCGGGCCCGGAAAGACGAAGCCCGCGGCACGTAGCGGCGCGCCCCCTGATGCAGCCGGGCACCTCGTGAGTGCGGCTACATCACGCGGCGGCCGGACAGGGCGCGGCCGAGGGTGAGTTCGTCGGCGAACTCCAGGTCCCCGCCCATCGGCAGGCCCGAGGCCAGCCGGGTCACCGACAGACCCGGGAAGTCACGCAGCAGCCGCAACAGGTAGGTGGCCGTCGCCTCGCCCTCGGTGTTCGGGTCGGTGGCGATGATGATCTCCTTGATGTCGGACTCGTCCTCGGCGGGACCGGTCCCGCCGATCCGGGCCACCAGCGCACGGATCCTCAGCTTGTCCGGGCCGACCCCGGCCAGCGGGTCCAGCGCGCCGCCGAGCACGTGGTAGCGGCCGCGGAACTCGCGCGTTCTTTCCACGGCCAGCACATCTTTGGGTTCCTCCACCACGCAGACCAGGGTGGCGTCGCGGCGCAGATCCGAGCAGTAGCGGCAGCGCTCCTTCGCCGAGACGTTGCCGCACACCTCGCAGAACCGCACCCCTTCCTTGACCTTGCGCAGCGCGTCCTCGAGCCGGGTGACGTCCGCCGGCTCGGCCGCCAGCAGATGGAACGCGATCCGCTGCGCGCTCTTCGGGCCGACCCCCGGCAGCCGGCCGAGTTCCTCGATCAGATCCTGGACCGGCCCCTCGAACACCGGCTACAGCCCGGCCTAACCCAGCCCGGGCAGGCCGAGCCCGCCTGCCAGCTCGCCGAGCGGACCCAGCTTCTGCGTCTGCAGCTCCTTGGCCGCGCGGGCGGCGTCGGCCAGCGCGCCGAGCACCAGGTCCTGCAGGGTCTCCACGTCGGACGGGTCGACGACCTTGGGGTCGACGGTCAGGCCGGTCACCTCGCCGGCCGCCGTCGTGGTCACCGTGACCAAGCCGTTGCCGGCCTGCCCGGTGACCGTGGCGGTGGCCAGCTCGTCCTGCGCGGCCGCCAGTCGGCGCTGCATCTTCTGCGCCTGCTGCAGGATCATCTGCATGTCGGGCTGCCCAGGTCCGGCCACGGTCGCGCTCCTCGCTCGTTGCGTCTGTACCCCAGCGTAGCCCGGCGCCGATCCGGGCCCGGCGGCCCGCCACCGCGGTGCTACCCTACGGCGGGCACCCACCGCGACCGTCCGCCTCCGTGCGGTGACCGGATCGCCGTGTGACATCGTGTCGGGGTGTTCCTCCACCGCGGCACGGTGCTGCTGGCGGCGGTCGCGGTGGCCGCGGTCGCGCCGCTGGCCGGGTGCGCGCCCGGTGGGCAACGGGTCAGCCCGTCGCAGGTGGCCACCACCGAGGAGGCACCCTCTAACTTCCCGGGCGGCACCGTGCAGAGCGGTGCGCGCATCGTGCTGCTCGACCCCGGCCACAACGGCGGCAACGCCGCTGCCCCGGACCAGATCAACAAGCAGGTACCGGACGGTCGCGGCGGCACCAAGGCGTGCAACACCACCGGCACCGCCACCGACGCCGGCTTCCCCGAGCACCGCTTCGCCTGGGACGTCGCGAAACGGGTGCGCGCGCTGCTGGAGTCCAACGGCGTGATCGTGATGATGACCCGCGACGATAACAACGGCGTCGGGCCCTGCGTCGACGAGCGCGGCAAGAAGGCCGAACTGGTGAACGCCGACGCGGTGGTCTCCATCCACGCCGACGGCGCCGCCCCGCAGGGGCGCGGATTCCACGTTGCCTACGCCGCGCCGCCGCTGAGCCGGTCGCAGGGCCCACCGTCGGTGTCGCTGGCCGGCGCGCTGCGCGACGGGATGCGCGCCGCTGGCTTGCAGACCTCCACCTACGTTGGCAAGGACGGGCTGTCCCCGCGCAAGGACCTGGCCGGGCTCAACCTCGCCCGCCGGCCCGCCGCGCTGGTCGAGTGCGCCAACATGCGCAACCCCGACGAGGCCAAGATGGTGTCCAACGCGGTCGGCCGCCAGCGCATCGCCGACGCGATCTCGCGGGGCATCCTGGCTTGGCTGGCCGGGAAGTAGCCGCCCGGGCCCGCCGGCCGGTGCTCGAGGTCGGCTGGTTGCTCTGCGTCGGCTGGTTGCTCAGCGTCGGTCGTCGACGGCCCTGGCCCCCAGCTGGGCGGCCAGCAGTTCGATCGCCACCTCCTCGGGGTCCCGGCGGGGTGCGGCGCTCCCTCCCGCGTCGGCGGCCGCGCTGGCCTCGGCGAGCATCTCCTCCTCGTCGTCCGGTGGCGGCTCGGGCGGCAGCGGCACGGACGAGCGGGCAGCGGACGATCCCGGGCGCGCCGGGCCCGGACGCCGCGACGGCGGGGATGTCGCCCGGTCCGGTGGCCGGGCCGCACCGGGCGACACCGACGACCCGTTCCCGTCCGGTTCCCGCCCGGACGTCGGGGACCCGGACGACCGCGACGGTCCCGGCCCGTCCGCGCCGGGACCGGACTCGCCGCGGGCGGGCCCGCCGCCGGTCGATCGGCCGGCATTCGCCCCGCCCGGGGTCGACCGCCCGGGGTGTGTCCCGTCCGGTGCCGTGGCCCGCGGACCGGCCGGCGGCGGCGGGTCCGGCACCCGCGCGGCCGTCTGGGCGGTGCCGGCGGGCGGGGCTCCGGGGCCGTCGTGGTCGCAGCGCACCCGCCAGTTCACCCCGAGCACGGTGCGCAGCGCGGCGGCGATGACGTCGGTGTTGCGTTGCTCGGACAGCCGGCGGGCCAGCGGCGCGGAGTTGATGCCGAGCACCACCACCCCGTCCTCCAGTGACTTCACCCCGGCGTTCATCAGCAGGGCGCCGGTGCTGCGGCTGGCCTCCTTGGCCGCCGAGAGGATCTCCGGCCAGACCCTGCGCACCGCGGCGGCGTCGACGCCGCCCGGGTGGCCCGGCCCGGCCCCGTGGCCTGCCGCGGCCGGGTCGGGCGCCTCGTCGTCCGCCGCGTCGTCCGCACCGGAACGGTCCGCGGGCTGCTCCGAGCCGCCGGCACGCACCGGGTCGGCGGCACGCACCGGGTCGGCGGCACGCCCGGCGTCGGCGGGTGGCCCGCGTTCAGCTGAACGCGGGTCACTCCGACCGGACTCCGGGTGGCCCGACGACGCGCCGCCGGCCGCCGCCCGGTCAGCGGAGCGTTCCGCTGAACGTTCCGCGCCGTGCTCCCCGGCCGGCGGGGCGATGTCGATGCGGCGTTCCATCCGCTCGAGGCGTTGCAGCAGCGACGCGTCGTCGGTCGACGCGGCCGGCAACAGCATCCGGGCGCACAGCAGCTCCAGCAGCAGCCGGGGCGCGGTCGCCCCACGCATCTCGGTGAGACCGGTGTGCAGGATCTCCGCGTACCGGGTGAGGCTCGCGGGCCCGAGCCGCGCGGCCTGATCGGCCATCCGGGACAGCTCGTCGGCCGGCGCGCTGACCAGGCCCCGGGCGGCCGCCTCGGGTACCGCCTGCAGCAGCATCAGGTCACGAAGCCGCTCCAGCAGGTCGGCGGCGAACCGGCGCGGATCGTGGCCGGCCTCGACCAGCCGGTCCACCGCCTCGAACACCGCAGCGCCGTCCAGGGCGGCCAGTGCATCAACGGCGTCGTCGATCAGCGCCACGTCGGTGACCCCGAGCAGCGCCACCGCCCGCTCGTAGGTGACCCCCTCCGGCCCGGAGCCGGCCAGCAGCTGGTCGAGCACCGACAGCGAGTCCCGCGCCGACCCGCCACCGGCCCGGATGACCAGCGAGAACGCCGGCCCGGCCACCGTCACGCCCTCGTCGGCGCAGATCCGCTCCAGCAGCCCGCGCAGGGTGCCCGGTGGGATCAGCCGGAACGGGTAGTGGTGGGTGCGCGAGCGGATGGTCGGCAGCACCTTGTCCGGCTCGGTGGTGGCGAAGATGAAGACCAGGTGCTCCGGCGGCTCCTCCACGATCTTGAGCAGGGCGTTGAACCCCTGCGTGGTGACCATGTGCGCCTCGTCGACGATGAACACCCGGTAGCGCGACTCGGCCGGCGCGTAGAACGCCCGGTCGCGCAGCTCGCGGGCGTCGTCCACCCCGCCGTGCGAGGCGGCGTCCAGCTCGATGACGTCGATGTTGCCCGACCCCTCCGGGGCCAGCGCGATGCACGACGGGCAGGAGCCGCACGGGTCCGGGGTCGGCCCGAGCTCGCAGTTCAGCGAGCGGGCCAGGATGCGCGCGGACGACGTCTTACCGCAGCCACGCGGGCCGGAGAACAGGTACGCGTGGTTGATCCGGCCGGCCGCCAACGCGATGCGCAGCGGCTCGGTGACGTGCTCCTGGCCGACCACGTCGGCGAAGCTCGCCGGACGGTACTTGCGGTACAGAGCCAGCGCCACAACGCGAGGCTACCGGCGTGGTTCACGCGGCAGGCGTGGACCCGTCGACACCGATGATCGGCATCTCCCGGGTGGTCGCGTCGTTGCACAAATCGGTAACGAGTCCGCCAGATCTCGAGGAAAGATGACCATGCGGACCCGGATCGTCACCGCCGTCCCGGCGGGCTCAGCCGTAGCGGGCCTGCTCATGGCTACCGCGCCCACCTCGCTTGCGGCCCCGGCAGCCGGCCCGACGACGCACCTGGCGGCCCCGCCCGAGTCCCGACCGGACGGTTCCCGGATGTACATCCACGCCGGCAGTGGGAAGTGCCTATCCATGGGGCCGGGCGATGGGAAAGGCCGGGCCGCCGGCCTGGCCACATGCAACGCCGGGCGCGACGACCAGTGGTGGCGCAACACCAACATCGAGGTCGGCAACAACGGCTCCAAGTACCGCAACGGCCTGACCGGCCAGTGCCTGGACGTCAAGAACAAGAGCAAGAGCAACGACGCACCCGTCCATCTGTGGGACTGCCAGGACGGACCGAACAACTCGGACAAGTCCGACGCCAGCCAGGCCTGGGACGGTGCCATCCTGAGCAACGATTCGACGACCGTCCGGGCAGAACTGAAGAACAAGCGGTCCGGAAAGTGCATCGACCTCCCAGGCACCGCCAGCCCGGACGGGGTCGCGCTGGTTCAGCGCGACCGCAACCGCGCACCGGGTCAGACCTGGGAAACGAGCTTCCGCTGAACCGGCCGGATCGAGCTTGACCACGGGAAGCGCGCCAATGCGGCGTCGGCCCGGGTCGATGCCGACCGGACCCGAGACATTAAGGGGACCCCGCGCACCCGACAGAGCCCGTTGACCCTTGCTGCCTTCCGGCCCTGGGGGAGTTCACGGGCTGGACGCCGCGCGGGGTCCGCCGCTGAGTGTAGTGGGTCGCGACGAGGCGGGGCACCGGGCGGGTGTGGGAGCCGGCGACGTCCCGTCTAGACTCCTCTGCGGAGGATTCGCCTAGTGGCCTATGGCGCACGCTTGGAAAGCGTGTTGGGTGCAAGCCCTCAGGGGTTCGAATCCCCTATCCTCCGCCATCCTCGGGCCGCGCTCAGCCGCAGCAGACGTCGCCGCGCCGGGCGTTGCGACCCTCCCGGATCGCCAGGCCGGCCAGGACCAGGGCCGCCACCGGGTCGGCCCACCACCAGCCCAGGGTGGCGTTCAGCGCCAGGCCGGCGAGCACGGCTATCGACAGGTAGGTGCACAGCAGGGTCTGCTTGGAGTCGGCCACCGCGCTGGCCGAACCGAACTCCCGGCCGGCCCGCCGCTGGGCCAGCGACAGCACCGGCATCACCACCACACTGGTTGCCACCAGGGCGAGCCCGACGATCGAACGTTCCGCCTCGCCGCCACCGAGCAGTGCGCGCAGGGCCTCCACCGTCACATAGGCGGCCAGCGCGAAGAACGACCAGGAGATGACCCGCAGCGCCGTCCGCTCACGCCGCGCGGGGTCGGCGCCGGCAAACTGCCAGGCCACCGCCGCCGCCGAGGCGACCTCGATCACCGAGTCCAGGCCGAACCCGATCAGCGCTACCGAGGAGGCGATGGTGCCTGCGGCGAGGGCCACCGCTGCCTCGACCACGTTGTAGGCGATGGTCGCGGCGGTGAGCAGCCGGATCCGGTGGTGCAGCACCGTCCGCCGCCGGACATCGGGTCCGGGCACCGGCCCGGCACCGGACCCGGCACCGGCGCGGGCGGCGGGCACGGACGCGGGATCGGTCACGGTCGGCCGCCGACCGCCGGCCCGCCGTGGGCCGGGCACAGCGCGACGGCCTCCCCGGTCTCCGCCAACAGCGCCTCGGCACTGCGCAGCAGGTCGATCAGCTCCGGCCGGGTCAGTGAGTAGTACGACTGCCGTCCGGCCGTGCGGTAGTCGACCAGCCGGCAGCCCCGCAGGCAGGCCAGGTGCTTGGACACCGTGGACTGGGCCAGGCCGAGCAGCCGGGTCAGGTCGACCACCCGGGCCTCGCCCTCGGCCAGCCGGGTCAGGATCGCCAACCGGGCCGGGTCACCGAGCGAGCGGAACAGCGCGACGGCGGCTCCCTGGTCGACGGCACATTCAATCGCCATTGGACGATAATAACTCCGTCAGACGATGGAATCCAGAGTGGGAACGGGTTACCGTGCACCCATGGGCCTCGCTCCGATTCCCCGGCCGACAGCGGTCCCGGTGGCCTGTTCGCTCGGCGCGGGCCAGGTCGTCGAGCTGCACGCCACTGCCCCTCAGCCGGCGGCCCCGCTGCTTTCCGAGTTGTTCGCCGGACCGCCCCGGTGCTGATCGCCCGCTCGGTGCTGCTGTTCGCGGTGGCCGCACTTTTCGAGATCGGCGGGGCGTGGCTGGTCTGGCAGGGGGTGCGCGAGCAGCGGGGCTGGGTGTGGATCGGGGCCGGGGTGATCGCGCTCGGGCTCTACGGGTTCGTGGCCACGCTGCAACCCGACGCCGACTTCGGCCGGATCCTCGCGGCGTACGGCGGGGTGTTCGTCGCCGGCTCGCTGGCCTGGGGGATGGTCGTCGACGGGTTCCGGCCGGACCGCTTCGACCTGATCGGCGCGCTGGTCTGCCTGGTCGGGGTCGGCGTGATCATGTATGCCCGCCGCGCCGGCGCCGCCTGACGCCCGGCACGGTCGGTCGAACCGCGTCACGCGTACGAGGGCGGGTGCTCCCTGAACCACCCGGCGATGCCGGGCATGTGCGCCTCGAACGCACCGGGCGCCGAGAAGTTGAGCACCGTGGCGGGGACGTCGCTGCGGTTCTCGAAGTCGTGGGTGGCGCCACCGGGCACCAGCACGAAGGTCCCCACCGGTGCATCGAGCCACTCGCCGTCGACCAGTAGCGACATGACACCCTCGGTCACGAAGAACACGTCGTCCTCGGGGTGGCTGTGCGGCCCCGGGCCGGTGCGGTGGGGTTCGAGGCGCCACGTCGAGATCGAGTACGCGTCGGCCGTCTCGGCCCCATCGGCCTTGAACGTGGCGCGGATCCCCGGCATGTCGTAGCGACGACCACCCCCGGGCGGCAGCACGATCGGTCGGCGTTCGGTGCTCATGACCGGGACGGTACGCCCGGCCACGTCCGGTCGCCCTGGACGAACGGGCACGCCGGACCGCCCCGGTCGGGCACGACCGCGACCCGCGCGGCGGTGCCGCGGTGGGCCTCGGCGAACGCGGCCTCGATCTCGGACAGCGGGAACGGCGCGGACACCAGTTCGGCGAACAGCGCCGGCTCGGGCAGCCCGGCGAGGAATCCGACCGCGCCGGCCAGGTCGTCGAGGCGGTAGTTGTGCGACCCGATGATCGAGGCCACGCCGCGCACCACGGTGCTCGGCTCGAAGCACACCTCCGGCGCCGGGTACACCGAGCCGACCAGCGCCAGCCGGCCGCCCAGCCCGAGCAGTGGCAACGGGGCGGCCGCGGCGCTGTTGCCGGTCAGCTCCAGCACCAGGTCGGCGCCCTCCCCGCCGGAACGCGTCCGCACCGTCTCGGCCAGGGTGTCCGGCCCGCACACCGCGTCGGCCGACCGCCTCGTGGCCCAGCACGGTGGGCAACGGGGTCGGCCGCGGGCCCCGGGTGGTGTGCAGGTCGCTGCCGCAGACCGTGGCCATCGCCACCTCGACCAGCACCTCGCCCGGCGCGAGGTCGGGCAGGTCCAGTCCGACCGTCGAGAACCCGGCGGCCGGCCCGTCCCACACCGCCGCCGTCGCGGTCGCGGTCGCGGTCGCGGTCGCGGTCAACTCGCCGGCGGGCCGGCCGGTCAACCCAGCAGCTCGGGCAGTTCGGCGACGCTGCCCAGCAGGACCGAGGGGAGCTCGGCGGCCAGCTCCTCTGCGGTCTGCGCCCCGCTGAGCACGCCGACCACCATGCCGGCGCCGGCCGCGTGCCCGGCCCGCACGTCGAGCGCGGTGTCGCCGGCGGCGAGCACGGCCACCGGGTCGGTCACCCCGGTCAGCTCCATCGCCCGGTGGATCATGTGCGGGGCCGGGCGGCCGGCCGCCACCTCCTCGGCGCAGACCACCGCGTCGAGCACACCCGACACGTCCCAGCCGATCGCGGCCAGCAAGGGGTCGGCGATCTGCCGGCCGAACCCGGTGGTCAGCGCCACCCGGACGCCGGCGACACGCAGCGCGGCCAGCGCCTCGGGCACCCCGGGCAGCGGGGCCGGCGGCTCGGCGGCGTAGGCCTTGGCCAGGTCGGTGAGGAACGCGGTGTAGGCCTCGACCGCGCGCGGGTCGGCCCGGTCCACGCCGATCAGCGCGGCGATCGCGTCCCGCTTGTCGGCGCCCATCCAGCCGCGGACGTCCAGGTCGGACGGGGTACCGCCGTGCGCGCGGGCGGTCTCGGCAAGGATCCGGTACACCGTGCCGCCCTCCTCGACGGTGGTGCCGGCGATGTCCAGCGCGACCAGCCGGATGCGGCAACCGTGCTGATGATCCGCTCGCTGACGGTCGCTCATGTGCCGATGATCCGCTCGCTGACGCTCGCTCATGTGCTGATGATTCGCTCGCTGACGCTCGCTCATGAGCCCTCCAGGGTGTCCAGGACGTCCGAGGCCAACCCGAACGCGCATGTCATGCCGATCCCCGAGGTGACCGACACCGCGAGCACGCCGGGCGCCACCTTGGCCCGCAGGAACTCCACCTCCGGGGCGCTGGCGTAGATCCCCTGCCAGCGGTGCACCACGGTCACCTCGCCCACGTCGAGCAGCGCACGGGTCTCGGCCAGCAGCAGCTCGTCCAGCCGCTCCGAGCCGAGCGGGTCGAACGGGTCGGGGGTGCGCGCGTAGTGGTGGGTGTCGCCGACCACCAGGTCGCCGTCCGGGCGCTGGGTGAGCATGTGGTTCACCCCGGCGGCCAGCAGCTCCGGCCGGTCGTCGGTCAGCCGGGTGCGCAGCCTCGCCGCCGCTTCGGTGGCCGCGAACGCGGGATAGCGCAGCAGCGAGGTGCCGGTCAGCACCGCCGGTGGTATCCGGGCCCCGCCGGCGGCGCGCACCTGCAGCATCCGCAGCGCGCAGCGGCGCAGCCCGGCGTCCTGGGCGACGGCGGGCAACAGCCGGTCCACGTCGTGCCCGACGCACACCACCACCCGATCAGCGGCCAGGTCACCGTGCGGGGTGCGCACCAGGCCGGGGTCGACGCCGGTCACCGGGGTGCCCAGGAGCACCCGGGCGCCGGGTTGGCGGGCCAGCCAGGCCGCGATCGCCGGGACAGCGGCGCGTGGGTCGACCCGCAGGTCACGGGGCAGGAATCCGCCACCGAGCAGCCCGTCGGCGGCCACCGGTGCCCGGGCGGTCACCTCGGCGGCGGTGAGCGGCTCCAGCTCGCGGCGCCCGGCCAGCTCGGTGAGGCAGTCCAGCTCGTCGGCCGCGCGGGCCACCACCAGCGTGCCGGTCTCGCCGGCCCAGAAACCGGCCTCCCGGGCCAGCCGCAGCCAGGTGCCCCGGGCACGCTCGGCGAACCCGTGCGCGACGCCCTCCTGGGCGGTGATGCAGGCGTGCCCGAAGTTGCGCACCGACGCGCCGACCGGGTGCTCGTCGCGCTCCACCACGGTCACCGACAGGCCCCGGACCACCGCCTCGACCGCGTGCGCCAACCCGACGATGCCGGCGCCGACCACGACGAGGTCGGCCCGGGCCGGTGGCGGTGTCACCCGGTCGACGGTTCCAGGCGCGCACCGTGGTGGGAACCGTTGTGGGCACAGCGGCCCGAGACATTCCCGGTCCGTTCCCGGTGCGTTCAGCGGTTGGACCGTCCGGGATCAGCGCACGCCTTCACTCTTTCGGGGCACCCGACTGCCCGTGCCCGCCGGACCCGGTGGCCGTTACGACCACAAGGAGACCAGCTCAGATGGTTCGAACCCGCCGGCGTGCCATGCCCGCCGCCGCCCTGCTGATGACCGTCACCCTCGCCGCCTGCGGGGAGAGCGCCTCCTCCGCCGGAGGGGCCAACGCGGCCGACCCGGACACCCTGGTGTTCGCCTCCGTGCCGGCTGAGGAGGCGACCGACATCAGGGGCTCGTTCCAGCCGATGCTGGACATGCTGGCCAAGGAGACCGGCAAGAAGATCGAGTTCCGGCAGGCCACCGACTACGCCGCAGTGATCGAGGGCCAGCTCTCCGGGCAGATCCAGATCGCCCAGTACGGGCCGCTGTCCTACGTGCTCGCGGAGACCAAGGGCGCCCAGATCACCCCGGTCGGCGCGTTCATCGACGAGAAGGGCGGCAAGGCCGGCTACCAGTCCTACGGAATCACCAAGGCCGGCTCGCCGATCACGTCGCTGGCCGACTTCAAGGGCAAGAAGGTCTGCTTCGTCGACCCCAACTCCACCTCCGGGTTCCTCTACCCCTCGGCCGGCCTGCTCAAGGACGGCATCGACCCGAAGACCGGTGTCCAGCCGGTGTTCGCCGGCGGGCACGACTCCTCGGTCCTGGAGGTCAAGGAAGGCCGCTGCGAGGCCGGGTTCGCCTTCGACACCATGGTCGACTCCCAGCTCATCGAGAAGGGCGGCCTGAAGCCGGGCGAGGTCACCACGGTCTGGAAGTCCCCGACCATCCCGGGTTCGCCGGTGGCGATCAGCAACAACCTGTCCCCGGAGCTGCGGTCCACCCTGACCACCGCACTCCAGCAGAAAGCCAACACCGACTACCTGCTGGCCAACAACTTCTGCACCGGTGAGTGCAAGGTCGGCGACGAGCGGTCCTGGGGCTACGCGCCGGTGGACAACGCCTTCTACGACCCGATCCGCGAGGTCTGCGCCACCACCAAGAACGAGAACTGCACCAACGAATGACCACCGTCGACGAGGTACTCGGCTCCGGCGCGGGGCCACCCCTGCCGCACGCGCCGGTCGTCGAGTTCAGCCGGGTCACCAAGCGCTTCGGGCCCGACGTGCTGGGCCTGGACGACATCAGCCTGACCGTGCGCACCGGCGAGGTGGTGGTCCTGCTGGGGCTGTCCGGCTCGGGCAAGTCCACCCTGCTGCGGCATGTCGACGGTCTGCAGCTGCCCACCTCCGGGTCGGTCCGGGTGCTGGGTACGGAGGTGACCACCGCCGGCGGTGGAGAGCTGCGCACGCTGCGGCGGCGGATCGGTTTCGTGTTCCAGCAGTTCGACCTGGTGGGCTGCCGGACCGTGCTGGAGAACGTGTGCACCGGGGCGCTGGGCCGGATCCGGGGACCCCGGCTGGGGTTGCCGACCTACCCGAAGGCGCTGCGCCGCGAGGGGTTGGAGCGGCTGGACCGGGTCGGGCTGGCCGACCGGGCGTTCCAACGCTCGGACACCCTGTCCGGCGGCCAGCAGCAGCGGGTGGCGGTGGCCCGCGCGCTGATGCAGCGGCCGGAGGTGCTGCTGGCCGACGAGCCGGTGGCCTCGCTGGACCCGGAGTCCTCGGCCCAGGTGATGGACCTGCTCAAGACGATCAGCCGGGAGGACTCGCTGACCGTGCTGTGCAGCCTGCACCAGGTCGATCTGGCGCTGGGCTGGGGCGACCGGATCGTCGGCCTGCGCACCGGGCGGATGGTGCTGGACCTGCCGGCCGCCGGTCTGGACCGCGACCAGGTGATGGCGGTGTACTCCCGGGTGGGGGCCGACGCCAGCGCGCTGCTCGGCGCCGCCGGCTGATGGCCGGCCACCCACGCCCACCGGCCCGCCCGCGGCCCGGCGGGGCCGGCTGATGGCCGCGCCCCCCGGACCGGGGCTGGTGCACGTCGAGCCGAAGCAGCGGCTCACCGCGCCACCCTCGTCCGCCTCCACAGCGGCCACCCTGGTGCTGATCGGGCTCGCGGCCGCCTCGGTGTGGGCGTTCATCGACCTGCGGATCAACGTCGCGACCTTCGTGGACGGCGTGCACAACGCGGTGGCGTTCGCCGCGCGGGTGTTCCCGCTGGACTTCCCGTCGTTCGGGGAGATCCTGCTGCTGTGCGGGCAGACGCTGGCCATCGTGGTGCTGGCCACCCTGCTGTCCACGTGTCTGTCGGTGCCGCTGGCCGTGCTGGCCGCCGGCAACACCACCCCGGGCGACACCAGCCGGCTCGGCTCGCGGGCGGTGATCGTCATCGCCCGGGCCGTCCCGGACCTGGTGCTGGCCATCGTGTTCGTCCGGATCTTCGGCATCGGCGCGCTGACCGGCGTACTGGCCATGGGCCTGCACTCGATCGGGATGATCGGCAAGATGTACGCCGACGCGATCGAACAGATCGACAACGCCGCGGCCACCGCGCTGAAGGCGGCCGGGGCGTCACGGCTGCAGCAGATCGCCGGCGGGGTGCTGCCGCCGGTGCTGCCGGCGTTCGTCGCGGTCGGGCTGCACCGCCTCGACATCAACCTGCGGGTCACGGTGGTGCTCGGGTTCGTCGGCGTGCAGGGCATCGGGTTCGCCATCGCCGAGTCGCTGAAGGTGCTCGACTACCAGCGTGGGATCGCGCTGGCGGTGGTCGTGCTCGGGCTGTGCATCGTCGTCGAGCTGATCTCCGGGGCGATCCGCACCGCGCTGCTGGGCCGTTCCAGCGGCCCGCGCGGCGGGATCACCGGGGCGATCACCGGGGCCGCCGGGGCGCTGGGTCGGCGGGCCGGCCTGGGTGCCCGCGACGCCGAGCGGTCCGACGAACACCTCGGGGTGGACCCCGACCTGACCCGCGACCCCCGGCTGCGCTCGGCCGCCGCGCTGGCCGACGGCCGGGTCGGCCCGCCCTGGGACGGCGCCCGGATCGGCGGCGCGTGCTACGCGCTGGTCACCGCCGCGGTGGTGCTCGCCTCGTTCTCCGGCGCCGGCATCTCGGTGACCGAGGCGTTCGGCTCGCTGCCCAGGGTGTTCGACAGCGTCGGGCTCTTCCTGCCGCCGGAGACCGGTGGGCTGTTCGGCGAGCTGCTCGTCCAACTGCTGATCACCATCAAGATCGCGCTGGCGGCCACTCTGATCGGCGTGGTGCTGTCGCTGCCGATCGGTGCGCTGGCCGCCCGCAACGTGGCCCCGTCGCCGGCGGTGGCCAACACGTTCCGGCTGGTCATCCTGATCATCCGGGGCATCCCGGAGCTGATCCTGGCGATCATCTTCGTGGTGATTACCGGGCTCGGTGAGGTGGCCGGGGCGGTGGCGCTGGGCATCGGCGGGGTGGGGTTGCTGGGCAAGCTGGTGGCCGACTCGCTGGAGGAGATCGACCCCGGACCGGAGCGCGCGCTGGCCGCCACCGGCGCCGGGCGGGGCCAGGTGTTGTTCGCCGCCACCCTGCCGGCCGGGATGAAGGCCCTGGTCGCGCACGTGCTCTACCTGCTGGACACCAACATCCGGGCCGCCACCCTGCTGGGCATCGTCGGTGCCGGCGGGATCGGCTTCTACCTGCTCAACGCCTCCCGGGTGCTGGAGTTCGGGGTGGTCACCACGATCATCCTGATGGTGTTCGCCACGGTGATGCTTTTCGAGCTGCTGGCGATCTGGCTGCGCTCCCGCTTCTGAGTTCAGAGTTCATCGCCCTGTCCCGGGCGAACACCCGCACGGACGCCGAGGAGAGCCGGCTGACCGTGCTCAAGCAGGAGATGGCCGAGGGTTGCTGGCCAGCCCGGCGACCGAGGTCTACGACGTCGATCCGGCGGCCTGAGTCGTCGCTCCGGCCCGGTGCCGGACGGGGAGTCCGATTCGCCCGAGCGGGCGATGAGTGTCGCGATGCGTAGGGTGCCGCCGAGGCACTGGTTCAGCCCAGACTACGCCGATCGTCGCATTTCGGCCGACGTTTGCCGCAGGAGCGGCGGCCCGAAACCGGTCATTCGGCGCGTGATCCAGAGCGTCACCTGATCGGGACCTTCACGACCTTCACCGACTGCGCTGGGTGGCCTATGGTCCGCGCCATGAACCGAGATCACTCACCACGTCTCACGACTCTGAGTGCCATCGCCGCGACCGCCGCGACCATGGCACTGCTGTCCGCGTGCGAGAGCGCTCCGCAGCCCGGCGCACCCGCCGGCGCCACCGCCCCGGCCGCTCCGGCCCCGGCGGCCCCGGCTCGGGCGACCCCCGCCCCCGGCACCGCGGCGGCACCGACCACCCCGGCCCCCGGGAACGGCGCGACCGGCGGGACCGGCGGCAGTGGTGGTACCGGCGGCACCACCGACGGCAACAGCGACCCGAGGCGCGGCTACCCGGCGGACAACGGCAAGGGCTGAGGCCCGACCGGCCGAGCCCACCGGTGCCGGGCAACCGTCGGACGGTTGCCCGACACGGTCACGTCCGGGGTCGGGCGGTGAGCGCGGTACGTCCGGCCGCCGCCACCCCGCAGCCGCCGAGCAGCGCCAGCACGACCAGCAGGCCTGGCAACGCCAGCGCGGGGCTACCCAGCCAGGCCAGCAGCGCCCCACCGACGCCGATCATGGTCGCCGTGGTCAGCTGGTCGGACATCTGCGCGGCGGAGGTGTTGAACCCGACCCGCGCCGGGTCGGAGTGCGCGAGCAGCAGGTAGGACACCGAGGAGAAACCCAGCCCCATCCCGACGCCGGCCACCGCCCACGCCGGCAGTGACACCCACCCGGAAGCCCACCCGGGCGCCACCGCGAGCATCCCCAGTACCCCGGCACCGACCAGCACGAACCCGATGCGCAACAGCCGGGGTCGGGCCAGGTCGGGGTGGCGGCCCTGCCAGGCCGCGGCGGCCGACCAGCCGAGCGAGCCGACCACCAGGGGGAATCCGGCGGCGGTGAGCGACCAGCCGTGCGTGCTGGTCAGGATCAGCGGCACGAACGAGTTCGCGGTGAAGAACACCCCGGCGAGCAACCCCCGGCTGGCCACCACCGCCGGCACGCCGCGGCCGACCCGGAACACCCCGGCGGGCAGCAGCCGGCGCATCGCCGGCACCAGCACGGCCACCGCACCGGCCAGCACCACGCCGGCCACCCAGCCTGGATGCTGCCCGGCCCAGCTCAGCGCGGACACCCCCAGGCCCGCCCCGAGCGCGGCGAGCACCACGCCCTGGCCGGTCCCACGCTCCCGGGCGGGCGCCGGGGCGAGCCGGCGCACCGCCGGGACCAGCAGCCCGACCGCCAGCGCCACCGCCGGCACCAGGCCGAGGAACACCCAGTGCCAGCTCAGCCGTTCGGTGACCAGACCCGCCGCCGGCGGCCCCACCAGCGACGGCAGCACCCAGGCCGAGGACATCAGCCCGAACACCGCAGGCCGGGTCCGCCGCGGGTACACCACGGCGATCAGCACGTAACAGGCCACGATCAGCGCGCCGGCACCGAGGCCCTGCAGCACCCGCCCCACCAGCAGCTGCGCCATCCCGCCGGCGGTGGCCGCGACCACCAACCCGGCGCCGAACACCAGCGGCGCGGTGAGCAGCGGCAACCGCGGCCCGGCCAGGTCGCACCAGCGGCCGCCGACCGCCGTGCCGAACACCGCCGCGGCCATGAACGCCACGAACGGCCATGCGTAGCGCGACAGCGGCCCGAGGTCGGCCACCATCGCCGGCATCGCGGTGCCGACCCCCATCGCCTCGAACGCGACCATCATCACCGCGAGCATCAGCCCGACCGTCGTGGCCCGCCGGCGCGGCCCGAACAGCTCCGCCCGCATCCCGGGCTCAGCGTCGAGGGCATCAGGGTCGAGAGCATCAGCGTCGAGGGCATCAGCGTCGGTCGGGGAGCTCATGCGACCAGCCTGCAACCTCGACCCCGGTCGAGGTCAAGCCGGTTCAGCTGGAGGGGCGGCGCAGCCGCCTACCGGCCGGTGAACCGGGGAGCGCGTTTCTGTTCCCGGGCCAGCCGGCCCTCGGCGAAGTCGTCGCTGGCCCAGCAGCCCTCGAAGGCCTCGAACAGCTCCTTGGCGGCCGCCGCGCCGGGCGTCACGTCGAACCCGGGCTCGAAGACGGAGTTCAGCACCCGCTTGTTGTAGGCCACCGTCAGCGGCGCCAGTTCCACCATCGACTCCGCCCACCCGAGCGCGTCGTCCACCGAGCCGGCGCGGTCGGCCAGCCCGCCGGCCAGCACCTCGGTGGCCGACAGCTGCGCGCAGGCCAGCAGCACCGAGCGGGCCACCCCGTTGCCGGCCAGCAGCGACAGCCGGCGGATCGTCCACGGGTCGACGGCCAGTCCGATCTTCGCCGTCGGCACCCCGAACACCGCGCCGGGCCCGACCACCCGAAGGTCCGCGGCGATCGCCAGCTGGGTACCCGCGCCGATGGCCGGGCCGTTGACCGCCGCGATCACCGGAACCGGCGCGTCCACCACGGTGCGCAGCATGTCGTAGAGCGCGTCCCGGAACTCGGCCGCGTAGACGGCGTCCAGGTCGGCGCCGGAGCAGAAGCTGGAACCGGCGCCGGTCAGCACGATCGCGCGGGCGCCGTCGGCGAGCGCGTCGCGCACCGCGTCGCCCAGTTGCCCGCACAGCGCGGTGTTCAGCGCATTGCGTTTCTCCGGCCGGTTCAGGGTCAGCAGGGCGACCCGGTCGCGTGACTCCGCCTCGATCATCCGCACCCGTGCAGCGTAGGCGCCGGTGTGGGGCCAGGATGGACGACGTACCCGTTCAGGCCGGTCCGAGGAGAATCCGTGAGTCGCGAAGACGTCGAGTTCCGGGCGCAGGGCGCCACCCTGCGCGGCTGGTACTACCCGGCCGAGGGCGGCGGCGGGGGCGAGTCGGCCTGTGTGGTGCTGCAGCACGGGTTCGCCGCGGTCAAGGAGATGTGGCTGGACCGCTACGCGGAGGTGTTCGCCGCCGCCGGGCTGAGCTGCCTGGTGTACGACCACCCGGGCTTCGGCGCGAGCGACCCGGTGCCGGGCACCCCGCGTCAGGAGATCGACCCCTGGCAGCAGATCCGGTTCATCCAGCACGCGATCACCTACTCGTCCTCCCGGCCCGACGTGGATGCCGAGCGGATCGGGCTGTGGGGTTCCAGCTACGCGGCCGCGCACGCCTACGTCACCGCCGCGATCGACCGCCGGGTCAAGGCGGTGGTCGGCCAGGTACCGGCGATCTCCGGCTCGCGGCACTTCCGGGAACTGGTGCGGATCGACAACTGGGCCGGGATGGACGCGATGTTCGCCGCCGAGCGGCAATCGCTGGCCGAGGGCAACCAGCCCACGATGATCCCGGTGGTGGCCGAGGACCCGACCGCGATCGCCGCGCTGCCCACGCCGGACTCCTACCAGTGGTTCACCCACACCTCGGAGGAGCGCGCCCCGTCCTGGCGCAACGAGGTCACGCTGCTGACCATGGAGTACTTCCGCGGGTACGAGCCGGGGAAGTACCTGCCGCTGATCTCGCCGACGCCGCTGCTGATGGTGCTGGCGCCGAACGACCGGCTGGCCGCCGGCGAGATCGCCACCGCCGCCTACGAGACCGCCGCGCGCCCGAAGAAGATCCAGATCGTGCCGGGCGGGCACTTCGACGCCTACACCGGCCCCGGGTTCGAGGTCAGCTCCGGCTCGGCGCGCGACTGGTTAGTCGAGCACCTGCTGACGAAGGTCTGAGCCGTGAGTCCGAAGAGCTTCCTGCTCGACGACCGGCTGCACGAGTACCTGTTGGCGCACGCGAGCCCGCCCGACGAGATCGGGGCGGCCTTGATCGAGGAGACCGCGGCCCTCGGGGGGATCGCGGTCATGCAGATCGCCCCGGAGCAGGGCGCGTTGATGGCGCTGCTGGCCGCCGCGGTGGGCGCCCGTGAGGTCGTCGAGGTGGGCACCTTCACCGGCTACTCGGCGCTGTGCCTGGCCCGCGCGCTGCCGCCGGACGGCCGGCTGCTGTGCCTGGACATCAGCGAGGAGTGGACCTCGATCGGCCGCCGGGCCTGGGCCGCGGCGGGGGTGGACGGCAAGATCGAGCTGCGACTCGGCCCGGCGCTGGAGTCGCTGCGTGCGCTGCCGGAGGTCGAGCGGTTCGACCTCGCGTTCATCGACGCCGACAAGGCGAACTACGCCGGCTACTACGCCGAGCTGCTGCCCCGGGTGCGGCGCAACGGGCTGATCCTGGTCGACAACGTGCTCTGGTCCGGCGCGGTGGTCGACCCCGCGCGCGACGACGCGGACACGGTGGCGATCCGGGCGTTCAACGACCTGGTGGCCGCCGACGAGCGGGTCGAGTCGACCATCCTCACCGTGGCCGACGGCCTGACGGTGATCCGCAAACGCTGAGCTCGACCGCCGGCACCAAGTGCGCGACTCGCCGGCACCAACTGCGGGACTCGCCGGGGGTTGGGGTCAGCGGGACTGGAGGGCGTCCAGGGCTACGGCCATGGCGGCGGCGACCCGGAAGTCGATGCGGGGGTCCGGGACGGTGATGGTGTAGCGGTCGCGGATGGCCTTGCGGCGCTCGCTGGTCAGCACCGGCTGCCCGGTGTTGTCGTCCACGAAGTCGAAGTGGAACACGAACGGCACCCAGAGGTCGCCGATGAACGGGATCCAGGTCCAGATCCGGCGCAGGATCGCCACCCACAGCCGCCGCTCCCGCCCGGTGGCCCGCATCCCGTCCGGGGTGGCCAGATGCCAGGTCGAGCGCAGCAGGCTGGCGCCGAAGTCCTTGCGGAACCAGCCCAGGTGCATGCCGCCGGCGTCGGTGACGTCGTGCTCGGCGCGCACGTCGAGCCGCTGGCGGGCCTTGAAGGAGAACACCGGCTGGGTCTTCGCCTCGTCCGCCCAGAAGTTGATCTCTTCCTTCAGCTTGAGCCGCTTCTGCTCGGCGAACGCCAGCAGCGGACCCTCACCGCCGTTCGGGGCCGCCGCGTACACCTGGTACCGGTTCACCATCAGGGTGATCTTCTGCCGGACGTGGAAACGCTCGACGTACATCGCGGCGGTCATGATCGCGAGTGTGCCAGGCCGAACGGTCCCGGGTGCGCGGCCGGGTCCGGCGTCGGGTCAGGCGAGGCCCCGCGGCACGCGTCACCTTTCGGACCCGGCCGGCGCGAACCAGGGTGTCACCGGCGGCGAGCACGTTAGTATCGGTGTTCGGTGCGGTGCTGGCCCCGCCTCGGCGACGGGCGGTCGGCTCCGCCGGCTCAGGGGGAAGGAACCGGGTGGCGTACAGCCTCGGAGTGGATCTCGGAACCACGTTCGTCGCGGCCGCATTGGCGGTCGACGACCGGGTCGAGATGTTCACCCTCGGTGACCGCTCCGAGGTCACCCCGTCGGCGGTGTTCCTGCGCGAGGACGGCACGCTCGTCACCGGCGAGGCGGCGGCCAGCCTGCGCACGGTGAACTCCCCCGACCGGGTGGCACGCGAGTTCAAGCGCCGCCTCGGCGACCCCACCCCCGTGGTGCTCGGTGGGCGGCCGTTCACCGCCACCGAGCTGCTCGCCGCGCTGTTGCGTGACGTGCTGGACAAGGTGGTCGACAGTGAGGGCGGCCCACCGTCGAACGTGGTGCTCAGCCACCCGGCCAACTGGGGCCCGTTCCGGCGGGCGCTGTTCGAGGAGGTCGTGCGACTGGGCGGGTTGGCCAGCGCGGTCACCGTCACCGAACCGGAGGCGGCGGCCACCCGGTACGCCGCGTCCCGCAAGCTCGGCGAGGGCCGGCTGGTCGCGGTGTACGACCTGGGCGGCGGCACCTTCGACGCCACCGTGCTGCGCACCACCGCCACCGGGATGGAGATCGTCGGCACGCCGGAGGGGGTCGAGCGGCTCGGCGGCATCGACTTCGACGAGGCGATCCTGCGCTACGTCGACTACACCAGCGATAGCGCGCTGACCGACCTCGACCTGCGCGACCCGCCGACCGTCGCGGCGCTGGCCCGGCTGCGCCAGGACTGCATCCTGGCCAAGGAGACCCTGTCGGCGGACACCGACACGGTGCTGCCGGTGTTCCTGCCGAACCGGCACTTCGAGGTGAGCCTGACCCGGGCGATGTTCGAGGACCTGATCCGCGCCCAGGTGGAGTCCACCATCGGCGCGCTGGCCCGGACGCTGGACTCCGCGCGGGTCACCCCGGCGGAGCTCGACGCGGTGCTGCTGATCGGCGGGTCGTCCCGGATCCCGCTGGTGACCGAGATGGTGTCCGCGCAGATCGGCCGGCCGATCGCGGTGGACACCCACCCCAAGTACGCCGTCGCGCTCGGCGCGGCCACCCTGGCCGGGCGGGCCCCGGCCGTCCCGGGCGGGACGCTGGCCGGCGAACGTCCCGGCGGCGCCAACACCACCGGCCCGGCCGGACTCGCGGCGGTCGGCACCGCCGGTCTGCCGGTACCGGTCGGCGCGGGATGGTCGGCGAGCGGTTCCGACGCCCCGACCTACCTGCCGCCCGCACCGCCGCCGCCCTACCAGTCGCCTGACCGGTCGCCGCTGCCTCCGGCCCCGCCGCAGCCGCCGGCCCAGCCGCCCGCCGAGCAACCGGCGGCCGCCCAGCGCGGGACGTCCTGGCGGGAGCAGTCCACCGCCATCCCACCACCGGTCCCATCGACATCCGGACCACCCACGCCGGCGCACTCCGTACCGCCACCCACCCAGCACCCACCGACGCCGCCACCCACCCAGCACCCGCCGACGAGCGGCGCCCAGCCGACCCAGTACGTCCCCGCCCCGCCGGGCCAGTACGGGTCCTGGCCGCAGGGCCAGCCGCCGGGCGCCGGGCAACCCGGGCAACCCGGGCAACCGGTATACGCCGGGTACCAGAACCCCTACCAGCGGCAACCCGATCAGTGGGGCCAGCCGCCCCAGGTGCCCCGGCCCGGCGGCGCGGGCAAGCAGCGGATCCTGCTGGCCACCATCGTGGTCGCGCTGCTGGTCGCCGCCGGGGCCACCGCATGGGTGCTGCTCTCACCCGCCGGCACGCCGACCGCGGCGCCAGGCACATCGGCACCCGCTGTTGCCGGCACGCCCAGGCTGGTGCTCACCACCGGCCAGGTCGCGTTCGGCGACTCCTACTACCTGACCGCGACCGGTTTCACTCCCGGCGAGGACGTCCGGTTGAGCTGGACCGGGCCGACCAGCGGGATCATGGACGCCGTACCGGCGGACGCGAACGGAGTGCGCAACCACGGCCCGGTGATCGAGCGGGATCCACCTGGCGAATACGTGATCATCGCGACCGGGATGAGTTCGGGCCGGACGGCCGAGGCCCGGCTCCAGGTGCTGGCCGCTGACGACGGCAACTGAGGGGCGCCCGAGCACACCGACGACCGAGCACACCGACGACTGAGCACACCGACGACCGAGCACACCGACGAGCGGCGATACACCGCGTTCGGGGACCGGACGTCCGCGTTCGCACAGGTACGATCGTCGCCACGCCCTGCCGCGCGGCGCCGCCCGCAAGCCGGCCGAGCACGAGCCGAAGAAGCGCTACCCGTGCGCTGAGCCCGAGACCGCTGAGCACCACACCAGAGGGGAAACGCCCATGCTGAGCGTGTTGAACAGGCCGCCGGCCACCGACGCCCGCGAGGTCACCCAGTTGCTCGCCGACGACACCTTCCGCGACCAGGTACACGAGCTGGCCGGCAGCCACGGCCGGTCCGGCGAGCAGGCGATGGCCGAGGCCGGCGGCTACCTACGGGAGATCGCCGCGCACCACCAGCCGAAGCTGACCAGCGCGTGGCTGCGCTTCGGCGACTGGCTGTCCCGGGGCTACGACATCCTGGTCGACGAGGACGGGCTGGAGCGGCTGCGGCTGCTGGACCGCAAGCACACCCTGGTCTTCCTCATCTCGCACCGCTCCTACCTCGACGAGTTCATCATCCAGTCCGCGCTGCCGGCCGGCGGGATCTCGCCGATGTTCGCCATCGCCGGGGAGAACCTGGACTTCTTCCCGCTGGGCACGGTGGGCCGGCGCACCGGGGTGGTACACGTGCGACGCTCCACCGGCGACAACCCGATCTACCGGCTGGCCCTGCGCTCCTACATGGCCCAGCTGGTGGCCAACAAGGCCAACCTCGGCTGGTCGATCGAGGGCGGTCGCACCCGCACCGGCAAGATGCGCCCGCCGCGCTACGGGCTGATGCGCTACGTCACCGACGCCGTGGAGGCGCACCCGGACACCCAGCCGCTGCTGGTTCCGGTGTCGTTCATGTACGACCAGCTGCCGGTGCACGAGATCGGCAAGATGGCGTCCGAGGCGCGCGGGCAGGGCAAGGAGTCCGAGGACGTCCGCTGGCTGGTCAACTATGCCCGCGGCCTGGCCGACCGGATGGGTCGGGTGTACCTGGACTTCGGCACCCCGTTACCGCTGCGCGAGCGGCTGGACGAGCTGAGCGCGGACGGGGTCACCACCAACCGGGTGGA
>JAJCYC010000330.1 GCA_029263115.1 Pseudonocardia sp. | reverse complement strand
GCACATCGGTTCGTAGCTCGACGACTTCGTAGCTCGACGAGTTCGTAGCTCGACGACAGAGACCCGACCTGAGAGACCCGACCCCGGCTGGCTGTCGGGGCCCCCCTCTATCCTGGTGGACATGCGTATCGGGGCTCACGTCCGTGACGACGCCGACCCGCTCGGGTGGGCCGACGCCTGCAAGGCCGAGGTCGTCCAGCTGTTCATCGGCGACCCGCAGAGCTGGAAGAAGCCGCCGGTCCACGACCAGGCCGATGCGCTGAGCGCCAGCGACGTCCAGATCTTCGTGCACTCCCCGTACCCGATCAACCTGGCGTCCACGAACAACCGGGTCCGCATCCCGTCCCGCAAGCTGGTGCAGCAGCACGCGGACGCGGCCCAGGCGGTCGGCGCGAGCGGGCTGGTGGTGCACGGCGGGCACGTCACCGCGGGCGAGGACCCGGCCGTCGGGGTGGACAACTGGCGGAAGTTCTTCGCCCGCCAGCACGACGAGGGCGGGTTCGCGGTGCCGATCCTGATCGAGAACACCGCTGGCGGGGACAACGCGATGGCGCGACGGTTCGACGCGCTGGGCCGGCTGTGGGAGGCGATCGGCGAGTTCGGGCCCGGGTTCTGCCTGGACACCTGCCACGCCTTCGCCGGCGGGGAGGACCTGGTCGGCGTGGTGGAGCGGGCCAGGGCGATCACCGGTCGGATCGATCTGGTGCACCTCAACAACTCCCGCGACGGGTTCGACTCCGCCCGCGACCGGCACGCCAACATCGCCGAGGGCACCATCGACCCCGACCAGCTGGTGGCGGTGTGCGCGGCGGCCGGCGCGCCGGTGGTGTGCGAGACCCCGGCGGACGGGTTGGCCGCCGACATCGCCTTCCTGCGCGACCGGCTCGGCTGAGTCGCGCCGCCGGCGCCCGAGCGGCTCACCGCCAGGCGAACACCGGCTGCTCCAGATGCGCGACCCGGGTGGCCCGCCCGTACAGCGCGACCTCGCGGAACTGATGGAGCACGGCCGCGGTGGGCGCGTGCACGAACCGGCCGAACAGCGGCAGCTGGATCACTGGCGACTCCGACTCCGGGATCCGCACGAACCGTGGCTCGACGTCCAGCTGTTCGGCGGTGATGCCGTAGACGGCGGCCACCTCGGCGGCCCTGGGCCGCAGCACGGCCACCCCGTCCGCCGGGGTCACCCCCGCCTCTCCCGCCCGCCCGGGCCGGGCCACTCCCACCCGCCCGGCCCACAGCACCACCGGGCTCATCACGAACCCGGACCGGGTCGGGTAGTCGTCGAGCCGGCCCAGCAGCGCCGACGGCGGCAGCTCCAGCCCGAGCTCCTCGGCCAGCTCGCGGCGAGCCGCGTCCGGCACCGACTCGCCGGCGTCCACCCGGCCGCCGGGCAGCGCCCACTGCCCGGAGTGGGTGCGCAGCTTCGGCGCCCGGCGGGTGATCAGCACGCTGATGGTGCCGCGCACCCCGATGACCAGGGTGATCGCCACCGCCGCCGCCGACAGCCCGGCCCGGTCGGCGGAAGTCGGTTCGAACCCGGCCAGCGCGGCCCGCACCGATTCCTCGTCCAGCGACCTCGCGGGCCCGTCCGGATCGCGCGACTCGCCGACCGAACCGCGCGACTCGCCAGGGCGGGTCACCGATGCACCGGCCAGTCCGGGTCGTCCGCGCCGAGTTTGCGCACCGGGTCGGTCGCCGGGCGCAGCACCGACCGGACGACCAGCACCATCAGCCCGACCAGCACCGCGTCCCGGACCAGCGCCGCGACCAGGAACCATTCCACCGGCAACCCCCTGTCGTCCACCCCGAGGTAGTAGAACATCCGCGGCGCCCAGATCGCCGCCTCCACGCTCATCCAGGCGAGCAGCGGCAGCCAGCGCGGCAGGGCGAGCACCGCCAGCGGCACCAGCCACAGGGTGAACTGCGGGTTCGGCGTCTTGTACACCAGCAGCACGGCCGCCAGCAGCAGGAAGCACAGGCTGGCCAGCCGTGGCGGGCGGGCAGCCGAGCGGGCGAGCACCGCCAACGCCGCGCAGCACACCACCACCAGCGCGACGATCACCGCATTCAGCACGAGCGGCGGCTGACCCTGCGCGAGCGGGCCGTCGAAGCCGGGCCAGCCGGTGAACCAGCCGGCCGCGAACCACACCGAGTCCGGTTCCGGGGCCCGCACCGCACCGACCCGCAGGAACTCCAGCCAGCCCGGCGTGTAGAACACCGCGACCGGCAGGTTGACCGCCGACCACACCACCGCCGCCGACCACACCACCCGCCAGCCGCGCTGGTCGCCCCGCCGCCAGCCGACCAGCGCGATCGGCAGCAACAGCAGCAGCGGGTAGACCTTCGCCGCGCCGGCCAGCCCGAGCAGCGCGCCGGCCAGCACCGGACGGCACCGGGCCAGGGCGAGCAGTCCGGCGGCGGCCAGTCCGACCGCGAGCGCGTCCACCCCGGTGAACACGTGCACCAGCGCCACCGGGGAGGCGGCGACCAGTGCCGCGTCCCACGGCCGGCTCGGTCGGGCCCGGTGCACCACCCACACCACGACCAGCCAGCAGGCCGCGAGCAGCGCCGCGACCAGGGTGAAGAAAACCACCTCGGGCAGCGCCGTCGGCCACCCGCCGCCCGCGACATGGACGCCGGTCAGCCGGGCCAGCGCCCACAGCGCGAAGCCGGTCACCACCGGGTAGTCCATGTGGCGGACCTGCTCGGTGGGCGAGCCGGGGTTCTCCGTCCAGCGGGTCAGGTAGGGCAGCCCACCGCCGTCGAGGCGGTGGTCCGACCACAGGGTGACCACGTCGGAGTAGCACATCGCCACGTACTGCCGGCCGTCGCGCCAGTCCAGCGCCAGCGTGCCGTCGCCGGACTCGTACTGCTGCAGGCACGGCGCCTTGACCAGCCAGCCCAGTGCACAGGTCGCCACCGCGACCAGCAGCACCACCCGCAGCGGCGTCCAGAACCGGGTGCGGCCGACCACCGCGTGCCGGCCCAGCGGCCCGCCGACCACCCGGCTGGCGGCCGCGGCCAGCGGCTCGGTCCAGGTCGGGATCACCCGGACCAGGACCGGACGGACCGGGCTCCGGGCGGGGGGCCGGGCGGGGTCGGTCACGGGCACCAGGTGAGGGTAGTGCCCGGCCACTGCCGCGTCCGGCCCCGAGGGGCAGGGCCTCGGCGTAGTTGATCTGCCCGTTATGTGAGCAGGTCGAGGGCGCGGTTGGGGTGTCGGGCGGTGTGTCGGCAGGCTTGGGCGATGTTGCTGGCGCCGGCCAGTCGGTGGCGGCTGACCGCGAAGTTGCGCAG
>JAJCYC010000329.1 GCA_029263115.1 Pseudonocardia sp. | reverse complement strand
TTCGTGGTGGCGCACTTCCACTACGTGCTGTTCGGCACGATCGTGTTCGCCACCTACGCCGGCATCTACTTCTGGTTCCCGAAGATGACCGGCCGGATGATGGACGAGACGCTGGGCAAGTTCCACTTCTGGACCACGTTCGTCGGTTTTCACCTGACGTTCCTGGTGCAGCACTGGCTGGGCAACGCCGGCATGCCGCGCCGCTACGTCGACTACCAGCCCCAGGACGGGTTCACCGTGCTGAACTCGATCTCCTCGGTCGGGGCGTTCGTGCTCGGGGCCTCGACGCTGCCGTTCATCTGGAACGTGTTGAAGAGCTACCGCTACGGCCGCGTGGTCACCGTCGACGACCCGTGGGGCTTCGGCAACTCGCTGGAGTGGGCCACGTCCTGCCCGCCGCCGCGGCACAACTTCACCGAGCTGCCCCGGATCCGCTCCGAGCGCCCGGCGTTCGAGCTGCACTACCCGCACCTGGTGGAGCGCTTCCGCGGGGAGGCGCCCGTCGGGCACCGGGCCGACCCCGGCGAGCTGATCAGTCAGAAGATCGGGCCCGAGGCCCAGCCGAACGGCGACCCTCGCTCGCGCTGAGACGAACGCGGTGAGCGAGGACGATCTTCCGAGGGTGCAGGCGGGTCGCGACCTCGCCCAGCATCGGCACGTAACGGGCGACTACTCGCCGCAGATGCAGACCACCGCGCCGTCTGTGTTGCGGCCCGGGCTGTAGGTAGAAGGCTGTCGACGCACAATGTCGATGCCCTGACGGTGCGTCCGGCAAATTATGCATCTCAGCGTTCGAAGGAGATGTGGAGGTGGTCGTAGTGCCCCCCGACCGGATCGCCCGGATCGTAGACGCCGCCACCGGTGTAGGGCCGCCCCCAGCCGTTCTGATCGGCCGATCCGGCCGTCCAGATCCGGCCCTGCCAGATGATGTAGGAAACCTGGAGTGCTTCGGAGTTCTGCCGGAACCACTCGGCGACCCGCCAGCCGTTGTCGACCTCGATGCCGCGGGCGAAGGTTCCGCCGCGGCCGGGGAACAGGTCGCAGCCCTTGCCGAGCGGGTGGTCGCTGGTGGGGTTGGCGGGGCGCTGGGCGTGGCAGCCGGCGGACCGGATGAGCGGCCCGTCGCGCAGGCCGCCGAACGCGGCGGTCGCCTGCGTGACGGCGTAGAGGGTGGTCGAGGTGACGCAGCCGTTGGTCGTGGGGTCGTCCTCGACGCACCCGTCAGGTCCGCCCCCGAACGCGGTGACCGAACCGGGGACGCAGTGCTGCGCGGCCGCCGCCGCGGCCACGAACACGCCGTCGCCGGCCTCGGCGAGGATGTTCGCTGCGGTCTGCTCCCACTTGGCGTAGGCGAGCGGGAACGCGGAGCGCTGCACCGTCTGGGCGGCCTGCCACAGCGGCATCGCGGTCCAGTCGGGGACCTCGACGAGCCGGTCGTAGAACTGGGTGGCCGCGTATCGCGGGTCCCGGACCTGGGCGGGGCTGCCCCAGCCCTGCGACGGGCGCTGCTGGAACAGCCCGAGCGAGTCCCGGTCGCCGTAGTCGAGGTTGCGCAGGCCCGATTCCTGCAGGGCGGTCGCGAGCGCTACCCACAGGCCGCGCTCGGGGACGCCCTGCTCCCGTCCGGTCGTGACGATGACCGCGGCGTTCGCGAGTTGTTCGTCGGTGACGCCCGACTGGCCGGCCGCCTCGATCGGGACGTCGCCGTCGGTGGGTGCGCAGGCCGACCCCGGCCGGATCCCGGCGCTCATCAGCGTGAACGTGGCGGCCCAGACGACAGCGCCTGCCGCCGCGAGCACGGCGACCGCGACGACGACGGCCACGAGGCGGGTCGAGAGCCGCCGCAGCGCGAGCGCGGCGTGTGCTGGCCCATTCACGACCGGTGCGGACCGCAGGCCCGGGAATCGGTCGGCACCTGTCGAGGGTGCCTCACCGATGGCCGGAGCGAAAGCCGTACCTCGCACAGTGCGGGCCACGGCACCGCGTATGGTAGAAGTCGATGTTGAGAGCAGCGTGGGGAAGCGGCCGGCGGGCGTTGCTGCTCGCCGCGCTGGTCACCGGCCTGCTCGCGGGACTGATCGCGATGCATCACCTCTCCACCGGCCTGCCGGGTCCGCACGGGACGGCCATGGCGGCCAGCGACGCGCAGTCCGTGCAGGCCCTGGTCCAGGACCCCGACGCGGGCATGCAGCGCGACGAGATGCGGCAGGACGGCACGCAGCGAGGCACCCCGCCACCTGCCCCCCACGCCGACGCCGGCATCCTTCACCTGTGCCTGGCGATCCTGACCGGGTTCGCGATCGTCATCGCCGCGATGACGCCGTGGCGCAGGGGCACAACGCCGGCCCTTCGGTCATCACGGCGTCCGGCACAGCCGGTGCCGGCTCCCCGGGCCCCACCGCCGTCGGCGCCGGCCAGGCTGGCGCTGCTGTGCGTGCTGCGGACGTGAGGTCGCCCGAGCGACTCGGTTGACCCGCACGTCCACACACGTTCGAGAGGTATCACCAGATCATGAGCAGAAGGTTCACTGCCGCACGCCTGTTGGCCGCCACCGCCGTTGCCGGACTGGCGCTGGCCGGGTGCGCGTCCGGCGCGGACACCGCCGCCCCCGGCTCCACCGGATCCGGATCGTCCGCGGTCGCGTCGCAGGGCACTCAGAACGATGCAGACATCACGTTCGCGCAGGGAATGATCCCGCACCACCGCCAGGCCGTCGAGATGGCGGAGCTCGCCGTCGGCCGAAGCGAGAACCCGGAGGTCCTCGACCTCGCAACCCGGATCGGCGCGGCGCAGGGCCCGGAGATCGAGACCATGACGGGCTGGCTGCAGGAGTGGGGAGCCGAGGTTCCGGCAGGTGATGCGATGGGCGGCATGTCCGGAATGGAGGGCATGGAGGGCATGGAGGGGATGATGACGCCCGAGCAGATGCAGGCCCTCGAACAGTCCACTGGGGCCGCGTTCGACCGGATGTTCCTGGAGATGATGGTCGGGCACCACCGGGGTGCGGTGGAGATGGCGCAGGTCGAGCTCGACGAGGGCGCCGACCCCGCAGCGCTGGAGCTGGCCCAGACGATCATCGACACGCAGCAGTCCGAGATCACCGAGATGGAGACCCTGCTCACGCAGGTCTGACCGGCCGCGCTGCCCGGCCGCGGACGCCGCGGCCGGGCAGCGCACGCTAGGCGCCGGGAACCTCCCGCCGTCGCCGGGACCGGAACCCGCGGACCGTCACCGTCATGTGATGCCGGTGAACGTCACTCCGCCGTCGTCGGAGCGGTACACGCCGGTGGCGGTGGCGGCGAGCAGCGCGTCGTCGACGGCTGTGAGTGCCTGTGGGCGGCCGCCCGGCCCCGCCCCGACCTGCTGCCACGAGGTGCCGCCGTCGGAGCTGGTGAACACCGTGCTGTCCAGGTCGAGGCCGTAGACCTTCCCGTTCGGGCCCCACGACAGGTATGCCAGCTGCGGGCCGGTCGGCGGGCCGAAGGTTTGTCCTCCGTCCGCGCTGGATGTGACCCCGCCCGCCACGGTGGCGAGCACCCGGGCCGGATCGGCGGGGTCGACGGCGATGTCGAGCGCGTCCAGCGTCGAGCGGTCCTCCCAGGAACGGCCCCCGTCCCCGCTCGCGCGCAGCAGCCGGTTCGTGGCGTCGTAGCCGAAGACGCTGCCCGAGGCGACCTCGAGGGCATGGAAGTCGACCTCGCCGGTCAGCGAGACGGGCGTCCACGTGTCGCCGCCGTCGCGGCTCTCGACCAGGCCGAGCGGGTTGGGCAGGTCGTCGCCGGGCGCCGGGTGCCCGCTGGACAGGTAAGTGCCGGGACCGGCGATCGTGAATCCCATGAGGTCGCGACCGGCGGCCCCGGCCGGTGTGAGCCCGTCGGGCCCGGAGCGGAACAGCCCGTCGTGGGAGGCGACGTAGACCGTGCCGTCGGCCGGGTCGACGCCGAGGCCGTGCACGTGTGCGAACACGGGGCCGGCGTCCGCGGTCCCGGTCATGGCGTCGGGCCCGGCGCAGCCGGCCAGTGCGAGCGCGATGGCGGGCACGAATGCGACGCGCAGGTGGTGGGAACGGTTCATGGTCGTCTCCAGGTTCGGGTCAGCGGTCGGGTCCGCCGGGCGCGCAGCCGGCGTCCGGGTCCGGCGCGGTGTACGGGTTGTCGCTCAGGGCCCGGATGAATTGCTCGAAGCGCGGGTCGTCCGGGGTGTCCAGCAGCAGGCGGTGCCCCCATGCCTGCAGCGAGATCGGGCTCGTGAGCCCGGGGTAGGGCGCCATGAACAGGCCGTCGCCGCCGGTGACTCGGGTGGCCGCGAGCGCGCGGACTGTCGTCGGGGCGGTGCGCTCCGGGTCGTAGGTGATCCAGACCGCGCCACGCTCCATCGCGCCCACGGCGTCGTCGTCGCCGACGGGGTCGGGATGGGCCACGCCGTCGCACGCCGCGTATCCCGGGAGGTGCGGACCGCCGACCGGAGGCTCGCCCGGGTCGCCGGGAGGCGCGGGCACGGTCGTGTGGTCGTCGACGGGCACCGGTCCGATCACGATCCCGGGGATGCCGGTCGACGGGTCCGGTCGCTCTGGGGACGGCACGAACGCGGCGAGCTCGCGCTCGGCCTGTGACGGGATCAGCGTGCTCACCGCGACGGCCCCGAAGGACACCGCGGCCAGCAGCAGCACCAGCGGCCCGGCTGCCCGTGACCAGCGGCTGCGCGAGGGGTCACTCATCGGGCGCCTGGTTCAGTGCGGCGACGGGCCATAGGCAACAGCAGCACGAGCACGGCCAGGATCAGGACCGGGGTGTCACCGGTACGGGCGTAGGGGGTCAGGCCGGTGCGCAGCGCGACGGCCTCCCGCAGTAGTGCCGGATCGCCGAGCCCGCTCTGCGCCAGCACGGTGCCGTCCGGCGCGACCACGACCGAGTAGCCGGTGGGGGCGGACTGTGCGACCGTGCGCCCGAACTCCAGTGCCCGCATCCGGGCTCCGGCCACCTCGATCGCGGGCACGTCCTCGGTGACGTAGGAGGCGGCGTTCGTCGGGACCAGCACGATCTGCCCACCCGCGGTGACCGCCTCGCGTACGCGGTCGGCGAAGAGCACCTCGTAGGAGATGACGACGCCCAGCGGGCCGGCCGGGGTGTCGATCAGGGCGACGCCCTCGCCCGGGATGGCGTCGCGCGGGACCAGCGCGGTGAGGTCGGTGACACGTTCGAGCAGCTGCCGGGCGGGAATGTACTCGCCGAACGGGACGCGGTGCTCCTTCTCGTAACGGCCCAGGATCGCACCGTCCGGGCCCCACGCCACCGCGGCGTTGCGGAAGCCGGTTCCCTGCCGCTCCACCACCCCGACCACGACGGTCGCGCCCAGCCGCCGGGCGAGCTCCGCGGTGCTGACGTCACCGGTGGACCCGGCGATCTGCCCGTCGACGCTGATCACGGTCTCGGGCAGCAGGACCAGGTCGGGGGATCCGGTGACCTGCTCGGCGACCGCGAACTGCCGGTCGGTGGTGTCCTGGGGATCGGTGAACACCGCCCGCAGCCCGCGGGGGCCACCGCCCTGGACCACTGCGGCATCCAGGGTCCCGGCCGGGTCGGTGGACACCGTGGCACCGAGCGCGACCGGGAGCCCGGCCACCGCGACCGCGACACCCACCG
The DNA here is from genome assembly GCA_029263115.1 of Pseudonocardia sp. Taxonomy (GTDB): domain Bacteria; phylum Actinomycetota; class Actinomycetes; order Mycobacteriales; family Pseudonocardiaceae; genus Pseudonocardia. The sequence goes on along the minus strand of JAJCYC010000329.1, from coordinate 26,386 downwards.
CGACCCATCGCGTGCGCCCCCGGGTGAGGACCAGCGCGGCCAGGCCGACACCGGCCGTCGCTGCGGTGGCGGTGACCAGCAGGGACCCACCCAGGGGCGCGGCGAGCACGAACGGCCCGTCGAGCTGGGCGTGCACCAGCGCGGGCAGCGGGAAGCCGTCGAACGGAAACCGGGTCTGGGCGGCGTCGAGCAGCACCAGCCCGGCGGGCAGCGCCCACCAACCGCCCGACCACCGGCCGGTGCGGGCGGTCGGCACCAGCCCGACGGCCGCGGCCAGCATCAGGGCCTCCAGCACGGCGATCCCGATGTAGCCGGCCACGGCGAAACCGGTGAGCCACGCCAGCGTGGTGCCGTAGAGCAAAGTGCCCGCCAGCGAGCCGAGCAGCAGCCGCGCGTGCAGCTGCCGCCCGTGCAGGGCCACGGTCAGCACCGCCACCCCGAGCGGCAACAGCGGCCACCAGCCCCGCGGCTGCGCGCCCAGCGCCCACAACCCGCCGGCACCGGCCGCAAGAAGCACAGCCACCGGCGACGACACGGCCGGTCGGGCTACCGCTGTGTCGGCCCGGCCTGACGTGGGCGCCTGTTCGGTACGGATGGCGGACTCCTCTCGGCCTGCGGCGGTCTCACCAAGAGAACGGTCCACCTACTATGCCGCGTAGAAGGTGCCGGTGTGGAACCGGGTTCGGCGCCTCGGCGCCCGAGCCCGTCGTAGACTCGACCCGTACCCCGTCCGGTGTTCTGGTTGGTTGCTGTCGTGCTCGCGGCGCTGTCCGCCTGTGCGGCGCCGTCGCCGCCCGTATGCCCGACAGCTCGGTCCCGTCGAGTTCTCACCCGAGGTGGCGACGGCAGCTCGCGTGGTGGTCAACGTGCACATCCCCGACGAGGGATCGATCGACGGCACCGATCTGATGATCCCGTTCGACCGGGTCGCCGCCCGGGCGGCCGAACTGCCTGCCGACCGTGGTGAGCCGCTCGCGATCTACTGCATGACCGGTCGGATGAGCCACGTCGCCGCCGGCACCCTTGCCGGACTGGGCTACACCGACATCGTCGAGCTGTCCGGTGGGATGCAGGGATGGACGTCCGACGGCCTGCCCCTCGACCCGGCTGGAGCCTGACCCCTCGACGGCCCCGAGGGGGTGAATCCACGGCCGCACCGGCGTGGTGCAGAGCCGTCGGACCGCCGACGGGGGCACAGTGAAGTCCGGTGATCCACGGCCCCGTCCGGGCCGGCCGGTACCCGGAGGAGCGCAGTGCGTGCGGTTCGGCTGGTCGTGGCGGTGGCGCTGCTTGCGCTGCTCACCACCGCTGCGCCGGCGATGGCCCAACCGGCACCTCCGCCCAACCCGTCGGACCAGGAGCTCGAGGCGAGCCGCGATGCCGTGGTCGCGCGCGCGGCCGAGCTGGGCCGGCTCTCCGGCGTGGTCGCCGACCTGGACCGGCAGGCGGTCCAGGTGCGGTCGGCGCTGGAGGACCAGCGCGAGGCGGCCTTCCAGCGGCTGCTGGAGCTGCGTGCCGCCGACGACGCCGCGGCCGAGGCCACGAGCCGGGTCGAGGACGCCCGGGTCGAGACGGCTGCGGCCGGCGCGGCGATCGACCGGGCCCAGGTACGGCTCGACGAATTCGCCACGTCCACCTATCAGCAGAACCTCGACCTCGGCCCGCTCGGGTTGCTGACCTCCGCGACCAGCCCGGCCGATCTCGTCGCCCGCGCCGAGCTCACCGACCTCGTGGCGCAGGAGCAGCTCCGGGCTCTCGACGCGGTGCAGCGCGCCAACACCGCGCGGGTCAACGCCGAATCGACTGCCCGGGCCGCCGAGCAAGAGGCCCGGGCCCGCCGGGACGCTGCGGAGCTGGCCCGGGACGAGGCCGACGACGCCGTCGCCGCGGCCGCTGCCGCGGTCGCGGAGCAGGAGGCCCGGCTCCGCGAGCTCGACGACCGTCGTGCAGGCGTGGAGATCGAGCTCGCGGCGTTGCGCACCGCCGATCAGGGACTGCGCGATCAGCGGGAGAGCTACGACGGCTACCTGCGCCGGGCTGCGGAGCAGGCCGAGGAGGAGCGACGCCGGGCCGCGCAGGCGGCCGCGGCGGAGCCGCCCGCCACCGCACCGAGCCGGGTCGATCCGGCGGTGTCCGGGCTCGGTCCGCAGTACACCTGCCGGGCGGGGCCGCTCCGGTTGGGCCCGGTGAAGCCGTGGGTGTCGGAAGCGGGGCAGCTGCTGCGGTGCCGGTTCGGAATCGGCAGCGTGGGCGGCGTGGGCCCCCGCCCGAACGCCTCGGACCATCCGGTCGGGCTGGCGCTCGACTTCTTCGTCGACCGCGCTACGGGCGACGCGCTCGCCGACTGCGCGCTGCGCAACCGGAAGCGCCTCGCCGTCAAGTACGTGATCTTCCGGCAGCGGATCAACAGCGGATCGGGCTGGCGTCAGATGGAGGACCGCGGCTCGCCGGTCGCCAACCACATGGAGCACGTGCACATCTCCTTCAACGCCCGCCCCGGTGGCTCGCTGGGGTCCGTCGCCTGCTGAGCCTCCGGTGTGCCCGGTCACGACTGGCGACCGCTCGTCGCGCGCCACACGGCCGGTCGTCTCACATGGACGCCCGAATCGCCGTACCCGCCGGCGTCGGCGCCTACCTTCGCAACGAATTCACCGACCCGTCACCATAAGGACTCAGGCGCTCCCCAGTTGCCTTCCCCGGGTCCTGCCGGTCGGGTCAGGAAGGCAAGACTCATGGCTCGACACCGCCCTCCGCGAGGTCGTCGCGTCCTCCGTCGGCCGTCTCCGTTCGACCAGTTGACCACCCGTCGGAACGTGGCGTCCGCGTTCCCCCGTTCGGTCCGTCGAGGCACGGCAGCCATCGCCGTGGCCTCCGGAGCCCTGTCCTTGGTCGCCGCGGCCGCCCCAGCGGCCAGCAACGCGACCGGGACATCTGCGGTTTCTCCTCACCGACGCCACCCCGAGCTCCCCGGTCGACGAGCTCCCGCCCACCGGAGCGCTGGCCCCCGTGGCTCCAGAGCGTGAGCTCGTCGATGCGGCCGATCTCGTCAAGGCCGTGCAGCTGGCCGAGGAGCAGATCGCGGCCGCGGAAGCCGAGCGACGGGAGGCCGAGCGACGGCGCGCGGCCGAGCTCGCGGCGGCCGCCGAGGAGCGAGCGGATGTCGAAGCTCCCGAGGAGGAGCTCGACGCAGGCTGCGGTGCCTCGACGTCCGGCCTGGGCGCCGTGAAGCCGTGGGTGCGCGATGCCGCGGAGACGCTGTCGTGCCGCTTCGGCGAGCCGACGATTTTCGGCGTGGCCGGACGGGGCGGACCGTCCGACCACCCGGCCGGACTCGCCGTCGACTTCATGCTCGACCGCGCCACGGGTGATGACCTGGCGGCGTGCGCACTGGGCAACATGGAGGCGCTCGGTGTCAAGTACGTCATCTGGCGGCAGCGGATCAACACCGGCGGCGGGTGGGAGGCCATGGAGGACCGCGGCGGCGTGACGGCGAACCACATGGACCACGTCCACATCTCCTTCGAGGGCCAGGCTGGATCCGGAGCTGCGCCGACCTGCTGATCGGCCTTCCGCGTGCCTGCACGACGTACGCGGGAACGCCGTGCAGGATCAGCCGGGCAGGTGCACCGCTGCTATCGCTGCGCGATCTCACCGTCGGGTTTGACTCTGGCGGTCGGCACGGCGCACGTGGTGACTGCGAAGCCGGATGGGATTCCGGTAGCGGCGAGACCGGGCCGCGCGACCTCGCTCTACGGCGTTGCTAGCCGAGTGCACGGTGAACGCGTGCCATCCGTCGCGTGGAACCTCTCGGCGCGGGCCTCCAAGGGACGGCGGGGCCGTCAGGCGCGCCGGCGCGTCTCTGCTTGCGCCATCCATACCTCGTGTCGCCCCGCGGCTTGTAGACCGACAGGGCTGCCGCCCCGAGGAGAAGGACCAGTGCAGCGGCGGCGTGGATGGCCGGGGACGGGTTGCGGACCGTGTCGAGGTCCGCGTCGGGGGCCGCGGCGGCGGCTGCCATCGCGGCGAACGTCTGCATGTAGGTCAGCAGTACGAGCGTCGACACCACGTTGATCACGAGTTTGAGGACGACCCAGTAGTGGCGGAACAGCCCCCATGGGCTGCCCACGGCCTGGATGATCCCGGTCAGCAGCGACGCGACGGCCAGCGGCAGGAGGACGAGCCAGGCGGTCGGCTCCATCACGAGGTAGACGCCTCGCACGGTGACCGCGTTCTGGTCGGTCAGGCCGACGACGGCGAGGGCGAGGAAGACCACGACCGCACCGAGCCAGCCCACCGAGACGGTGAGGTGCGTGGTCAGCACGAGCTTGCGGAGCCGAGGGGGCATCGTCATCCGCTGGTCGGCGCCGCTGTGGTCAACGCTGTGGCGGAGGCGATTCCGCCGGTGCTGCCGGCCGATGTGTGGCGTGCGGGTCCGTGCTCGCCACCGCCGAGGAGGAGTACGGCGCCGAGCACCAGGGCTACGACGAGGACGACGAGGCCGATCACCTTGACCCATCGAGGCATGCCGGACGGTGATCGGCGTTCGGCGTCGTGGTCGATGCCGCCTATTTCCGGAGAGCGGGGGTCGGTCATCGGGCTTCTCCTTCGATCCGGGCAAGAGACGCGGTTGGCGTCGACTTTACGAGACAGAGCGTCGTTAACACAATCACTGTGTCTCCGACGATGACGTACTGCATACTAGGAGGGTGCCGAGGCTCTGGGACAAGACGATCGACGCGCACCGCCGCGAGGTGCACGCCGCGATCCTGGACGCCACGGCGGCGCTGGTCGCCGAACACGGGCTGCTGTCGGTGACGATGTCTCAGATCGCCGGGCGGACCGGCATCGGGCGAGCGACGCTGTACAAGTACTTCCCGGACGTCGAAGCCGTCCTGCTCGCCTGGCACGAGCGCCAGATCGGCACCCACCTCGCCCATCTCGCCGACATCCGGGACCGGTCCGCGGACTCCGGCCAGCGACTCGGTGCGGTGCTGGAGGCCTACGCCATCCACTCGACACGGGCCCACCACGACAATGGGCTGTGGGCACTCCTGCACGGAGCCGGGCAGGGTGGCCACGCCCAGCGGGAGCTGCTCAGCCAGGCCCACCGGAAGCTGCGCGAGATGATCCGGGACCTGTTGGCCGAGGGCGCCGCGGTTGGAGCGGTGCGCACCGACGTGACACCGGACGAGCTCGCCGGCTACTGCCTGCACGCCCTCCAGGCCGCGCACGACCTGTCGTCGACGGCCGCGGTCAGCCGCCTCGTCCGGGTCACCCTCGCCGGTCTGCGCCCCGACTCCGGCTGACAGCTCAGCTTGTTTCTACACGGCCCGGGCCCTCCGTCCGAAGCTCGTCTTCGTTCCATCTCGCGTTCACCCCCGGGTGTGTCATGGTCACCTGAACGGGTCACGATGGGGCCGGTCGGTGAGGGTGGTGACGGTGCGGGTGGACGGCGGGCCCTGATATGACCGTTACCGCGGCGATCGTGACGATGGCCGTCGCGCCCGCCCGCTCCGACGCGCCGATGCGCGAACCGGACGGTGGGTCCGGCGCCGAGCATATGTCCGCCATCGAGGTACCTCTCGCGCCGCGACAACCCGAGCGGGAACCGTCGGCTGCTGGTGTGGGCTTCGTGGCGGATTCGCGGCCGGTCGATCCCGTCGAGCAGATCTTGCCGGTCGTCACCGGTGGTCAGGGCATTCCCGCCCTGGTGCGCGCCGCGTACCAGCGCGCTGCTGCGCTGACCGCCGCCTACGACCCAGGCTGCGTGCTGACGTGGGAGGTGCTGGCCGGCGTCGGCCGCGTCGAGTCCGGACACGCGAGCGGCGGTCGGGTCGACGACGGCGGGACCACCCGGGGTCGGTCGGATCCTGGGAAGTTGCCTGGACGGCTCCGTTCCCGGGACGCCGACGATCGTGGACAGCGATGGCGGTGCGCTCGACAGAGACCCGGGTTCGACCGGGCGGTCGGCCCGATGCAGTTCCTCCCGGCAACGTGGGCCGGCTACGCCGCCGATGGCAACGACGACGGCCTCCGCGACCCGCACAACGTCTTCGACGCGTCGCTGCCGCCGCGCGGTACCTGCGCGCCGGCAGCGGGAACCTCACCGATCCGCCCGACCTGCTGGCCGCGCTGTTCCGCTAGAACCCCTCCGTAACCTACGGGCTCACCGTGCAGGCGTGGGTGCTGGCCCTACCGCAGCGGAGAAGCGCCGGTGATCCCGGCCCAGGACGGCGCGGTTCTGGAACCGCCGCAGGCTCCGGTCGAACCCGTCGCTGCGGTGCTCGCCGCGCCCCGGGAACCAGTCCCCTCGGAGCATCTGGCGCCGACCGTCACCGAGGGGCCGGCCGAACCGGTGCCCGGCGAGGACCGGGCCCCGAAGGCGGTCCCGCCCCCGTTGGTCCGAGTAACGCGGAGGCCGTCGGCCCGGCCGGCCCGACCACGGCTGAACCGCCGGTGCCCGACGCATCCGAGCAGGACGGGGTCGCAGAAGATCACGACGACACCGCCGTCGAGTCCCCGGGATCGACGCCGGACGCGACTGCGGACTGCACGTCGCTGTTGCTCAGCGCGTCGGACTCGGTCGTGCTCCCGGACACCGGCGGCCTGCTCCTGCGGTTCCCGCTCGACCAGGTCCCCGACGGCTGCACGGTCACCGGCGCAACCCTGCGGCTCGATCCCGGCCCGGCGGCAGCCGAAAGCGTCGTCCGGGTCGAGCGCGTCGCCGACGAATGGACCGACCAGACTGTCCAGACGCCCATGACGGTCGGCGATCCGATCACTGCCGCCGTACGGACAGGGGAGCGCATATGGTCGGTGGACGCGCTGGTGGTCGCCCTCGTGGAAGGTCCGGACCGCGGTCTGTTGCTGTCGACCGCAGGCGACGGTGGCCCGCCGTCCTTGACCGAGGATGGGAACGCCCGGCTGAGATCCTCCTGGGGCCCGCGCAACCTGCCTGAGCCGTACAGTCCCGCCGGTCCGGTGTGCCCGCTCGACCCTGTGGCCGGGTTTCGCGTCGTCCGACGCGGGGCAATCAGCCGACGAGACCGCGCGGCCACCTGGAGCCATCCATACATGTACCCCCTAGTAGTATTCGGCAGGGGCGGCGTGAAGTAGCGCAATGCGGCACAATCCGCTCCCGACGCAGGTCATGACCAGTTTCCGAGGGGACGAAGACGTGATGCAGATCGGGAACCGGCGACCGGCGCACGCCCGAGCCGTCGTGTGGTCGGTGGACGGCACGGGGCGCTAGCCGATGGGTGCGGAGTTCGGCCCGGCGTTGCTGCTGCTCGTCGTCGCGTTCGTGGGTGTGTCGCTGGTCATCGGTTGGTCGTTCCTGGTGCGACAGGCGCGCGGTGCGCTGACGACCGATTCGTTCCTGTCCGGTTCGGCGCCGGTGGAGCATGCGGTGTCGCGCTACCACGTGCGGTGGTACACGATCACGATGGTCTTCCTGGCCTTCGACATGGAGATGGTCTTCATGTACCCGTGGGCGGTCGTGGTGGCGCAGATCGGGCCTGCTGCGGTGATCGAGATGTTCGGGTTCCTGGCGCTGCTGGTGGCCGGTGTGGTCTATGCGTGGCGTGAGGGGGCGTTCCGGTGGACCTGACCGGGTGGATGCTGGCCCGGGCGGCGCCGCGACCACTGCTGGTGCCGCTGCCGGGAGGTCGTGGGGTGCGCCTGGCCGTCGAGCGGGTGATCCGGGAGCGCGGTTGGGACCAGGCCGCGGGGCCGGCCGGGGCCGACCTGTTCGTGGTGTGCGGATCGCCTGGCCCCGCGCTCGTCGCGGAGGTGGAGCGGGTGTGGTCGCAGCTGCCGTCCCCGCGGTCCCGGGTCGACGTCGGCGACGCCGATGCGGTGGTCGGCGAGCTCGACCGTGCTCGCGCCCGTCTCGCCGAGCCCGAGCACCACCGAGCTGACGCGGCCCGTCGGTCCGGCGAGGGGCACATCGCTGTCGCGGAAGGTGGTCGCGGCGCACCTCACGACATGCACGGCGGTCACGCCACGCACGGTAGCGACGACGTGTCGTCGTGCGGTGGACAGGACGCGCACGGTGGCCACGACGGGCACGGGAGCCAGGATGAATCCCGAGGCGGGGGCCACGGCATGCACGGTGGCGCCGATGAGTCGCAGGACGGCCACGAGGTGGGCGGTGGCCACGACATGCACATGATGCACGGCGGCGTGGTGGCCGGGCTGCCGATGGCCGAGCGGGCACCGGACCGGGACGGGCTGACGCTGGACGTCCTGCACGTAACGCTGGGTCCGATACTCACCGACTGGCCGGCCGGCCTGGTCGTGCGGGTCGCGCTGCAGGGCGACGTCGTGCAGTCCGCGCAGGTGGAGGTGCTCGGCGGGCCCGGCTCGCCGTGGGACGGCCCGCCGGCGGCCGCGGCACTGGACGGCCTGGCGCGCCTGCTGGCGGTGTGCGGCGCCTCGACCGCGGCTCGGACGGCCCGCCGACTGCGCGACGACGTCCTTGCGGGTGGGGTCGACGACGCGGAGCTGCGGCGGTTCACGCGGCGCCTGCGCCGGTCCAGCACGTTGCGCTGGGCCACCGACGGCATCGGTTGGCTCGACGACTCCCACGGCGACCTGGCCGGGGACGCGACGGACCGGTGGCGTCGCTGGCTCGAGGTCGCCGAGGGCGCCGTGCCCGCCGGTGACCCGGACCGGCGTGCACGCGTCGCGGTCGATGTCCTGCCGGGGTTGCTGGAGGGTCACGAGCTGGCCGCGGCTCGGGTGCTCGTGGCGTCGCTCGACCCCGATCTGGACGCGCTGGTGGCTCCGCGTGAGGCCGCGCGGTGAGCCCGGTGCAGCAGGGTCCGCTGTGGACGGTGCTGCTCGTGCCTGTTCTGCTCGCCGTGCTGGCGCTGGGTGGGGCGGCGTTCGCGCGGGTGCTGGACGCGCGCGCGGACGGGCGGCGGATCACCGGGTCGGTGCTGGCGGCGCCGCTGGCCGAGTCCGGCCGGCTGCTGGTGCAGCAACGTCGCTCGGTGGTCGCGTCGGACCGGCTGCTGGCCCGGACCGGCGTGGTGCTGGTGCCGGTGGCGGCGGTGCTGGCCGCGCTGGTGGTGCCGCTGGGGGGTGTCACGGCGAGCGACCTGTCGGTGGGCATCGTCTGGTTCAACGCCATGGAGGTCGTCATGTGGGCGGCGCTGTGGATGGCGGGCTGGGGCACCAACTCGGTGTGGGGCCTGGTCGGGGGCTACCGGTTCGTGGTGCAGGGCCTGTCCTACGAGCTGCCGCACATGTTCGCGCTGATCACGGTGGCCACCGGGGCCGGCTCGCTGTCGGTCGCGGGCGCGGTGGCCGCACAGGACGGGCTGTGGTTCGTGGTGTGGATGCCGGTCGCGTTCGTCGCGTTCCTGGTGTCCGCCCTGGCTCTGTCGTTCGCCGGGCCGTTCGACACCGCGACCGGGCGCGACGTCGCGGGCGGGGTGCTAGCCGAGTACTCCGGGGTCGACCGGCTGCTGCTACTGGGCGGGCGGTGGCTGCTGCTGGCCGCGGCGGCGGCGATGTCGGTGCCGCTGTTCCTCGGTGGCGGCGCGGGCCCGTTGTTGCCGGGCTGGCTGTGGACGGTGGTCAAGACCGTCGCGGTGCTGGGTCTGCTGGTGTGGATCCGCAGCCGGGTCGCGACGGTGCGGATGGACCGCTTCGCGGAGTTCGGCTGGATGGTGCTGATCCCGCTGACGCTGCTGCAGGCGCTGCTCGTCGCCCTGGTCGTGCTCGCCCGAGGCGCGCCGTCGATGGGAGGGATGTGACGTGGTCACTGTGTCGATCTTCTCTGGGGTGATCTTCTGGGTGTGCGCGGTCGGTGCCGTGGTGACCGGGGTGGCGGTGTTCCGGGTCGACTCGATGGCGCGGGCGACGTTCGCGCTGCTCGCGTCGTTCGTGTTCGCCGCGACCCCACTGCTGCTGCTGGGCCTGTCCTACCTCGGGGTGCTGGTCGTCCTCATGATGATCATGGAGATGGTGGTGATGGCCGTCTTCATGATCATGTTGATGATGAACCCGGCCGGGTTGATGCCGATGACGATGGTGCACAACCAGCGCGGGTCGCTGCTGATCGCGGGCGGCACGTTCGCCGTCCTCGGTACGGGGGTGTTCCTGGTCGACTGGCCGCAGCGCCGGGGTGAGCCTGCGCCGGACGTCACGTTCGCGCTCGGCGAGGCGCTGATGGGTTCGCACATGCTGGTGATGCTGGTGATCGGGTTGGGGCTGTTCGCGACGATCGTGTCGTCGGTCGTGCTGGCGCATCCGCGGGGCCGCTACGACCGCTTCGGTGACGACCTCAAGGGCCGGCCGGCGGACGACCCGATCCGGGGGAGCATCGGATGAGCCTGCAGGCCTTCCTGCTGCTTGCGGTCGCCTTGCTGGCCGTGGGGCTCTACGGCGCGCTGTCCCAGCAGTCCATCGTGATGATCATGATGGGGTTGGAGTTGATGGTGAACGCGGTGATCGTCGCCGGGGCCGCGTTCTGGTTCTACGTGTCGCCGGCCGAGCCGGACGGGCAGGTGGTCGTGCTGGTGGCGGTGACGCTGATGGCCGTCGAGATGGCGATGGGGTTCGCGGTGGCCATCGCGATCTTCCGGTCGGGTGAGATCGACATGACCGACATGGCCGCCGAGCTGAAGGACTGACGTGGGCTTGCTCCTGGTCGCGCTCGTGGCGGTCCCGGTGCTGGGCGGGCTCGGGCTGCTCGTCGCCGGGCGTCCGGCCGGGTCGGTCGCGGCCCCGGTCGCGATCGGTGCCTCGGTAGTCACCCTGGTGCTCGCGGTGCTGGTGGCGGTGGGTCGCCCGGCGGTGTCGACGCCACTGGTGGCCGGGATCGACGCCGCGCTGGCCGTCGACGGGCTCTCCGCGGTGCTGGTCCTGCTCGTGTCCGCGGTGGCGCTCGGGGTCGTGGTGTTCGCCGCAGCGGAAGTCAGCGCGCGCCACCGGTTCTTCGGGCTGGTGCTGGTGTTCGTCGGGGCGATGCTGGTGACGGTCACCGCGACCAACCTGCTCACGCTGCTCGCGGCGTGGGAGGTGATGGGCGCGATGTCCTACGCGCTGGTCGCCCACCGCTGGAGCGCCGACGGCCCGGCCGAGTCGGGTGCGACGGCGTTCCTGGTCACCCGCACCGCCGACGTCGGGCTCTACGTGGCGGCCGGGGCGGCGCTGGCCGGGGGAGTGGGCAGCCTCGCCCTGGCCGACCTCCCCGCGGCCGCGGCGGGATGGCGTGACCTGCTGACCGCCGGGCTGGTGATCGCCGCGCTGGGGAAGTCGGCGCAGCTGCCGTTCAGCTTCTGGCTCTCCCGGGCGATGGACGGCCCGAGCGCGGTGTCGGCGTTGCTGCACTCCGCCACGATGGTCGCCGCCGGTGGGTACCTGCTGGTGCGGGTCGAGCCGCTGCTGGCGGGGTCGGGGTGGGCCGGGCCGGTGGTCGCGTGGGTCGGGGCCGCCACGGTGGTGGCGCTGGGTCTGGTCGCGCTCGCCCAGACCGACCTGAAGCAGCTGCTCGCGGCGTCGACGTGCTCGCAGATCGGGTTCGTCGTGCTGGCCGCCGGGGTCGGCTCGACGGCCGGGGGAACGCTGCAGCTGGTGGCGCACGCGGCGACGAAGAGCCTGCTGTTCCTGGTGGCCGGGGCGTGGCTGACCGCTCTGGGCACCAAGCAGCTCGCCGCGCTGCGGGGTGCGGCGTGGCGCTGGCCGCTGGTCGGAACGGTGTTCGCGGTGGGCGCGCTGAGCCTGGCCGGGCTGCCCCCGTTGTCGATCTTCTTCGGGAAGGACGCGGTGCTGGCTGCGGCCGCCGCGACCTCGCCCGCGTTGTATGCGGCGGGTCTGTTCGGGGTGTTGATCAGCGCTGCGTATGCCGCCGCCGCACTGGTGGCGGTGCTGGGCGACGCTCCGCGCGATCCCGGCTATGACACCGAGCAAGCGGGCACCCGGGAGATTTCGAGTCCGGCCCGGTGGCCGTTGGTGCCGTTGGCCGTGGCGGCTGCGGTGTTGGGGCTGGCCGTGGATCCGGTGCGCGTGGCGCTGGGCGCGGCAGGCGAACCTGCGCCGACGCCGGTCGAGGCGCTGGTGTCGGGCGTGCTGGCGGTGGCGGTGGTGCTCGCGGTGGTGCTGGCGGCGCGCGCGGCGCTGCGGGGCGCCGCGGTGTTGCCCGAGCTGCCGGCGCTCATCCGCATCGGGTCCCGGGTCGGGCCGCTGCGCGCATGGCTCGGTCTGGAGCACGCGGCGCGGGTCGGGGTGGCCGCGCCGACGATGGCGGCCGCGCGGGCCCTGGGCGTGTTCGACGGGAAGGTCGTCGACGGCGCGGTGTGGGCGGCGGCCGGGACCGGCCGGTCGGCCGCGCGGCTCGCCGATCTGCGCGTGGACACCCTGATCTCCGCGACGGTCACCGGTGTCGGAGGGGTCGGCCGCGCGCTCGGGCGGCTCGCGCGGCGCCCGCAGACCGGGCAGCTGCACCACTACTACGCCCAGGCCGCAGGTGCGCTCGCGGTGCTGGCCCTGTTCCTCGTCCTCGTGAGGTGACGTGTGCTCTCCGTCGTGGTGTTCCTGCCGCTGGCCGTCGGGCTGGTGCTGCTGGCGCTGCCCCGGCTGCCCGATCCCGCGATCCGCTGGACCTGGGTAGCGGTGAGCGCGGTCGACCTGGCGCTGGTCGTCGCCCTCTGGATCGGGTACGACCCCTCGTCGGGGATCGGTTACGAGACCGACGTCGAGTGGATCCCGACGGTGTCCTCGGGCTACCACATCGGTGTCGACGGGATGTCGCTGCCGCTGCTGGCGATGACCTGCGTCCTGTTCCTGGCCTGTGCGATCTTCTCGCTGCGGGAGACGAAGCGCGTCCGGGCCTACGCGGTGCTGTTCCTGCTGCTGCACACGGTGTCGCTCGGGCTGTTCGTGTCGCTGGACCTGATCCTGTTCTTCGTCTTCTTCGACGTCTCGATCGTGGCGATGTACTTCGTGATCGCCGGCTGGGGGCACGGGGAACGGGCGCGGCGCTCGGCGCTGATGTTCTTCCTCTACACCTTCCTCGGTTCGCTGGTGCTGCTGCTCGGGTTCATCGGGCTCTACCTGGCCGGCGGGACGTTCGACATCGTCGAGCTCACCGCGGCGGCACCGCTGGACGGCGGCGGGCCGCTGGCCGGGCTGGTGCTGCTCGCGCTCGTCGTCGGTCTGGCGATCAAGACCCCGACCGTGCCGTTCCACACCTGGCTGCCCCCCGCACACAGCGACGCGCCCGCGGCCGGGTCGGCGATCCTGGCCGGGGTGCTGCTGAAGATGGGCACCTTCGGCTTCGTCCGGATCGTGATGCCGATCATGCCCGGAACCTGGCGGCAGTACGCGCTGGTCATCGTGATCGTCGGGGTGGTGTCGGTGATCTACGGGGCGCTGGTCGCGCTGGCCCAGACCGACCTCAAACGCATGATCGCCTACACCTCGGTCAACCACATGGGCTACGTCGTCCTCGGCGTGGGCGCGGCCGGGCTCGTCGCCGGCACCGCGGAGCAGGCGCGGACGCTGGCCGTCACCGGGGCGGTGACCCAGATGGTCAGCCACGGTCTGATCACCGGGGCGCTGTTCCTGCTCACCGGGGTGCTGTACGCCCGGGGCGGGACCTACGACATGGCCGCCTACGGCGGGCTGGCCCGCCCGGCCCCGCGCTTCGCGCTGCTGTTCGCCGCCGCTGCGTTCGCGTCGCTGGGGCTGCCGGGGTTCTCCGGGTTCATCGCCGAGTTCCAGATCTTCACCGGGTCCCTGCCGGGCGCGCCCGTGCCCACCGCGATCGCGGTGTTGGGCATCGTGCTGACCGCTGCGCTGTTCTTGATCGCCTTCCAGCGGGTGTTCCTCGGCGCCACTCGGACGCCCGGCCCGGTGGGTGACGTCACCGTCGTGGAGGGCGCCGCCATCGCGCCGCTGGTCGTGGCGACCGTGGTCATCGGGGTGTTCCCGCGGTTCCTGCTCGACGTGATCGAGCCCGCCGCGCGCGCGGTCGTCGAGCTGGTGGCCCGCTGACATGGACATGAACGAGAACCCGGCGGCGCTGGTGCCCGAGCTGCTGCTGGTGCTGGCCGCGGTCGGGGGTCTGCTCGCCGGGTCGTGGCTGCCGCGGCACCGGCAGTGGATCGTGCGGCTGATCGCCGTGGCGGCCTGCGTCGTCGGGATGGCTGCTGCCGTCGCCGATCTGACCCGGCCCGTCCAGATGGTGTTCGGGGACACCTACGTCGTCGACGTCGGGCTCGGCGCGGTCCGGATCATCGTGCTGGCCTCGATCGTCGCGACCATCGGGTTGTCGGTGGACCGGTTCTCCGGGAGCGCGCGGGAGGCCGAGTTCTCCGTGCTGCTGCTCCTGGGTGGCCTCGGCGCGATCGTCATGGCCGGCGCCAACGACCTGCTGCTCCTGGTCGCGGCCTTCCTGCTCGCGAGCATCCCGCTCTACGCCCTGACCGGCATCGCCCGCACCGCCCCCGGCACCGAGGCGGCGATGAAGTACTACCTGATGGGCGCGCTGTCCGGGGTCACCATGCTGGTCGGGGCGACGCTGCTGTTCGGCGGCGGCGGCTCCACGCAGTACACCGACCTGGCGTTCGCGCTCTCCGGGGCGCCGCGCGTCGTCGTCGCGGTCGGACTCGTCGCGGTGCTCGCCGGGTTGCTGTTCAAGATCGGTGCGGTGCCGCTGCACTTCTGGGTGCCCGACGTCGTGCAGGGCGCCACCACCCCGGTCGCCGCGTTCGTCACGACGATCCCCAAGATCGGCGGGCTGTGGGCGCTGTACCGGCTGCTGTCCACCGCCCTGTCGACCACCGACGTCGACTGGTCGCTGCTGATCGCGGTCATCGCCGCGGTGACCATGACGCTGGGCAACCTCGCCGCGTTCTTCCAGGACGACGTGCGCCGCCTGCTCGCCTATTCCACGATCAGCCAGGTCGGCTACCTGCTGATGGCGGTCGCCGCGGCCGGCAAGGCCGTCCTCGCCCTGCCGGCGCTGGGCTTCTACCTCGCGGCCTACGCCGTGACCAATCTCGGCGCGTTCGCCGTGGTCGCGGCGCTGCCTCGGGCCACCACCATCGCCGACTACCGGGGCTTGGCCAGCCGGCACCGCCTGCTCGCCCTGAGCCTGGTCGTCTGCCTGCTCGGGCTGATCGGCACCCCACCCACCGCGGTGTTCGTCGGCAAGCTCACCGTGTTCACCGCGACCGTCGACGCCGGCCTGGCCTGGCTCGCCGTGATCGCGGTCGTCAACACGATGGCGAGCGTCTTCTACTACCTGCGATGGGTCGCCCCTGCGTTCCGGCGCGGCGACCCGGCCGCACCCGCCGAGCCGCTGTCGAGGGCCGGCATCTGGGGCGCCGTCAGCGCCCACACCGCCGCCGGGGTCTCCCTGCTGCTCGGGATCGTGTCCGGCCCGGTCCTCGCCGTCCTCGGCAGCTGATCACGAGGCCGTGATCTCCTCGGCGCGGCAGGAAAGGGATGCACGTATCTGGACGGTCGTTGACTGCTCATGCCATCGCCAGGTTCCAGCCTCGTGGGCCCGGGGGCCGCTGCCTCGACCCGGCCGCGTCGACACCCCACGGGGTCCGACCGATGGGAGAGCCCGATGGGATGCCGCAAGAACCAGGCCACGATGACGCCGACCGAACGTGCCGCGTTCGTCGACGCCGTTCTCGCCCTCAAGACGACCGTCCCGAGCCAGATGGGGTTGGGCAACCGCTACGACGACTACGTTCGGATCCACATGGACTCAATGGCGGCCGGCGCCGGGTGGGCGCACCGCGGACCCGCGTTCGGCCCGTGGCATCGGGAGCTGCTGCGCCGCTTCGAGAAGGACCTGCAGGCCGTGGATCCGTCGGTGTCGCTGCCCTACTGGGACTGGACGGTGCACAACTCCGCCGACCCGGCCGCGCCCGGCAGTCCGTGGACGGCCGATTTCATGGGCGGCGACGGCGATCCGGGCGACGATGCGAAGGTGACGACGGGCCCGTTCCGGGACGGCTCCTGGACCGTCGGTCTGGTCGAGGGCGGCGGACCGGACTACCTGCAACGAGACCTCGCCGGTGCACTCGCGCCGACCCTACCGACGCTCGCGAACGTCGACGGATGTCTGGCCGAGATCCCCTACGACGCCCCGCCGTGGGACAGGTTCGTCAACCCGAGCTTCCGGGATCGGCTGGAGGGTTGGCACGGCGCGGGTTCGGTGCACAACCGCGTGCACCTGTGGGTCGGCGGCTCGATGCTGCCGTCATCCTCGCCCAACGACCCGATCTTCTTCCTGCACCACTGCAACGTCGACCGGCTGTGGGCGCAATGGCAGCGCGAGCATCCAGGTGAGCCCTACGTTCCCGCGGCAGGGACGGCGGGCGCGCCGTCCGGTCACCAGCTCACCGACCCGATGCAGCCATGGGGTGGCGCGGCGACGGTGGCATCCACGCTCGATCACCACGCGATGGGCTACTGGTACGACACCGACCCGCCCGAGGTGGACCTGATCACGAACAGCCTCGCGTTCACCGACATCCCCGAGGGGATCGGCGCGACCGGTGTGACCACCTACCGAGCCGTGCTCGTCGAGATCCGCTCCTGTGAACCGGTGACCCTGCAGATCGTCAACGGCCCGACGCCTCCGTTCACGGCTCCGCTGGGCCTGTCCGTCACCGTCCCCGGCAACGACCTGGACCCACCCGCGACCGGGCGGGTCTGGATCGGATACACCTCGACCGTGGCCGGCGCGAGCGTGACCGGCAGTGTGACCGTCCGCGTGGTCGAGACCGGCGAGAGCTGGATCGTCAACCTGTCGGCCAACACCGTGCCGCGCCCAAAGTCCGCAGTGGCACTGGTCCTGGACCGCTCCGGGAGCATGACCGACGACGCCGGTGACGGCAACCAGAAGATCGCGAAGCTGCGGGAGGCGGTGAGCATCTTCATCGACTCGATGCTGCCGGGTGACGGGCTCGGGATCGTCCGCTTCGATCACGAGGTCGATCGGCTCCTGAACGTGACCGACGTGGGGCCGATACCGGCCCTGCCGGGATCCGGACGGGCGCAGGCCCAGGCGATCCTGGCCGGCGCCGACCTGACCCCGCGTGGCGGGACCTCCGTCGGCGGCGGTGTGGCGGAGGGCCGCGCCACGCTCGACACCGCTGCGCCGGTCGTCCCCCCGTACACGGTGAGAGCCATGGTGGTCCTCACCGACGGCAACGAGAACACGGCCCCCTACATCGCCGACGTCGCGACGAGCGTCAACGCGAACACCTTCGCGATCGGGTTCGGCACCCCCGACAACGTCAGCGCTGCGGCACTCGACGCGCTGACCCAGAACCACAACGGCTACCTGCTGGTGACCGGCGCCGTCGACGCGGACGACCGCTTCCGGCTCACCAAGTACTACCTGCAGATCCTGGCCGGGATCAACAACGCGAGCGTCGTCCTCGACCCGCAGGGCGAACTCGTCGTCGGCGCGGTGCACCGCATCCCGTTCTCGGTGTCGGAGGCCGACATGGGCCTCGACGTGCACCTGCTGTGCGAGGCGCCCTACCTGGTGGACTTCGTACTGGAGACCCCGGGCGGGCAGATCATCGATCCGGCCACTGCCGCCGCGGAACCCGCGATCGAACGCGTGGACGTCGACGGAGCCGCCTACTTCCGCCTGTCCCTACCCGCCCTCGCGGGCCACGCAAAAGACACCTACGCCGGGAGATGGCATGCGGTGCTCGGGGTCCGGGGACATGATCGGCGTGGTCCGGATGTGCGGGCTCAGCGCAAGCGCCGGACCCTGCCCTACAGCCTGCTGGTGCACGCCTACTCGAACCTGGTGTTCCGCGCCGCTGTGCACCAGTCGAGCTACGAGCCCGGCGCGGACGCCCAGGTTCTCGCACACCTGCGCGAGTACGACGTGCCGGTCGAGGGACGGGCCAGGGTCTGGGCCGATGTCACCCGCCCCGATGGCGTCGTCATCACCCTGCCCCTGCACGAGCGTGCCGGTGGGCAGTTCGAGGCGTCGTTGAACACCGCCCAGGCCGGGGTGTACGCGCTGCGCGTCCGGGCGTCCGGGATCAGCTTCCACGGTCGCCGCTTCGAGCGGGAACAGACACTGACGGTCGTGACTTTCCCCGGCGGCGACCGCGACCCCGAACCGGGCCGCGGCCGCGAGATCATCGACTGGCTCACCGACCGCGACGAGCGCCTGTGCCGGCTCATCCTGTGCGTGCTCGACAACGGGATCCGGCCCGAACTGCGGCGCCGACTCGACGCCGCGGGCGTGGACGTCCAGGCGGTGGTGGACTGCGTACGGCGGGCCTGCGACCGCGATCGTCGCGAAGGCCAGGCACAGGCACAGGCACAGGCACAGGCACAGGCATCGGCGCCGGAGCGTCACCCATCCGTCGAACCCGACACCCCGCTCCGAGAGCGGGATGTCCGGAGGATGCTCATGGACATGCTCAGGACGGCTGACGCCGAGCCACCGGAGGCCGGCCTCGCCGAACTGGTGGAAGGCGACGCGGTGATTGAGATGCACCGCGACCACGAACATGGCCCGATGTTCGACCTCAGCGAGGAGGACAAGTCGGCCGGTGGCCATGACCCCGACCTCCACGATCACGACGGCGGGCACGGAGACCCGGCGGCCGAGGACACATCGACCGGGCGCGACGACGCGCGCGACGCCGCAGCGACTCACGATGCGATGGAACGCGGGACAGATCCACCGTTCGGTTTGAGTGAGGAGGACCGTGCCGCCGGAGGCCATGACGCCGGCGAGCTCCAGTAGGACGGGGATCTGGTGTCCCGGGGCTGCGGTGGGCCATCTCGTGCTCAACGAGGTCGGTGCTGCCCGGGGACACGCCTACGATCGTGCGATGAACGGGTGTTCGACCGCTCGGCGCGGCGGGCGGCGCTTTCACCTCACGTCAGCGGGTTCGGTCGAGGAACGGACGGCAGGTCCGGTGTCCCAGCGCTCCAGTCGCTCACGATGCCGACCGGCAGCCCGTCGACCCGCTCCCGACATGCCTGCCCGGGTTAAGCCGTCGAGTCGCGCTCGGCCTGTCGGGGGCCCGTCCGGGTGCAGGTTCGATCACAGGTCAGCGGGTTCGACCGTGCCCATCAGTCGGCCGTCGGGATCGGTGACAACGGCGTAGGACAGACCCTTGTCGGTGAGGCGGGCCTTGATCGCGGCGGCGGGTTCGTGCGGGCGCAGCGTGGACGGCCCGCCCTCCATCACCTCGCCCACCGGTCTGGCGGGGTCTGCATCGCTGAGGGTGGTGCCCCGCAGCCTGCCGAGCAGGATGCCGTTGGTGTCGGTGACCAGCGCGAAGCCGTGCCGGGAAGCTGCGACCCGGGCGCGTACGTCGGTGACGGGTTCGTCCGGGTGCGCGGTGATGACCTCGTCGCTCAGGTACTGGCCGATCGTCGGGGTGTCGGCATTGGTGCCGTGCACCGGGAGGTTGCGGGCCAGCCAGTCGACCTTGCCGCCGACGTAGTCGTGGACGTGGGTGAACCCGAGAGTGGTGAGCCGGCACGCGGCTCGTGGGCTCATGTCTCAAAGCCCGTCCCAGCAGTAGACGACGACCGGCCGGTGTCGGTCCAGGGCTGCGGTGGTGGCGGCGTCGAGGGTCTTGAGCGGGATGTTGATCGCGTCGGGTAGGTGCATCTCGGCGTACTCGCCTGCGGGTAGCACCTCGACGAGCTGCACGCCGTGGTCGAGCAGTCGGCGCAGTTGCGGGTAGTCGATCGGGGCCATGTGCGGGTCTCCTCAGCGGTCCGGTTCGTCGGCCGGGTTCGGCCCGAGCAGGGCGAGTACCCACTCGTCGGGTGGGGTGCCCCTGAGTCCGTCGGGGCCGGTGTAGAGGCGGCAGCTCAGCCCGTGGTCGCGTCGTTGTCCGGCGGTCGGGTCGACGTCGCGGCCGTTCACCCGGATCGTGGGGGAGCCGAGGAACCGCTCGCGCAGGGCGTGCTCGGAGGTGGTGATGACCCGTACCTCTACCGGCTGCGCGATGTCGGCGCCGGCGACCAGCGCCCGCAGCCGGGGCAGGTACTCGATGGCGTTCGGGCAGCCGTCGGTCTGCAGCATCTCCACGGACACCACGTCGTGGGCGAGCAGCGGGCCGAAGGACCGGCCGGCGTCGTCGAGGGCTTGGACCTGGTCGAGTACCAGCCCGGCCAGATCGGGGCGGCCACGCAGGTGGCCCTCGGCGCGATCACGGCTGGTGTGGAAGGTGATGGTTGGGCACAGGCAGTCGGCAGCTGGGCCGCGGCCACTGCTCTGCGCGAGCAGGACCGCGGTGCCCTCGGGTGTCCACCGCCACGTCTCGCCGTTGCGCTCGATGCGGATCGGGTGCCCGTCGACCGGGTCGGCCGACATGATCGCCCCGTCCCGCCCGGTCATCAGCGGGATGCCGAGCGCGTCGATCGCGCACATCGCGTGCAGCTCCGGTCCGCCGTCGAGCTGCACGGTGTGCCCGGTCGGGCGGCGGGAGAACGGGTAGGCGACCGCGATGTGCCCATCGGCGTCGAGATGCACCAGGTCGACACTGCTCAGCGCCCGGAAGGCGTCATCCCGGCCGACTCCGTCCACCGAGAGGTCGTCGCGGTGCGGTGTCTGTCCGGTCGCGAGGAACGCCCGCAGCACCCGGCGGTGCAGCTCGCGCACCGCGGCGGGTAGCCCGGTCTGCCGGGCGACGACGCCGTTCTCGTCGGGGTCGCGCAGTGACTCGATCCGCAGCGGTCGCCGTGGAGGCGTCGTCACGGCCGGTCCTCGGGGTCGCCGTCCTCGGGGTCGCTGGTGACCTGCGCCTGGATCGGGCACTCGCGATGGTCGCGTGGCTGCTCGCAGGTGGCGACCAGGCGGGCGAGGGCCGCGCGCATCGCCTGCAGGTCGGCGATCCGTACGTCCAGGTCCGCGATCTTCTCCTCGGACACCGCCCGGGTCGTGTCGCAGCTCGCCGGGCCGCCCTGTGCCAACTGCAGCAACGACTCGATGTCGTCGAGCGCGAACCCCCGGCCCTGGGCCCGCTTGATGAACCGCACGATCTGCACCGCCTGCGGGCCGTAGGCGCGATACCCCGCCGCCGATCGTTCCGGCCGCGGCAGCAGTCCGCGCCGCTCGTAGTAGCGCAGGGTCTGCGGATTCACCCGCGCCCGCGCGGCCACCTCACTCGTCCTCACCCGTTCAGCATGGACCCTGTACCTCGGTCGAGCGAGCTGCCGATCGGTTCGCGCAGATCGGGCAGGGCGGTGTCCGGTGACAGGCATAGGTTGGTCAGCAGTGTCCGGCGGACCGGTGTCGTCGAGCAGGTCGGCACCCAGCCTGCGGATCCGACCGTCGGCCTCCAATACGGCGTCCAGCCGCGTCAGCAGGTCGGGTTGCGGCCGGCGCTCGGCCTTCTCGATCTTGCCGAGGAGATCCCGCTGATGTGCACCAGCCGACCCAGCGCGGCCAGCGCCAACCCACGACGAAGGCGCAGTGCGCGCAGCTCAGCTCCGAGCCACGCTGCGGGAGACGCGTGCGGGTCGAGCGTCCGTAGCCGGTTCGCCACCGGTCACCTCCGGTCGCCGGTACGGCGCGTACCGGGGCTGCCACGGTACGCGAACCGTGGCAGAGCCGGCGTCCGATCGGGACCGCACCGCAGAGGACCGTCGGCGCAGTTGGCACGGCATTAGGCAAGCGAGGTCCGCCGGCAGGCGGGCAAGCTCGGTATCGACGGAGCCTCGCCTCATCACGACGTCCACCGGGTGGGCATTCGACTCTGCCCGGCGTCGTCGTTCGCTGCGGAGGGCCACTTGACCCGCCCGATGCGAGCGATACCGCTGCTCACCGCGGGGCTGAGGGGGTCACGGAGGTAGGGCGGTATCGCATCGATCGAGCGAGCGCGTGGGTCCTCCGCGCTCGCGTCGCCGCCGGGCTGTGCAGTCGTGCCCCACCCGGCGGGTGGGTCGCCGTGTCTATCCGCGCGGCGCATCCGACTCACCTGGAGTGATCATGCCCGCGCCCGACACCGTTCTCGGTACCCGCGACGCCTCCGTCGCCGATCTGGTCGCGCTGCTGCAGGCCCAGCACGCCGCGAAGCTCGACGTCGTCGCCCCCGCCCGACACCTCCTCGCCGACAATGGCCGCCTCAGGTTGATCGGGGTCGGAGAACCCCGACTCACCCCGGACGGGGTGACGGTGGGGGAGACCGTGCTGCGCCCGACCGCGACGGCGGATGCGGGGATCGCGGACAAGTTGGGCATCCCACTGCCGTATCTGCGACGACTGCGTGCCGAGCAGATCGGCCTCTACGACGCCAACGTCAACACCTGGCTGGCCGACGACCCGGACCGCCGGTTCCTGGTCCGCGGGCTGCACGACCCGGACGGCGGGACCGGGGTGGCGCGGGCGTTCCTGTCGGACTCCTACCGCATGGTCGACAACCTCGACGTCCTGATGGCGGTGCTGCAGGGCATCCACACCGCCGGGGTGCCGGTCGACATCGCCGGCTGCGATCTCACCGAGCGCCGCATGTATGTGAAGGTTCGCGCGCCGCAGGTCGCCGAGTACGCCCCCGACCTGCTGGCCGGGTATCGCAGCCCGTTCACCGGGGCGCGGGGGGCGGACAACCCGGTGGTGTTCGCCGGGTTCGTGGTGTCGAACTCCGAGACCGGGCACGGTTCGTTCTCGCTGACCCCGCAGCTCACCGTCCAGGTCTGCGACAACGGCATGACTCTCACGAAGGACGCTGTCCGCGAGGTCCACCTCGGTGGCCGACTGTCCGACGGGGTCGTGCGCTGGTCGGCCGACACCCAGGACGCGGTGCTCGACCTGGTTGTCAAGCAGGCCCGCGACGCCGTGGCCACGTTCCTGGACCAGGGCTACGTCCGGGCGAAGCTGGCCGAGATCACCCGTGACGCTGGGGTCTCGATCACCGACCCGGCCGGCACGTTGGAGCACGTCGGCAAGACGTTGCGGTTCTCCGCGGAGGCGCAGGCCACGATCCTGGCCCACTTCATCTCCGGGGCGGACATCACCAGCGGCGGGGTGCTGCACGCGGTGACCTCGGCCGCCCAGACCCTCGACGACGCGGACGCCGCGCACGACCTGGAACGCCACGGGCTGCGTGCGATGGCGCTGGCCGCCGCCCACGCCGCATAGCCACGCTCCGACCACGCAGCGGGGCCGGGCCCGGGCGAGCCTGCCGGGACCGGCCTCGCCTCATCAGCTTCCTCCGAGAAGGGACCACTGTCATGACCATCGTTCCGAGCTCGTTCGCGTCGATCCCCGCCGGGCTGTTGCGGGTCGGGGACCTCATCCACCACCCCGGCCACGACGGCGCCACCTACGTCCTTGTGGCCCGAGTCGCCGTGGTCAACCACATCGTGCATCTGATGGTGTACGATGCCGCACATCCCGACGGCACCCCGGCGAGCTACCGCGCGCAGGACCGCGTGTTGCTGGCGTGTCGTGACCTGATCGAACCCGACGACGGGCTCCGGGCCTGGACCGACGCGAGCTGGCGTCGCGCGCACCGGCGTGGCGCGGCGTTCGCGCTGGTGGACCAGACCCGGGCCCGTAGTATCGGCCTGCCTACGATCATCGACGCCGACGTTGACGCGGGGATCGATCGCCTGGACAGCCGCGACCCGCGCCCGCCCCGGGTGGTATCCGCCACCGAGCTGGCTGATCTGCTGGACCTGCAGCATCGCGACGGCGCGCTCGTGCTGGACGTGGACCAGCCCGCGGTGCGCGCCGTTCTCGCCCTGTTCGTGCAGCTCAAGACCGTCGAAGGCGGTGACGGGTCGTGGAACGGCGGGGACGTCGTCGCGATCGTGTCCGAGTGGTTCGCCCGGCTGGGGATCGACCCGGACCGAATGCTCGACCAGCTCGATGGCCGTGTCACCACCCGCGGTGCTGCAGAGCGCCGCCTGCTCGACGAGGTCGGTCGCCCGACAGGCCAGTCCGTTCACGACGCGCCGGGCGCGGACGGCGGGTTCGCGGTGGTCGATCTGGACCGGGTCGCCGAGCTGGTCCGCGCCACGGGTGTGGAGTGTGTGATCGATACTCCGGGTGGTGGGGTCGCGGTGCTGCTGGCCGGCGCGCCGACCGAGGAACCGGCGTGGGCGTTCCCCTGGGCGGTGCAGGCGGGACCGGGCAGATTCGACTGGGACGAACCATCGCTGGCCTCGACCCGTGACCTGCGGGTCGGCCCGGACACCGCTGACCCGGACGCCGCGGTACTGGTCCGGGAACTCGACGCGGTGACCGAGGAGCAGATCGCGGACCTCGTCGTCGCCCAGGCCCGGCGCGTGGATGGTCGGGCGACGGTGAGCGACCACACGGCGGAGCAGCTGCCCGCTACGCATGCCGACGGGCGATCGGACTGACCGCTGGGTTGCGCTCGGCCGGCGTTGCCCGCCGCCGCGGCCGAGCGTGTCAGCCACGACGGGGCCTCGGCCTTGCGACGTCCGGCGATGACAGCGCTTCGGGCCGTCGGAACGTCGTCGGGCATCGGTCGCGCAAGTCGTGCTGGAGCGGTCGTGGTCGTGCGCGGTGATCCGGAAGTCCGCTACGGCGGGTGGTCGGCCCGCCCCATGTCGTGACAGCCCGTGACGGTGGCCCAGCGGCATGCAGCCGCGACCTTCTCGGGTCGGGACGGTGTCGACCGTGGATCATTCGCCGCTCGCTCGCGCACCGCGGGCCAGGTGCGGGCGCCGTCTGGGGTCGATGCAGCGCAGCCGTTGCCGTCAGGAACAGCTGGGCGAGCAGCCTCGTGACCGGTCGATGCGTAGGGCGGGTCGACGGTGGTGACGCCGACCTGAGGGTTGATCCCGATACCGCTCTGGCCATCTGCAGTCGGCGAGGCGCCCGGATGTGCGCGGCGCCGCACTCTGGCATCGTCGGCCACGGCCCCGGCCGACGAACCCGGCCGTCGCCATCGGGGTGAACCCTCGCACCACTTGACCGGGCCGGTCACCGCTGGCTGTCGCTGGTCCACCCCGAGTGGCGCAGCCGGGACCCCCGCCCGCCGCGGACGGCGCTGCCCGGTCGAGTGCGCCCCGCACCGGGGCGCCCGAACCGCTGGAGCGACGCTCCGGCCGATCCCCAGGAGCCAGCCGTGACCCTCACCGCCAACCCCGCCGACACCATCTCCACCATCGCGCGAGCCGACGAGCTGCCGGTCGCCGACGATCAGCACGCAGCCCTCCCCACCGCCGCCGCCACTACCGGTTCCACGACCCAAGACGCGCCCCCGCACGCTGGCGTCGACGCGACTGCCGGCGATGCCAGCGAGCCGGTCGGCGAGCTGCTGCGTGTCGATCCGCGCACTCTGGTGATCGGCGCGAACGTGCGCCGCGACGTGGTGCTGGACCGCCCGTTCCTGCGCTCGATCACCGACCGCGGTGTCCGGGAACCGATCATCGTCCGCCGTGACGACCACGGCGCGCTGGTGGTGCGCAAGGGCAAGCGCCGCACCCTGGCCGCGGTCGAGACCGGCCGCCCTACTGTCCCGGTGTTGGTCGAGCCCGGCCGGCCCGGCGAGGACCCGGACGCCGAGGACCGGGGCGAGGTGATCGACCGGATCGTCGATCAGCTCGAGGAGAACCAGCACCGCGCTGCCACCCACGAGGCCGACGAGGTCCGGGCGCATCAGCAGCTACTCGACCTCGGGTTGACCGCGGGGCAGATCGCGCGGCGCACCCACATCCCGAACGCACGGGTGAAGCAGACCACCGCGGTCGCGCGCAGCGAGATCGCCGCCGCGGCGATGGAGCGCTACGACCTCACCCTGGACCAGGTCGCCGTCATCGCCGAGTTCGACAGCCCGGACGGCCCGGACGTCGAAGCGGTCAAGGCGCTCACCGTGACCGCGGCCAAGGAGCCCGCCCAGTTCGCGCACGTCGCGCAGCGGCTGCGCGATCAGCGCGCCGACGCCCGCCAGGTCGCCGACACCGCCGCCGAGCTGACCAACCAGGGCGTGCGGGTCCTCGACCCGGAGGACACCGGCAGCGCGGCGCAGATCAGCGGCCTGCGGCTCGACGCACATGTGCCCAGCGGGACCGAGCTCGACGCCACCACGCACGGCGGGTGTCCCGGCCACGCGGCCACGGTCGAGGTGCACCGCGGCTGGGACCGCCAGCCCCAGGTCAAGGTCGTCCACTGGTGCACCGCCCCCGACGAGTACGGCCACGTAGCCCGTTGGGGCCGTGTCGCGCCGACCGACTCCGGCGACGCCGGGGGCGGCGAAGAGGTGGCACGCGAGCTCGCCCAGGCCGCCGAGCAGGCCAAGGTTGGCTGTAGCACTCTGAACTGGCCCCACCGTTCTTCTCGGTTCTGGCCCCACCAGGGGTCGGGTGTGGTGCGGGTGTAGCACTCGGAGTTGGCCCCACCGAGGCGATGTCGCCCGGCGACACGCCGGTTCGGTGCTGC
>JAJCYC010000328.1 GCA_029263115.1 Pseudonocardia sp. | reverse complement strand
GGTCTTGCCCATCACGATGAAGATCGCGCAACGCGGGTCCGCCGTGCCGGAGATCCACCACTTACGACCGTTGATCACGTACTCGTCCCCGGCACGCTCGATCGAGGTCTGCACGTTGGTCGCGTCCGAGGACGCCACATCCGGCTCGGTCATCGCGAACGCCGAGCGGATCCGCCCGTCCAGCAGCGGGTCGAGCCACTGCAGCTTCTGCTCGGGGGTGCCGAACAGGTGCAGCGTCTCCATGTTGCCGGTGTCCGGCGCCTGGCAGTTGATCGCCTCCGGCGCGATCACCGGTGACCAGCCGGAGACCTCGGCGACGTGCGCGTAGTCCAGGTTGGACAGCTTCGACACCGGCGGCAGGAACAGGTTCCACAATCCCCGGGAGCGGGCGTCGGCCTTCAGCTCCTCGATGATCGGCGGGGTGTCCCACTCGGCCGGTGTGCCCCGCCGTTGCGCCCGCCACGCCTCGTACACCGGCTCGGCCGGCAGCACCGCCTCGTGCAGGAACGCGCGCATGCGCTCGGTGTGGTCGACGGCTACGTCACTGGGCGAGAAGTCCACGTCGGTACCTTATGCGCTGGTGCGCCGGTGAGTGGCAAGTACGGCTGTAGCCGCACCCGGCGCTCACCGGCGCGGTAGCGCATTCCGCGTACGCGACCATATGATGCTCCGCGTGCCGCAATTCAGGATCGCCGAGGCCGCCCGTCTGCTCGGGGTCAGTGACGACACCGTCCGCCGCTGGGTCGACTCCGGCACCCTGCCGGTCGATGTCGACCCGTCCAACCGCAAGGTCATCGACGGCGCGCGGCTGGCCGAGTTCGCCCGGTCGCAGGCGCACGCGGTCCCCGACCCGTCCACCGTCGGCCGCTCGGCCCGCAACCGCTTCGTCGGTCTGGTCACCGAGATCGTCTCCGACCGGGTGATGTCGCAGGTGGAGATGCAGTGCGGGCCGCACCGGGTGGTGTCGCTGATGAGTACCGAGGCGGTGAAGGACCTCGGCCTGGAGCCCGGGTCGTTGGCGGTGGCGGTGGTCAAGTCGACCCACGTCGTGGTGGAGACTCCGGGACGCGGCTCGTGAGCAGGCACCGGTACACCGTGTTCACGGCGGTGCTGGGTACGGCGGTGGTCGCCGGTTGCGGCGGGGGGGCGCAGCCGTCGTCCGGCGCGGGCGGCCAACCCGGCGAGGGAACGCTCACCGTGTCCGCGGCCGCCTCGTTGACCAAGGTGTTCGGTGAGCTGGAGAAGCGGTTCGAGACCGACAACCCCGGGGTGGACGTGGTGCTCAACCTCGGCTCGTCCTCCACGCTCGCCGAGCAGATCGTCCACGGCGCCCCGGTCGATGTGTTCGCCGCCGCCAGCCCGGCCACCATGAAAACGGTCGCCGACGCCGGCCTCGCCGGTGCCGAGCAGCCGGTGTTCACCACCAACAAGCTGCAGATCGCGGTCGCGGCGGGCAACCCGAAGGGCGTCACCGGGTTCGCCGACCTGAACAAGCCCGGGGTGATCACCGTGGTCTGCGCGCCCCAGGTGCCCTGCGGCGCAGCCACCGAGAAGGTGGAGAAGGCGAGCGGGATCGCCCTGCGGCCGGCCAGCAGGGAACCCGACGTCAAGTCCGTGGTCAACAAGGTCACCTCGGGCAACGCCGACGCCGGCGTGGTCTACCTGACCGACGTGCTCGACAACGACGCGAAGGTCGACGGGGTGTCCTTCCCGGAGGCCGACAACGCGATCAACGACTACCCGGTCACCGCGCTGAAGAACGCTCCCCATGCGGCGCTGGCGGCGAAGTTCGTCGAGCTGGTCCGGGGTGAGGACGGCCGCAGGGCGCTGGAGGCGGCGGGCTTCGGTACGCCGTGATCCCGGGCGCGCCCGTCCGCGACCGGCACGTGGTGGGGGTGGGCCTGCCCCGGGTGTTGTGGGTGCCGGCGCTGGTCGGGCTGGCGTTGATCGCGCTGCCGGTGGTCGGCCTGGTGGTGCGGGCCGACCTGGCGCGCTTCCCGGAGCTGGTGACCGGCGGGGCCGCGCTGTCCGCGCTGGGGCTGTCGCTGCGCACGGCGGCGGTCAGCACGCTGCTCTGCCTGCTCTTCGGTGGCCCGCTGGCCGCGGTGCTGGCCCGCTCGGGTGCGCCCGGGCTGCGACTGATCCGGCCGATCGTGCTGCTGCCGTTGGTGCTGCCCCCGGTGGTCGGTGGCCTGGCGCTGCTCTACACGGTCGGCCGGACCGGGTTCGGCGGCCGGGTGCTGGAGCTGTGGTTCGGCATCACCGTGCCGTTCACCACCGCGGCGGTGGTGCTCGCGCAGACGTTCGTCTCGATGCCGTTCCTGGTGGTCTCGCTGGAGGGCGCGCTGCGCACGGCGGGGGAGCGCTACGAGTCGGTGGCGGCCACCCTCGGTGCCTCCCCGGCCACCGTGTTCCGCCGGGTGACGTTGCCGCTGGTGCTGCCCGGGGTCGGGTCCGGGCTGGTGCTGGCGTTCGCCCGGGCGCTCGGTGAGTTCGGCGCCACCATCGCGTTCGCCGGCAGCCTGCAGGGCACCACCCAGACCCTGCCGCTGCTGGTCTACCAGGTGCGCGAGGTCGACGTGGACGGCGCGGTCGCGTTGTCGCTGGTGCTGGTCGTGGTGGCGGTGCTGGTGATCGCGGTGGCCCGCCCCCGGGCCGCCGAGGGGCTGGGGTGAGCGAGGGACGCGGCCGGCTGGTCGCCGAGCTCACCCTCCGCCGCCCGAGCTTCACCCTGGACGTTGCGCTGGAGATCCCGGCCGGGCAGGTGGTCGCGGTGCTCGGACCCAACGGCGCCGGCAAGTCCACCCTGCTCGACACGCTGGCCGGGCTGCTGCGCCCGGACGCCGGCCGGATCGAGCTGGACGGCCGGCTGCTCACCGACACCCGCACCCGGGTGCATGTTCCGGCGCACCGCCGCCGGGTCGGGCTGCTCGCCCAGCAGGCGCTGCTGTTTCCGCACCTGACGGTGCGGGACAACGTCGCGTTCGGCCCCCGGTGCGCCGGCGCCTCGCGGGCCGAGGCGGCGCGGCTGGCCGGGGACTGGCTGGCCGACGTGGACGCCGCCGACCTGGCAGCGCGCCGGCCCACCCAGCTGTCCGGCGGGCAGGCCCAGCGGGTCGCGCTGGCCCGCGCGCTGGCCGGCGAGCCGGAGCTGCTGCTGCTGGACGAGCCGCTGTCCGCGCTCGACGTGGACGTCGCACCGGCGATGCGCGCGCTGCTGCGCCGGGTGCTGGGCGGGGGTGGCCCGGGGGTCGGAGCCGGGCATGGCGAGGCGCCGCGTACCGCGTTGCTGGTCACCCACCACCTGCTGGACGCAGTGGTGCTGGCCGACCGGGTGTTGGTGCTGGTGGAGGGACGGGTGGTGGAGGACGGCCCGGCCAGGGAGGTGCTGGCCCGGCCGCGCAGCCCGTTCGGCGCCCGGATCGCCGGGCTCAACCTGGTGAGCGGCACGGCGTGCGAGGGCGGCCTGCGCACCGACGACGGCACCCTGGTGTCGGGGCGGCCCGGGCACGGGACGAACGGCGGGCCGGCGGTCGCGGTGTTCCCGCCGTCGGCGGTGTCGGTGTTCCGGGACCGGCCGGACGGCAGCCCGCGCAACGTGTTCCCGGTGCTGCTCGTCGCGCTCGAACCGCACGCGGAGGTGGTGCGGATGCGCGCCGGGGTGCCGGCCGGCGGCCCGGACTGGCTGGACGGGTTGGCGGCCGACGTGACCCCGGCCGCGGTCGCCGACCTGGGTGCGGAGCCCGGCGTCCCGCTGTGGTTCGCGGTCAAGGCGAACGAGGTGGGCATCCACCCGGCCACCCGCTGAGCAGACCCGGACGATTCGGGTCCGCCGTCCGGCGGCCGCCCGGCTGTGCCCCCTCGGTTACCGGACGCTGCTGGTTCTTAGCCGCGACCGGGCCGGCGGGCCTCGTCGATGGAGGTCGCGGGCGACGGCGTCACGGTCACCGTGAACACCGGCGCGCTGATCATCGAGGTGGGTGGGGAAAACGGCCGCTGGCCGGTGCAGCGCGCGGGCGCCGGCCTCGGCCTGCCCAACACCACCCCGGTGGCCAACCTGTGGAGCGTCGGCGACGGCGTCTACGAGTGGACCGGGGCCGGCCAGAGCGGCTGCGTGCAGACGGCCCCACTCACCAACACCGTATGGCGGTGGAACGGGGTCCGGGAGGCTCGACCGGGTGGCGCTCACGCGGTGCGACGTGCGGTCGGAGCTCGCGACCGGAACACTCTGCGCATGAACCGGTTCTCCGCGACCAATACCTCCGAGTCCGTGGTGGCCGCCGGACGCTCCGAGATCTGGTCGGTGCTCACCGACCCGGTGCTGCTGCCCAAGCTCACCCCGCTGCTCACCCGGATCGACGCCGACGGCGATCTGTGGCGCTGGCACCTGATCAGGCTGTCGGTGCTCGGGGTCGGCGTCGGGTCTCGGTTCACCGAGCGGATGCGCTTCCAGGAGGGCCGGCGGATCGACTACGCGCACGAGCCGCCACCCGGCTCGGTCGAGCGCACCGGGGCCGAGGGCTGGTACGTGCTCTCCGACGTCGACGGCGGCACCCACCTGGCGATCGGCCTCACCCTGACCGTCGAGCTGCCGCTGTCCCGGGCGGCCAAGCCGGTGGTGACCCGGGTGATGGAGGCGACCATGCGCCGCACCGGCGACCGGTTCGCCACCAACCTGCTCAACCACCTCGGGGTCGCGCCCACGGTCGGCTGACCCCATTCGGTCGGCGTTGCTTCCTCCGGGGACCGGGAGCGGGTATTACTGGGGTCGGCCGAGGATGGGAGCTGCCATGGATGCGTCCGAAGATCCGCGTCCCTCGAGCAGCCGGCCTCGGCCGCGCTGGCAGACCGCGCTGTCGGCCGGCTTCGCCGCGCTCGCTGCGGTGTACGTGCTCGAACTGCTCGCCGGGACGGCGTGGGTGCAGGGCGCCACGAGCGTCGGTGCCGCATCGCGCGCCGAGGTGCAGGTGCGCGAGTCGCTGACGCTGTTCCCCGGCTCGAGGGTCTGGTACGTCTGGGAGGGCAACGGTGGAGGCTGGGGTCAGAGTCCCGGCTGGTCCTGTCTGGTGGCCGGGCTGGTGGTGTTCCTGATCGTGCTCGTACCGTGGCGGCTGGCCGCGCGGTCCGGCCGGCCGGACCGTCCGCCGGCCGGCGGTTGATCGCGCCGAGGTCGCCACGGTCATCACCACCACCCGGCCGAAGAACACCACATCGGCCGCGACGGTGCTGGCCAGCCGCTGCACCGTCACCGGCGGGAAGACCATCACGAACCCGGCGTGGGTGCTCGGCCGGCCCCGCGGTCAGCGGGTCGACAGGCGCAGGATGCGGTCGTCGCCGTCGCGCTCGTCGCCACGGCCGTCGCGGTTGCTGGTGGTCAGCCACAGCGAGCCGTCCGGTGCCCGGGCCGGGGTGCGCAGCCGCCCGTAGGTGCCGCGCAGCGCCTCGGTCGGCTCGCCCGCTCTCTCCCCGCCGACCGGGATCCGCCACAGCCGCTCGCCCCGCAGGCCGGCCATGTAGACCACGTCGTCGACGATCGCGATGCCGCTCGGCGAGGCGTCGTCGGTCGGCCACTGCGCGGCCGGCTGCTCGAAACGGTCGCCTCGGCCCTCCACCAGCGGCCAGCCGTAGTTGCCCCCGGCCCGGATCAGGTTCAGCTCGTCGACGGTGTTCGCGCCGAACTCGCTGGCCCACAAGCGGCCCCGCGAGTCGAACGCCAGCCCCTGCACGTTGCGGTGCCCCAGGCTGTAGACCACCGACGCGGGGTCGGGGTTGCCCGGCGCGGGCGCGCCGTCGGGGGTCATCCGGAGGATCTTGCCGCCCAGTGACGCCGGGTCCTGCGCGAGCGGGCGTTCCGCAGCATCGCCGGTGCCGGCGTAGAGCATCCCGTCCGGGCCGAAGGTCAGCGCCCCACCGTCGTGGATGGCCGCGGCCGGGATCCCGGTCAGCACCGTCTCGCGCGGGCCGAGCGTGGTGCCGTCGTAGGTCATCCGCTCGATCCGGTTCTCCGCGTCGGTGGTGAAGTACACGTAGACCAGCCGGTCGGTGGCGTGGTTCGGGGACACCGCCAGCCCGAGCAGCCCGCCCTCCCCGCCGCCGCTCGCGTCCTCGACGGTGCCGACCGGGGTGACCTGGCCGCCTGGGGCGACCCGCAGCACGCGGCGGCTGTCGCGTTCGGTGACCAGGGCGTCGCCGCCGGGCAGGAACGCCAGGCCCCACGGCACCTCCAGGTCGCGGGCGATCTCACCGGTGACCGGGGCCTCGAACGCGGCCGGCGCCGCTGTCGAGCCGGCGCCCGGGGCGGCATCGGGTCGTCCGGCGTCGGCGCCGCAGGCGGTGGTCAGTGCCA
Source organism: Pseudonocardia sp. (assembly GCA_029263115.1). Taxonomy (GTDB): domain Bacteria; phylum Actinomycetota; class Actinomycetes; order Mycobacteriales; family Pseudonocardiaceae; genus Pseudonocardia. The sequence continues at coordinate 6,351 of JAJCYC010000328.1, read as the reverse complement.
GGGCGGCGGTGCAGGCCACCGTACTCAGCGGGCGTCGCATGAGTCCTGTCTACCGCAACCGGTTCCCCGGGCGGCGGGGGCCAGCTGTGGCGGACCCGGAGCACCGGTTTGCCGGGGCCCGGTCGGGCGAGTCGAGGTACTCGTGCGCGGCGATGACGTCGTCGAAGTCGAACACCGGGTCCACCACCGGGGCGAACGAGCCGGCGGTCAGCCCGGCGCGGACGAAGTGCTCGGCCCGGCGCAGGGCCGCGCCGTCGGCGGTGACCTCGAAGACGTGGTAGCGGCGCAGCCACACCGGTGCGTACCGGCCGGCCGGCAGCGGGGTCGACAACCCGGACAGCCCGCGGGTCTGCTCGGCGTACACCGGGTAGTCGTTCTGGGAGAACGCCGGCACCACGCTCACCCGCCCGCCCGGACACCACCGCGACACACCCGGCCCGACCTCCAGCGCCTCGCCGGCCGCCTCGCAGCCCAGCCCGGCGGGCAGTCGGGGCTGCTCCAGGTAGGTGCCGCGGCGGAAGTTGGCCTCGGTCCGGTCCAGCCCGATCGCGTCCACCCGGATCCGGACCTCACCCTCGCCCGGCGCGCGGACCGGCCGGTCCTCGGTGGCCTCCCCAGCCCCGACGCGCTGCCGGTGACGATCGCGGCTGCTCCGGTCGACTCCATGTGCTCAACCTCCGGTGGGCCCGACAGAGCGGGTGCGGTATCGCGGGCCGGGTTCGGCCGTCAGGCCGGGAGGGCGTCGGCGAGCAAATCGGAGATCGGGGCAGCGGCCGCATCGGTCGCCGGGCGGGTGAGGTAGCAGTCGGCGTGGTACCAGCCGTCGTCCTCCTTGCCAGCCGGGTCCAGACCGCGGGCGAGCACGTCGAGCCGGGCGGCCGCCGCCTCGTCGGCGTCGGCGAACCGCCGCTGCCGGAAGCTCACCCCCGGCACCCGCTCGGTGACCAGGCCGTGCCGGGCCAGGCCGGCGGCGACGTCGGCGAAGTCGAACACCCGCAGCACGAACGTCGCCAACCACAGCCGCTCCGGCTCGCCGACCGAGGCGACGATCCGTTCGAAGGTCCGCCGCCCGATGTAGCCGACGCCGCCGGTGCACACCACCAGGCCCACGCCGCGCAGACCCTCGGCGAGCGCGGACCCGGGGTCGGCCCGCTCCAGGTCCTCCGCCCAACCGCCGTCCAGCAGCCCCGTGCGCAGGGCGTAGTCGATGGCCGGCGCGGAGCAGTCCAGCCCGAGCACGGAGGGTCCCCCGTCGCGGCGGCGCAGCGCGTAGAACCGTTCGTCGGTGCGGATCACGTCCTCGGCGGGCAGTCGCTGGCGGGCCGGGTCGCATGCCCGCTCGGCGACGTCGTCCAGGTCGACCCGGTGGCGCAGCAGCGCGGCGTTGATGCCGTAGGAACAGCAGACATCCAGCACGGTGTCCGCGCCGGACGCGGCGAGCACCGCCCGCACCACCGGCAGCGCCCGCTGCGGCACCTGGTAGCGCAGCGGTGCCAGCTCCCGGAAGTACCCGCGTGGGTCCGGGTTGGTGTAGATCGTGCTGAAGTCGGCCTTGTGCTCGTTGGTCAGGGTGTTCTCAGCGGACGGCATCAGTGAGCAGCTCCTCGAGTTCGCGTACGGCTTCGGTCAGCGCGTCGGCGAACACGGTCATCTGCTCGCTCACCGCGCGCGGCGTGCTCAGGTACAGGTCGAACCGGCCGGGCATCATCGCGTAGCCGACCCCGATGCACTTCTCGCTGGTCGACCCGAACCCCCAGAACGTAACGTGCGGCGAGGGGACCGCGCTGGTGCTGAGGTAGTCGTCGCGCATCACCAGCCAACCCGGGCAGTCGTACAGCGACAGCGCCACCTGCTCGCCGCGCCGGGCGGCGATCAGCTGCAGCTCCCACAGGTGCTGCTCGGGGGCCTGGCCGGCCTGGCACTCGCGCGCCCGGGCCACGTGCTTCTCGGCGGCCGCCCGGAACGCCGCCCGGCGGGCGTCGGGGTCGGCGTCCGGGTCGTCCATCGCGGCCACGAAGGCGACGATCTCCGGCGTCACCACCCGCATCGCCTCGGTGCGCCCGTGCCGGAAGCTCCGGGTGGCGATGGACTCGTAGGTGGCGCCGAGGTGGCCTCTCGCGCGCTGGTGGGCGAGCTGGTAGGCGAGCTGGGCGAACGCATCCGGCGAGCACTTCAGCGCCTTGGCCCGCTCTGCGCCGAAGTCGATCGACAGCGTCGTGGTCGCGGTGTCGGCCGCGTAGCCGGCGAACGCCCGGCCGGCCGCGGCGATGTCGGCCCGCAGCGCGTCGTCCAGGGTGAACCCGATCGGCGCGAACTCCGGCGTGCGCTCCCCACCGGGCGGCGGCTCCGGCGCCTCGAGCACCGAGTCCAGGAAGGCGATCACCGTGGTGCCGTCGAGGTTGCAGTGCTCGCCGTTGTAGCCGGCGGTGCCGTCGGCGAACACCACCAGCGACACCGACTTGTCGAACCACCGGTTGCCGCTGTCGCCGTGCAGCAGCTGGTCGCAGGCGTGCAGCGGGCTGTCCGGCGCGAAGTCCTCCAGGCACAGGCAGAACAGCGCCCGCTCCAGGGTGTCCAGCGCCTCGGCGTTGCCGGCCTCCAGCAGTGCCGCGCGGCTGGTCGCGCACTCGGCCCGGGCCTTGGTGGTCAGGTGCCCGACCGCGTCGCCTCGCGTCGGGGACGCCGCGATCACCGCACGGAGCCCGGCCTCGATCTCCGCGACGCGGTAGGGGCGGCCGTCGGTGTCGAGCACGTCCAGCGCCACCGCGTGGCCCCGGTGCAGCACCACGATGTGCCGCTCGGTGGACGGACCGGGCCACTGCGCGGAGTAGGGGTTGCGTGAGCTGTCCAGCGGGTCACCGGGGATGCGGGTGGCCGAGAACAGGTAGCGGTTCTGCTGCATCGACAGCGCCGCGCCGCGCTGGGTGGCCGGCGGCAGCGTCTCGTCGTCGATCAGCTTCTTGTAGTCCAGCGCCCCGGCGACCAGCCGGGCCGCCCGCGGCACCTGGCCGTGTCGTCGGTCGGGACCGGTGTCCTCGAACAGGAAGTAGAAGTTGGCGTTCAGCGCGATCCGGTCCCGCCGGCCAAGGTAGCGGTAGCGCCAGAAGTCGTCCAGCCAGCTCGCCACGTCGTCCCGTGCGTCGTAGCCCCGCAGCTCGGCGTGCAGCGCCCGGGCGGGGCTGTCCGGGGCGAGGAACTCCGCCACGGCCGTCTCGGTCTCGGTCAGCTGGCCGACGTCCAGCAGCGGGGAGCACCACTCGAGGAACCGCTGGCAGGTGTCCTCCAGGGTGGGCAGCGGCACCCGGGGCAACCGGTCCTCGTTGTCGAAGGTGCGGGGGGACAGCTCGGGGTTGGTCGGCTGCTCGGGGTTGGTCGGCACGGTTCGCCCTTCAGTCCATCAGCTCGTCGACCCGGACCGTACGGCCCCCGGCCGCCAGATGAGCCGGAGTGACACGGCCGAACAGCTGACGCGTCCGGGTGGGGGAGCCGAGGACCCCGGGCCGCCCGGTGTAGGCGAAGATCGCCGAGTGCCGGTCGGTGCCGCCGCGCACGGTGTCTACCCGGTGCAGCGAGTAGCGGCCCAGGAACAGCTGCAGGTCCCCCGGCCGCAGGGTCAGCCGCCGGACCAGGTGGTCGCCACGCCCGTCCAGTACCGCGCGCACGTCGTCCAGGTTCTCCGCGCGCGCCGAGCGGATGCCCGGGCAGTACTCGAAGCCGCCGCCGTCCGAGGGCGCCTGGGTGAGCAGGCTGACGGTGAACTCGTTGGTGTCGAAGTGCCACGGATGCGACCGGCCGGGGGAGATCACGTTCACCGTCAGCCCGGCCAGCGGATCGGCCAGCTCGTGCACCTCGGGCAGCTCGAAACACGCCGCGACGAATCCCTGGAACGCGGGGTCGGCGTACAGCCGGCTGACCAGCGCGCCGGGCGGGATCAGGTCGCGGGCCACGAACGCGTTGCCCCGGCGCAGCGGGATCCGCGCCGGGTGGCGGCCCGGCAGCGACGGATCCGGCTCGGTGTTGTAGACGTTCACCGTCTCGACGCGCGAGTAGGCCAGCGGGGCCACCTCGGCGCACTCCCGACGCAGCGTGTCCACCAGGTCGGGGCGGACGAAGTCCGGCAGTACGCAGCAGCCGCCGGCTCGCAGGTCGGCCCGGACGCGGGCCAGCAGTTCGGGGTCGTCCAGCCGGTAGCCGGTCGGCCCGGCCGCGCGGGTGTCGGTGCCGGGCATGGACGTACCGGACATGCTCGTGCCAGACACGGCCGTCCCCCTCCGTGGTCGGTATCCCACCCTGAGCCAACCTCAGCGCGGCCCGGGCCACCACCCCGGCCCGGCGGCGTCAGCGGGCGTGCGGAGTAGCGGGAAGTTCAGCCGGGAACGGTGGCCATGGCGAGCCCGGTGTCCGCGCGCTCGAACGCCAGGCCGGTCTCCCGCTCCCAGCGGCGCAGCACCTCGCGCTCGCCGGGGCGCTCCACGTCGTCCAACAGCACAGTCGCGCCCGGTGCCAGGCGGTGGCGCAGCGCACCGAGCGCCGGATAGCGGGCCAACCCGCGGCCGTCCTGCCAGGCCGGCGGGCCGTCCACCAGCAGCAGGTCGACCGGGTCGCCGCCCAGCGCGGTGTCCAGCCCGGCCTCCAGCGCGGCCGGGTGGTACCAGGCCAGGTCGTCGGCGGCGAGCGGGTGCGCGGCCAGCGGGGCGTGCACCACGGTGACGTCGGCGCCGATGTCCTCCCGCGCCAGCTGCGCCCGTACCCAGTCGGCCCACCTCGGGTCGTGCTCCACGGCGGCCACCCGGAACCCGCCCGGGGGCAGCTGGCGGGTGAGCAGCCGGGCCAGCAGCACCGTGCTCACCCCGCTGCCCAGCTCGACGATGCGCCGCCGGCGGTTGAGCACCACGTCGTTGCAGACCGCGACCAGGCCGGCCGGTCGCATGGTGCCCGCCCCCCACGGCAGGTACGGCCCGTCCAGCGCGGCGAGGGCGAACCGCGCGGCGGCGTCGTCGAACCCCGGGCGTGGGACGGCGGTCGGATCGCTGTCCTGCACATCGCTGCTCTGCACACCGAAGGAGTACCCCACCGGGACGCCCGGCGCCGGGTGCGTCACGCGACCGGCGCGGCGGGTGGCCCGTCGTAGCGGTCGACCGATCGATCGGTCGGGTGGACTGGGCTGGCATGGCCACCGAAACCGGTGGTCGTCGCGGGCCGCCGCGGTCGGACGGGGCCGGGTGCGCCCTGGTAGGCGTGCCGGAACTGGATGCTGATCCGGGGGCCGACGCTGCGGGTCTTCGGCACGCAGTGCTGCCAGGTGCGCTGGCAGGAGCCGCCCATGACCAGCAGGTCGCCCGGACCGGGGAGCAGCCCGACACCGCGCCCGCCGCCGGTGGGTCGCAGCCGGAACGCCCGTACGGAGCCCAGCGACACCAGTGCGACCACCGCATCCGGTAGGTCGCGGGCCACCCGGTCGCCGTGCCAGGCGACGCTGTCGGTGCCGTCGCGGTAGAGGTTCGCCCCGACCTGGGTGAACTCGATGCCGTAGCGCGGGCCGAGCGCCAGGGCCATCGCGGCCAGCTCCGCCGGCGCCTCGTCGAGCGGCCATCGGTGGCTCTGCCGGGGCTCGGGCACCACCCGGTCGTACATCCGCACCCGGCGGCGCGGAGCCCACGGTGTGCCGGCCAGCAACCGGGCGAACAGCTCGTCGGCGCCGGTGCACCAGGCCGGCACCAGATCGACCCACGCTCCATCGGCGAGCCACCGTCGTCGCCGGCCGCGCAGTTGCGGATCGAACCGGGGGGAGCCGGTGTCGAGCAGCGAGGGCTGCCAGGCGAGATCGGTCGACACGCCTCGACAGTACCTGATGTCGAACGTAAGTTCGAGTACGTGCCGCGGGGCGGTCGCCGCGCCGCGGCCGGCCAGTCCGGGGCTCAGGCCTCGCGGCGGATGCGGCCGCGACGGGTGTCCAGCGCCGCAGCCAGGTCCTCGCGGGCCCGCGCCACCCGCGAGCGGATCGTGCCGACCGGGCACCCGCAGACCTGGGCTGCCTCGGCGTAACCCAGATCGAGCACCTGGGTGAGCACGAACGCGTCGCGCCGATCCGGTTCCAACTCGGCCACCAGCATCCGGAGCACGACCTCACCGTCCGTCGCGCGGTGCGCCAGCCCGGGCCGGCCCCCCAGGTCGTCCCAGGCCGGCGCGTGCGCGGTACGGGGCCGCCGCTGGGCCCGTCGCACCGCGTCCGCGGCGACCCGACGCGCGATGGACAGCAGCCAGGTCCGTGCCGAGGCCTCGGCGGCGAATCGGGGCAGCGCGGTCAGGGCACGCAGGTAGGTCTCCTGGCTCAGGTCCTCGACCTCGCCC
>JAJCYC010000327.1 GCA_029263115.1 Pseudonocardia sp. | reverse complement strand
GGCCACCGTCGGCCCGTTCTACGTGCAGGCCGGAGCGGACGGGGTGATGGTGGCCGGCGGCTACTACCAGATGGCCGGCGACCAGATCGCCCGGTTCCGGGTGGCGGTCGACGAGCAACGGCGTGGCGAGGACCTGCGCCGCCGGCTCGCCAAGCTCGGCGGGGTGGGGCTGACCGTGGCCGGTGACCAGCTCAAGACCCGCCCGCGTGGGTTCGCCGGAGACCACCCGCGGATCGAGCTGCTCCGGCACCGCTCGCTGTACGCCTGGTTCCGCTGGCCGGGTGACGACCTGCTTCGCCAACCCTCGATGGTCGACGAGGTTGCCGCGACCTGGCGGCGGCTCACGCCGCTCACCGACTGGCTGGTCGACCACGTCGGCCCGAGTGAGCAGCCCCGCCGCTGAGCGCGCCACCCGGCCCGCCCGGAGCTATCGCCGGACGTTCACCGCGCTGTCGGGTTCGTCGCGCGGGCGCGGGCGTAGGCTCTCCGCGTGAGCCGCCGCGCCAAGATTGTCTGCACCCTCGGGCCCGCCACCGCAAGCCCCGACCGCATCCGCGACCTGGTACAGGCCGGGATGGACGTGGCCCGGCTCAACTTCAGCCACGGCAACCGCGACGACCACAAGCGGGTGTACCAGCTGGTCCGGGAGGCCGCCGACGCCGAGGGACGGGCCGTCGGCATCCTCGCCGACCTGCAGGGCCCGAAGATCCGGCTCGGCAGGTTCGCCGCCGGGCCGGTGGAGTGGCGCACCGGTGAGGAGGTGCGGATCACCGTCGAGGACGTGGCCGGCACCCACGACCGGGTGTCGACCACCTACGTCGGGCTGGCCGACGACGCCCGGGTCGACGACCGGCTGCTGGTCGACGACGGCAAGGTCGGGCTGCGGGTCGCCCGGGTCGAGGGCCTCGACGTGGTCTGCAAGGTCACCGAGGGCGGCACGGTCAGCGACAACAAAGGCCTGTCGCTGCCCGGGATGAACGTGTCGGTGCCGGCGATGAGCGAGAAGGACGTCGCCGACCTGGAGTTCGCGCTGCAGTTGCGGGTCGACTTCATCGCGCTGTCCTTCGTGCGCAGCCCGGCCGACATCGACTCGGTGCACCAGGTGATGGACCGGATCGGCGGCGGCCGGCTGCCGGTGATCGCCAAGCTGGAGAAGCCCGAGGCGGTCGACAACCTCGAGGCCATCGTGCTGGCCTTCGACGGGGTGATGGTGGCCCGGGGCGACCTCGGTGTCGAGTTGCCGCTGGAGAATGTGCCGCTGGTGCAGAAGCGGGCCATCCAGATCGCCCGGGAGAACGCGAAGCCGGTCATCGTGGCCACTCAGATGCTCGACTCGATGATCACCAATCCCCGGCCGACCCGGGCCGAGGCCTCCGACGTGGCCAACGCGGTGCTCGACGGGGCGGACGCGGTGATGCTCTCCGGTGAGACCAGCGTCGGCCGCTACCCGATCAAGACGGTCCGCACCATGGGGCAGATCGTGGAGGCGGTGGAGGCCGGCTCGTTCGGCGTGCCGCCGCTGAACCACGTGCCCCGCACCAAGCGGGGGGTGCTGTCCTACGCCGCGCGCGACATCGGCGAGCGGCTCTCCGCCCGCGCGCTGGTGGCGTTCAGCCAGTCCGGCGACACGGTGCGCCGGCTGGCCCGGCTGCACAGCCGGCTGCCGCTGCTGGCCTTCACCCCCGAGCCCGCGGTGCGCAGCCAGCTGGCGTTGACCTGGGGCACCGAGACTTTCCTGGTGGAGGAGGTGCACTCCACCGATGCGATGATCCGGCAGGTTGACGCCGCGCTGCTGTCCCTGGAGCGCTCCGCGCCGGGTGACCTGGTGGTCGTGGTGGCCGGCTCCCCGCCGGGCACTGTCGGATCGACGAACCTGATCCGGGTGCACCGGCTCGGTGAGGACGACCACGCGTAGCGCGGGTCACCGCCGGGCCCGGGCCCGGCGGGACTGCTGAGAGACTGGTCAGGTGACCAGCCAGACCCAGCCAGATCTCGGTGCCGACGGCGTGCCCCGGGGCCAGCGGGCGCTCGACGCCCTGGTCGACCTGCTCGACCTGGAGCAGCTGGAGGTCAACCTCTTTCGCGGGGTGAGCCCGCCGCACTCACCGACCCGGGTGTTCGGTGGGCAGGTGGCGGGGCAGGCGCTGGTCGCGGCCGGCCGTACGGTGCCTGACGACCGCTACGTGCACTCGCTACACGCCTACTTCATCCGGCCCGGGGACCCGCGGATCCCGATCGTCTACGAGGCCGAGCGGGTGCGTGACGGGCGCTCGTTCACCACCCGCCGGGTGCTCGCGATCCAGCACGGTGAGGCGATCTTCTCGCTGTCGGCGTCGTTCCAGACCGCCCAGCGCGGGCTGGAGCACAGCGAGCCGATGCCGTCCGACGTGCCCGAGCCGGAGACGCTGGCCGACCTGGGAACCCGGATCGCCTCCGGCGAGGACGGCGGGTGGCTGACCGACGTCCCCCGACCGCTGGACCTGCGGTTCGTCGAGGCGCCGCTGTGGGCCTCGATCGGGCGGGGAGCGTCGCACACGCCGCGGCGGGTCTGGATGCGGGCCGACGGCCGGTTGCCCGACGATCGGCTGCTGCACCAGTACATGCTCACCTACGCCAGCGACCTGACGCTGGTCGGCTCGGTGGTGGCCCGCCACGACCTGGCGGCCACCGCGGCGGTGCAGATGATCAGCCTGGATCACGCGGTGTGGTTCCACCAGCCGTTCCGGGCCGACGAGTGGCTGCTCTACGAGATCTACTCGCCGGTCGCGTCGGGCTCGCGTGGCCTGGCCACCGGGCGGTTCTACACCCGCGAAGGCGCGTTGGTGGCCACCACCATCCAGGAGGGGCTGGTTCGGGTGTCCGATGAGTAGAGTGCGCGGAATGCAGAGCGACGTCCGTTTTCCCTGCGCCGACGGGTTCTCGATGCCGGGGGTGTTGACCACTCCGACGATCGAGCAGTCCGGGCCCCGGCCTGGACTGTTGTTGATCTACGAGGCGCTCGGCATGAACGACGAGATGGTCAGGGTCGCTCGCGACCTGTCCGACGAGGGCTGGACCGTGCTGATCCCGGACCTGTTCGCCCGGGGCAGCAAGCCGTTGTGTATCGCCCGCACCCTGCGCACCATGCTGACCGGCGAGGGTGTGGCCCTCGACGACCTGGAGGCCGCCCGGGGCTGGCTCGCCGGGCTGCCCGAGGTGGACGACGGCCGGATCGGCGTGGTCGGTTTCTGCATGGGTGGCGGGTTCGCCCTGCTGCTCGCGATGACCGGCCGGTACCAGGCCAGCGCACCGTTCTACGGGCAGGTGCCCAAGCGGATGCCCACCTCGTGCCCGGTCGTGGGTAGCTACGGCGCCAAGGACCTCACCCTGCGCGGCGCGCCCGCCACGCTGGAGCGCAACCTGGATCGTCTCGGGGTGCCGCACGACGTGAAGACATACCCCGAGGTGGGCCACTCGTTCTTCACCCGCCCGCACGGCCGGGTGCTGGAGATGGTCGGCCCCTACACCCCGTTCCGGCTGGGCTACGACGAGCCCAGCGCCAAGGACGCGCACGAGCGGATGGTGGCGTTCTTCCGCCAGCACCTGGACGCGGTGCCGGCCGACGGTCTCAGCTGAGCTCGGCGCACGGCACCCGCCCGGTCCGGACCGCGTCGACCAGCGCCTGGTGGTCGGCCTCGGTCTGGTCGGCGTAGGCCCGGGCGAACCGCACCATCGCCCGGTCCAGCTGGCCGCCGCGGCCCACGTACCCGGCGATCATCGAGGCGCCGCTGGTCCGGGCGTGGCCCTTGGCCAGCAGGTGCCCGACCACGCCGGAGTAGTCGTCCAGCGCGGCGGCGTCGATGGCGTTCAGCTCGACGCTGCCCTTCATGTCCCGGAACTGGCGCACGTAGTACTGCCGGCTGCCCGCGCTGGTCCAACCCAGCAGCGGGTCGCTGACCGTCTGCAGCGCCTGCTGGTACTCCACCACCCGCTGGCCCTGGTGGGCGTGCCAGGCCGAGTCGCCGTGCACGTACCGCGCGAGGACCGACCGCCGGGCCTCCTTGAGCTGCAGGAACACCACGTCGTCGGCGCTGCTGCCCTCCAGCAGGGCCACGTAGGCGCGCAGCCCCACGCTGCCCACACCGACCACCTTGTGCGCGATGTCGACCAGGGTGTAGCCGCCGAGCACCCGCCGCCAGTGCGACGCGAGCGTGCCGAGGTACTCGTCGAGCGCGCCGGCCAGCTCGTCGGCCTCGGCATCGGTCACCCGGGTGATCAACGGCGGTTCCGCGACAATCCGGCGCACCCCGTCGAGTTCCTCGGTGAACCTGGGCAGCGCCCGGTCGCTGGTGCGCCGCCGCGCCCGGGCCGCCGCCCGCTCGATCTCCCGACGCAAACGCCGGTCGGAGGTGTCCTCGGCCAGCTCGTCGACGTCGACCCGCTGGTAGGAGCGCCGCAGCAGGGACTGGTCGGCCAGCTCCCGCACCTCCTCACGGTAGGCCGCCACGCACTCGACGACCGCCCGCTCGCAGTCCTGCTCGGTCGCCCCGTTCTCCCGGCCGGCCACCCAGATGCTGGCCACCAGCCGGCGCACGTCCCACTCCCAACTGCCGGGGTGTGCCTCGTCGAAGTCGTTGAGGTCGATCACCAGGTCGCGTTCCGGTGAGGCGTAGAAGCCGAAGTTGCCCAGGTGCGCGTCGCCGCAGACGACCGGGGTGATGCCGGTGCTGGGCAGCCCGGCGACGTCCGAGGCGACCACCACGGCCGACCCGCGCAGGAAGCCGTACGGCGAGGCGGTCATCCGGGCCACCCGCACCGGAATCAGTGAGTCCACCCGGCCCAGGTGCGACTCGGTGATCAGCGCGACCGGGTCCGGCCGGTCGGCCGGCGGGGCCCAGTCGCCCAGCGACGAGCGGGGCACCTTCTCCCGGAGCGCCTTGCCCAGGCGGCGGCGTTCCGCACGCGGCTGCGGCCGGCGCCGCAGCGTCGAGTAGGCGTCGGAGTCCGCGCCGACCAGCACGACGTGGTCGTGGTCGCTCGGTGGTCGCACCGGCGGATCGTACGGCCCGGCCTCGCCGGTGGCGTTTCCCGGGCGGGGAGGGCGCTCAGGTCGCGCTCAGCCGGCCGGGGGTCGGAACGCGTCGAGGATGCGGTCGGCGCCCAGGGCCGGGGTGAGCTCTCCGTCCAGCACCGCCCGCTCCAGCTTGCCGGTCATCGCGCGGACCTCGGGGTGGGCCTTGAGCTCGGCGCGCAACCGGTCGGTGACCATCGTCCACATCCAGCGCACCTGCTGGCGGCGCCGGCGCTCGTGCAGCTCGCCGGCGGACTCCAGCCGGTCCTGGTGCTCGGCGATCCTGGCCCAGACCTCGTCGACCCGGGTGTCGGTGGCCGCGCTGCAGGTCAGCACCGGCACCTCCCAGCCGTCCGCGCCGACCGGGCCGCGCAACATCCGCAGCGCGCTGGCCAGCTCCCGCGCGGCCCGTTTCGCGTCCTGCTCGCCCCCGCCGTCGGCCTTGTTCACCGCGATCACGTCGGCCAGCTCCAGGATGCCGCGTTTGATGCCCTGCAGGGCGTCGCCGGTGCGGGCCAGGGTGAGGAACAGGAACGTGTCGACCATGTCGGCCACCGCGTATTCGGACTGGCCGACCCCGACCGTCTCCACGATCAGCACGTCGAACCCGGCGGCCTCCAACACCACCATGCTCTCCCGGGTGGCGGTCGCCACCCCGCCCAGCGTGCCGGCGGTCGGGGAGGGCCGGATGAACGCCGACTCGCTGCCGGCCAGCCGGGTCATCCGGGTCTTGTCACCGAGGATGCTGCCCCCGCTACGACTCGACGACGGGTCCACCGCCAGCACCCCGACCCGGTGACCGGTCGCGGCCAGGTGGGTGCCCAGCGAGTCGATGAACGTGGACTTGCCGACCCCGGGCACCCCGGTGATCCCGACCCGGCGGGCCTTGCCGGTGCCCGGCAGCAGCTCGACCAGCAGCCGCTGCGCCAGTTCACGGTGGTCGGCGCGGCTGGACTCCACCAAAGTGATCGCCCGCGCCACCCAACGCGGGGAGCCCTGCCGTACCCCGTCGACGTAGTCCTGGAGCTCGCTCACCGGGCCCTGCCGGGTCGACCAACGACACTCTCGTCGGCTGAGTAGCGACGACAAGGCCGTCGGTTGCGATGGAGGACGGCGGTCACAGCCTCGTGGAACCATCCGTGGCGCGCTCGCGCAGGGCGGTGAGCAGTTCCCCGGCGGCGTCGGCGATCACCGTGCCGGGCGGGAAGATCGCCGCGGCGCCGGCTTCGCGCAGCTCATCGAAGTCGCCGGGCGGGATCACCCCGCCGACCACGATCAGCACGTCCGCGGCGTCCAGCGCGGCCAGCTCGTCGCGCAGCGCCGGCACCAGCGTGAGGTGCCCGGCGGCCAGCGAGGACACCCCGACCACGTGCACGTCGGCCTCCACCGCCTGGCGGGCGACCTCGGCCGGGGTCTGGAAAAGCGGGCCGACGTCGACGTCGAAGCCCAGGTCGGCGAACGCGGTGGCGATCACCTTCTGGCCCCGGTCGTGGCCGTCCTGGCCCATCTTGGCCACCAGGATCCGCGGCCGCCGCCCGGTCGCGGTCTCGAACTCCTCGCACGCGGCACGCGCCACGTCGATCGAACCCACCTGCCCGGCCTCCTCCCGGTACACCCCGGACAGCGTGCGCAGCGTGGCGGTGTGCCGGCCGTACACCTTCTCCAACGCGTCGGAGATCTCGCCGACGGTCGCCTTGGCCCGGGCCGCGTCGACCGCGCGGGCCAGCAGGTTCTGCTCCAGGCCGGCAGCGCGGGTGCCCTCGCGCGCGGCGCCGGCGGCCGCAGTGAGCGCCTCCAGCGCCGCCTCGCACGCCGCGCCGTCCCGCTCCTGGCGGAGCCGCTTGAGCCGGGCCACCTGCTGGGACAGCACATCGGCGTTGTCGATCTTGAGTACATCGATCGACTCGTCGGCGTCCACCCGGTAGGTGTTCACCCCGATCACCGGCTGTCGACCGGAGTCGATCCGGGCCTGGGTCCGCGCAGCGGCCTCCTCGATCCGCAGCTTGGGCAGCCCCTCGTCGATCGCCCTGGCCATCCCACCGGCCGCCTCGACCTCCTCGATGTGCTGCCATGCCTTCACCGCCAGGTCACGGGTGAGCCGCTCGACGTAGTAGCTGCCGCCCCAGGGGTCGATCACCCGGGTGGTGCCGGACTCCTGCTGCAGCAGCAGTTGGGTGTTGCGGGCGATCCGGGCGGAGAAGTCGGTGGGCAG
>JAJCYC010000326.1 GCA_029263115.1 Pseudonocardia sp. | reverse complement strand
CAGACCCGGCGGCACCGCTGGTGGCGGTGGTCCGGGGGGAGCTCTGGGCGGGACGACGTGCGGTCACGGCTTCTCCCTCGCGGGCGCGGCACCGCACCCGCAGTGGTCGTGGGACCGGCAGCCCTGTCCGGAGGTGGCCTCAGGCGTCAAGGACGCCCTCCACCACTGCCCGAAGGGGCCGGGTGCCGGCCCCCCGTGCCTGTGACAGCCACGTTCAGGGCCTCCCGAACGGCTCGCATCGGATACGAACCGCCAGCGGCACGGTACCGGCGGTGACCGGGGTGCGGTCAACACCCGACGACCACTTTCCGTGATAGGACACCAGCGACAACCGCAATGGGCTACCGTTCGTCGCGCTACGTCAACCGCAGGCCGGCGGAAGCCGGCTCGATGCTTACTCAGCGTTCATATGAGATTCACCGGCTCCGTGACCGCAGGTGCTGTCGCGGCCCGCAGGGCGGACGGCGAACGGGGCTCGTCGTACAGCCGCAGATAGCGCTCGGTCACTGCCTCCTCGGCCGTCCGGGCGGCCAGCCACCGACGGACCAGCCGGTGCCCCTCGACGTAGGCGGTCGTGTAGGCCCGCCACCGCGGGTGGGTGATGAAGCCGAGCACCTGGGCGACCCGGCCCTCGGGCAGCAGCAGCCACCGGCGCAGGTGGTCCCGCGCGGCCTCCTCCGGGGCGCCCAGGTCGTGCAGCATCAGCGCGGCGTCCTGGCGCACCGCCATCAGTTCCGCCATGGCCCGGTCGACCCGCATCGCCACCTCGCCGTGCACGGTCACCGGCACCTCCCCGAGCACCGACTCCGTCCAGCTCCCCCAGACCGGCCCGACCAGCACCTCCAGACCGAGGTCCGCCTGCCCCTCCGAGAGCAGGCTCTGCGGGGTGTTCGCCAGGAACAGTCCCCGCTCGGGCCGGGTCGGGTCCGACCCGCTCTCGGCCCGGCACCGCTCGGTGTGGTGACCGGGGTAGACCTCGTGGGCGATCAACCGGGCCAGCTGGGTGGCACCCACCGGGATGTCGGTGTTCAGCAGGATCCGGGAGCGGTGCCCGCCGAGGTAGCGGTGGAACGCGCTCCACGGTCGACCGGTCACCAGCTCCAGCTGGACCGAGTCACCGGTCGGCAGTCCCAGCTCCGCGCGGGCCGGCCCGCGCAGGGCCTCGATGAGCCGCTGCGCGGCCGGCCCGACCAGTCCCGGCGGCACCCGCACCGCCTCCCGGTGCGCGGCCAGCCTGGTCTCCAGGGACCCGGTGCCCGGCAACGCCTCGGCCAGGCGTGCATGCGCCGCCCGATAGCGGTCGGGCTCGCCGAGGGTGATGTCGATGTCGAAGTAGGCCCGGACCTCGTCGCGGTACCCGAGCGTGGCGCCGGCCCGCCGCCGCAGCGCGCACTCGAGCGCGACCACCTGCCGGTCCAGGAACCCCCGCCGGCCGGCCGGGAGCGCCGACCGTCCGATCTCGGCCCGCAGCCACCGGGCCCGCGCGAGCAGCGCGGTCGGCGGGGGCACCGCGTCGGCCCGACCCGACGGCACCGGGCCGAGGTAGTCGTCGACCAGGCCCGGCAGCACCCGGTCACAGGCCAGCGCGAGCGCCACGTACTCACGTGCCACCTCGCGCGGTTCCACGAGCCCGGGAGCGTAGGCGACGAGACGCTGGTCGGCGAGGATGCCGCCGGTTGGACACCCACCACGGACACCGAGGGACGTCGTCGCTCGATCGGGTGATCCTTCGTGACGGCTCGCCCACGCGTTCGTTGACCCTCACAGAGCCACCGACAGACGAAGTCACCGAATGGGAGCAATAACCAATCGGAGAACGTTCCGCAGACACGATCGTGGTACGGATTTTGTTTACCGAGGTGCTCGGCGGTATTTTGGTCCTAGTCAGCGCGGGCTCCCCAAGCATTCGCTGGCGTCGTGAAGGGGGCCGTCGTCCTACGGGCGCCGGTTGACTCAACAGGAGATGAACACTGTGCTGAAGAAGACTGGAATTGTTGTGGCAACCGCCGCAGCCGGTCTGCTCGCCCTGAGCCCACTGGCCTTCGCGGGTGACTACGACGGCGACGACGACAACGGTGGCGACGACAGCAGCCACCACGAGGACAGCGCCGACGTCAACTGCGAGCAGGACAACAGCGCTACCCATGAGAGCGATGGCGAGGATGGAAGTCTGATCTCCATCTCCGACAACTCCGTTCAGGTGCCGATCCAGGCCTGTGGCAACGACGTCCTCTCGGGCGTCGTTGGCATCCTGGCCAAGGACCTGGAGAACAGCAGCAGCCCGTGATCTAGGCTGCCGGAGCTGCACCGAAGTCCGGCGTTGGGTGCTCGAATCCAACGCCGGACTTCGTCATGTCCGAGTCCGGTCGGCCGCGTGACAGCGTCCGGCGCCGACTGTCACATCTCCACGAGAGTCGCGCGGCACGAGTGCCCCGACACCCTCGGACTGACGACAGAAGCTGCCTCAATGAGCCGTTCATCGCGCGATTCTCGCCGTTCGTCGCGCTCCATCGGTTCACCCGTTGGAGGCCGTAACCTTCCCGAGATAGCGTTCGGGACGAATTATGCGACCCGGCTTTGATTGTTGACGAGGACCCGCTATATTCATGGAGTCAGCGAGGGCTCCCCAACACCGCTGACAACCGATGGGCGAGCGTCACGCGATGCCGCCGATTTGAACAGGAGAGTAACTGTGCTGAAGAAGGCTGGAATCGTGGTGGCTGCTGCTACCGCCGGTCTGCTCGCCGTGAGCCCGCTCGCGTCCGCTGCTGGCCTCATCTCGATCGACGACAACGCTGTTCAGATCCCGATCCAGGCCTGTGGCAACGACGTCCTCTCGGGCGTCGTTGGCGTGCTGGCCAAGGACCTGGAGAACAGCAGCGACGACGAGACCGACTGCGACCAGGAGAACAGCGCCGAGAACAGCGACCACAGCGACGACTGATCTCTGCAACGTTCCACGAGCGGGCGTCGGACCTTCTGGTCCGGCGCCCGCTCTCGCATGCGCCGAACGGCCTCCGGGCCAGAATCCGCTGGTCAGGAGCCGCTGGTCAGGAGCCGCTGGTCAGGAGCCGAAGCGCCGGTGGCGGATGCCGTAGTCCCGCATGGCACGCAGGAAGTCGACCCGACGGAACTCCGGCCAGTACGCCTCGCAGAACCAGAACTCCGAGTGCGCCGACTGCCACAGCAGGAACCCCGACAGCCGCTGCTCCCCCGAGGTGCGGATCACCAGGTCCGGGTCCGGCTGTCCGGAGGTGTACAGGTGCTCGGCGATGTGGTCGACGTCCAGCACCTCCGCCAACTCCTCCATCGTGGTCCCCGACTCGGCATGCTTGAGCAGCAGCTTGCGTAAAGCATCGGCGATCTCCTGCCGGCCGCCGTAGCCCACCGCCACGTTGACCGCGATGCCGGAGCGCCCCGACGTGCGCCGCGCGGCGTTGTTCAACCGCTGGGCCATCTCCGCCGGGAGCAGGTCCAGGGCGCCGACCAGCCGCACCCGCCACGGGTTCTCCTCGGCGCACAGCTGGTCGACGACGTCGGCGATGATCTCCAGCAGGGGCTCGATCTCGTCGGCCGGCCGGCTGCGCAGGTTGTCCGGGGACAGCAACCAGAACGTCACCAGCTCGACACCACTCTCGGCGCACCAGGCGAGCAGCTCGATCATCTTCGCCGCGCCGACCCGGTGGCCGTCACTGACGTCGGCGAAACCGGCCTCCCGCGCCCAGCGCCGGTTGCCATCCATGATCACGCCGACGTGCCGGGGCCGCTGCGCCCCGACCAGCTGGCGGGTCAGGTTGCGCTCGTACACCGAGTACAGCAGGTTGCGCATCGCCACGCGCGAAGGGTACGCCGCCGGCCGCCACCTGCCAGCCACTCGTCTGGTCGCTGTCCGCACAAGTCGGGTCGGGCAGCGGTCGAACCTCGGGACGGACCGGTCGCGGGATCGCCGCCCGGTGTGCCCCGGCGTAGGCTCGCATCGTGAGCAGCAGGTCGGTCACGGACATGGACACCCCGGTACTGCCGGGCAAACCCCGGTTGCGGGGGTCACTGCACCACTGGTCGTTCGTGCTCTCGATGGCCGCCGGGGCCACCCTGGTCACCGCCGCCGCCACCGTGGTCGGCTCCGCGATCGCGGTGGTCAGCTGCGCGATCTACGTGGCAGGAGCGCTCGGGCTGTTCGGGATCAGCGCGCTCTACCACCGTTACCCGTGGCGCAGCGAGCGCGCCCAGGAGCGGATGCGCCGGCTCGACCACTCGATGATCTTCGTGTTCATCGCCGGCACGTACACCCCGGTGGCCGCGCTGGCGCTGAGCTCCACCACCCGGGTGGTGGTGCTGGCCACCGTGTGGGCCGGCGCCCTCGGTGGCGTGGCGCTGCAACTGGCCTGGCCAGGGGCACCGCGCTGGCTCGGCGTACCGATCTATCTCGCGCTGGGCTGGGTCGCGGTGTTCGTGTTGCCCGACCTGCTGCGCTACGCCGGGGTGGCGGCGTTGGTGCTGCTGCTGGCCGGCGGCGCGCTCTACACCGTCGGCGCGCTCTTCTACGCCACCAGACGACCCGATCCGTGGCCCAGCACGTTCGGCTACCACGAGTTCTTCCACGCGGCCACCGTGCTGGCCGCCGTGTGCCACTACGTGGCCATCTGGTTCGTGCTGATGGTCTAGAGCGTGCCAGCCTGCTCCGACCCATCCGACTCCCGGCCGACCGGGGCCTGACCGCGCAGTTCGTCCACCCGGGCCATCGCCGTGCGCAGCTCGGCCAGCCAGTCGTCGGCGTGCTCACCCACCAGCCGCACCGCCCAGGCCAGCGCATCGGATCGGGAGCGCGCGACCCCGGCGTCGACCAGGGTGTCCAGCACGATCCGCTCCGGCTGGCGCAGCCGGGTCATCACCGGCACCGAGAGCGTGGTGAACAGCTCCTGCACGTCGTCCAGCCGTGCCCCCCAGGCCACCTTGCGGCGGTACTCGTGCTCGGCCTGCCGGGCGATCTCGATGCGCTGCTCACGGGTCTCCTCGCGAAATCGGGTGATCCGGCCGCGGACCGCGGCGGCCCGGTCGGCCCGCCCGGTGTCGGTGTCGTCGAACTGCCCGTCCAGCGCCGGCAGCTCGCCGACCACCAGGATCTCCTCCCGGTCCACGCTCACCTCGGGGGCGCCGACGAACCAGCCGGCCGGCAGCCGCCCGCGCAGCCAGCCGGCCGCGTCGTCGGCCGGCGGCAGGTCGGCGTGCTGCCAGCCGCCCCGCCCCGGCCCACGTCCCCGCCCCGAACCCGTCCATCCCCGATGTCCCCGACCGACCATGGCCGCCCTCCTTTGCGTGCAACTGCAATTACAGTATTACACATAAGCGTATGTCGGCCGCACTCCGGTTCTGTTCGAGGCACACCGACCCAACACGATCGCCACCCCGCGGGCCGACGGCGGACCGGGAATCAGCGGAATCGAGGCCGAGTTCGCCGACGGCGAGCTCACGCGGAGATCACCGGTCGGGCGGTGACCACCGGCCCGCTCGCCGCGGGCCAGGACGGTGACGCGTTCCGGGCGGACATCGCCGAGGTGGCCCGCACCCGGGTGGTCGGCGACGAGCTGGTGATCGAATCCTGGCATCCCGGCACCGGGCTGCGGCGGGTCGCCCGCCGCTGACCCTCGGCTGCACTGACACGATGGCGGCATGCATTACGCCGAGCACGTGATGGACCTGGTGGGCGACACCCCGCTGGTGCGGTTGGGCACGGTCACCGACGGTCTACGCCCGCTGGTGCTGGCCAAGGTGGAGTACCTCAACCCCGGCGGCAGCGTGAAGGACCGGATCGCGCTGCGGATGATCGACGCGGCGGAGGCCAGCGGCGAGCTGCGCCCCGGCGGCACCATCGTCGAGCCCACCTCGGGCAACACCGGCATCGGGTTGGCCATGATCGCCCAGCGGCGCGGCTACCGGTGCGTCTTCGTCTGCCCGGACAAGGTCAGCGAGGACAAGCGCAACGTGCTGCGGGCCTACGGCGCCGAGGTGGTGGTCTGCCCCACCGCGGTCGCCCCGGAACACCCGGACTCCTACTACTCCACCTCCGACCGGCTGGTCACCGAGATCGACGGCGGCTGGAAGCCCAACCAGTACGCCAACGAGCACAACCCCGCCTCGCACTACGCCTCGACCGGGCCGGAGCTGTGGGCCCAGACCGAGGGTCGGATCACGCACTTCGTCGCCGGGATCGGCACCGGCGGCACCATCAGCGGCACCGGCCGCTACCTCAAGGAGGTCAGCCGAGATCGACCGGGCGGGCCGGTCCGGGTGATCGGCGCCGACCCGGAGGGTTCGGTGTACTCCGGGGGCACCGGCCGGCCCTATCTGGTGGAGGGGGTCGGCGAGGACTTCTGGCCGGCGACCTACGACCGGGGCATCTGCGACGAGATCGTCGCGGTACCCGACGCCGAGTCCTTCGCGATGACCCGCAGACTCGCCCGGGAGGAGGCGCTGCTGGTCGGCGGATCGTGCGGGATGGCGGCGGTCGCGGCGCTGCGGGTGGCCGCGGCCGTGCCGGCGGCGGACGCCGAGGACGCCGTGGTGGTCGTGCTGCTGCCCGACGGCGGGCGCGGCTACCTGGCCAAGGTGTTCGACGACTCGTGGATGTCCACCTACGGCTTCCTGTCCGCCGACTCCAGCCAGGCGCTGGTCGGCGACGTGCTGCGTGGCAAGGACGGCCGGCTGCCGGAGCTGGTGCACGGGCACCCGAACGAGACGGTGGCCGACGTGGTCGGTTACCTGCGCGAGTTCGGGGTGTCGCAGCTGCCGATCGTGGCCGCCGAACCGCCGGTGATGGCCGCCGAAGTGGTCGGCGCGGTGAACGAGCGCGACCTGCTGGACGCGCTGTTCGCCGGCCGGGCCGCGCTGGCCGACCGGGTGGAGCGGCACATGTCCGCCCCGCTGCCGACCATCGGCGCCGGCGAGCCGGTGGCCGCCGCGATGACCGCGCTGGCCACGGCCGACGGGGCGCTGGTGCTGGTGGATGGCAAGCCCGCCGGGGTGGTGACCCGGCAGGACGTGCTCGCCTTCCTGTCCGGCTGAACAGGTGACCCTCGGTGGGGCGTAGCGTCGCGGGGGTGAACGGATTCTCCACGCGCGCGATCCACGCCGGACAGGCACCCGACCCCACAACCGGCTCGGTGATCGTGCCGATCCACGCCACCTCGACGTTCGTGCAGGACGGGGTGGGCAACACCCGGGGCGGCTACGAGTACTCGCGCAGCGCCAACCCCACCCGGACCGCGCTGGCCGAGTGCCTGGCCGCGCTGGAGGGCGGCCGGCACGGGTTCGTGCTGTGCTCCGGGATGGCCGCCACCGACGTGCTGCTGCGGGTCGCGCTGCGCCCGGGCGACCATCTGCTGATCCCGCACGACGCCTACGGCGGGACGTTCCGGCTGGTCGACAAGGTGCTCTCCGGTTGGGGGGTCAGCTACACCCCGGTCGACCTCGCCGACCTCGACGCGACCCGGGCCGCGCTGCGCCCGAGCACCCGGTTGGTGTGGTGCGAGTCGCCGACCAACCCGCTGCTGGGCATCGCCGACATCACCGCTCTCGCCGCGATCGCGCGCGACGCCGGTGCCCGGCTGGTGGTCGACAACACCTTCGCCTCGCCCTACCTGCAGACCCCGCTCGCGCTCGGCGCGGACGTGGTGTTGCACTCCACGACCAAGTACCTCGGCGGGCACTCCGACGTGGTCGGCGGCGCGCTGGTCACCGACGACGGCGAGCTGGCCGAGCGGATCGCGTTCATCCAGAACTCGGTCGGCGCGGTGCCGAGCCCGTTCGACGCCTGGCTGACGCTGCGCGGGGTGAAGACGCTCGCGGTCCGGATGGAACGGCACTGCGACAACGCCGAACGGGTCGCCGCCGCGCTGGCCGCCCACCCCGGCGTGGCCGGCGTGTACTACCCCGGGTTGCCCGAGCACCCCGGGCACGCAGTGGCCGCCAAGCAGATGCACCGGTTCGGCGGGATGGTCTCGTTCCGGGTGCGCGACGAGGACACCGCGCTGCGGGCCTGTGCCGGCACCCGGCTGTTCACCCTCGCCGAGTCGCTGGGCGGCGTGGAGTCGTTGATCGAGCACCCCGGGCGGATGACGCACGCCTCGGTGGCCGGCTCGGTGCTGGAGGTACCGGCGGACCTGGTGCGGCTGTCGGTGGGCATCGAGGACGTCGAGGACCTGGTCCCCGACCTGCTCGACGCGCTCGACCGGGCCGGAGCGCGCTGAGCGGTCAGCGGCGCTGAGCCGTCACGGGCGCAGGGGGGAGCGCGGATCCGGGGTACCCACCGCCGGGGCCCGCGGTCCGGACGGGCTGACCGGCAGGTCACCCGGCTCGACACAGCCGCCGACCAGCTCGTAGCCGCGGGGACCGACGACGTAGTGCCCCGGGTCGTCGCAGCCGGCCTGCTCGACGGTGATCACCGCGATGGCCGCCAACACGCCGGCCACCAGGGCCGAGACGACGATCGACCCGGCACCGGAACCGGTTCTCACGCTCGCCATCCGTCCTCCTGAACTCACCGTGCGCCCCCAGGTTACCGGTGCCGATGCGAGGATTCCCCGATGGGCACCGGCACCGACCCGAAACCCGACCCGGCCGCGGTCACCTCGCCCACCCGCGCGGTCGGCCTGGCCGATGTCCGGGCCGCCGCCGAGCTGCTGGACGGCATCGCCCGACGGACCCCGGTGGCACCGTCCCGGGCCCTGGCCGCCGCGGTCGGCGGGCCGGTCTGGCTCAAATGCGAGAACCTGCAGCGCACCGGTTCGTTCAAGATCCGCGGCGCCTACGTGCGGATGCACGCGCTCACCCCGGCCGAACGCGCGGCCGGGGTCGTCGCGGCCAGCGCCGGCAACCACGCGCAGGGGGTGGCGCTGGCCGCCCGACTGCTCGGCATGCCGGCCACGGTGTTCATGCCCCGGCTGGCCGCGCTGCCCAAGGTGGCCGCCACCCGCGGCTACCGGGCCGACGTGCGGCTGGTCGGCGACGCGTTGGAGGAGACCCTCGCCGCGGCCGCCGAGTTCGCCGAACGCACCGGGGCCGTGCTGATCCACCCGTTCGACCACCCGCTGGTGGTGGCCGGCCAGGGCACGGTCGGGCTGGAGCTGTATCAGCAGGCACCGGACGTCCGCACCGTGGTGGTGCCGGTCGGCGGCGGCGGGCTGGCCGCCGGGGTGGCGGTGGCGATGCGCGAGCTGGCGCCGAGCGCGCGGGTCGTCGGGGTGCAGGCCGCCGAGATGGCCGCCTGGCCCGCGTCGCTGGCCGCACGGGCACCGGTGCACGCCACCGCGCGGCCCACCATCGCGGACGGGATCGCCGTGCCCCGACCCGGGGACGTGCCGTTCGGGCTGCTCTCCGGGCTGTTGGACGACGTGGTGACGGTCGGCGAGGATGCGCTGTCCCGGGCCCTGCTGCACTGCCTGGAGCGGGCCAAGATGGTGGTGGAGCCGGCCGGGGTGGCCGGGGTGGCGGCCGTGCTGGACGACCCGGGCCGCTTCGAGCCGC
>JAJCYC010000325.1 GCA_029263115.1 Pseudonocardia sp. | reverse complement strand
CGCACCCCCGGCGACGGCATGGTCACCGGCACCGGCCGGATCGACGGCCTGCGGGCGGCCGTGCTCTCCTACGACTACACCGTGCTGGCCGGCACCCAGGGCGTGCAGAACCACCGCAAGACCGACCGGCTGCTGGAGCTGGCCCGCCGCGAGGAGATCCCGGTGGTGATCTTCGCCGAGGGTGGCGGCGGCCGGCCGGGCGACACCGACCAGCCGGGGTTCACCGGGCTGGACGTGCCGACCTTCCGCACCGCCGCCGAGCTGGCCGGCCGGGTGCCCACGGTCGGGGTGGTCAGCGGGTACTGCTTCGCCGGCAACGCCGCGCTGGCGGGAGTGTGCGACGTGCTGATCGGCACCGAGGAGGCCAGCCTGGGCATGGGCGGGCCGGCGATGATCTCCGGCGGCGGGCTGGGCGAGGTGGCACCCGGGGACGTGGGTCCGATGCCGGTGCACGCCCGCAACGGGGTGATCGACCTGCTGGTGACCGACGACGCCGCGGCGGTGGCCGCGACCCGGCGGTACCTGTCCTACGTCGGCGGCCGACCGGTCGCCTGGGGCTGCGACGACCAGCGGAAACTGCGGTTCAGCGTGCCGGAGAACCGGGTGCGGGCCTACCCCGTGCGCCCGCTGCTGACCACGCTGTTCGACACCGGGAGCGTGCTGGAGCTGCGCGCCGGCTACGGCGTCGGGATGATCACCGCGTTCGCCCGGCTGAACGGGCGCCCGGTCGGGGTGTACGCGAACAACCCCGATCACCTCGGCGGCGCGATCGACGCCGACGCGGCCGACAAGACCGCCCGCTTCCTGGGTATCTGCGACGCCTACCGGCTGCCGGTGGTCGCGGTGTGCGACACCCCCGGTTTCATGGTCGGCCCGGACGCCGAGCGGGTCGGCCTGGTGCGCCGGGCCGGCGCGATGTTCACCGCCGGCGCGCACCTGCGCTCGCCACTGGCGATGCTGGTGACCCGCAAGGGTTACGGCCTGGCCGCGATGGCGATGGCCGGTGGCGCGCTGCGCTCGACCGCGGTGGCGGTGTGCTGGCCGACCGGGGAGTTCGGCGGGATGAACCTGGAGGGCGCGACCCGGCTGCGCTACCGCCGCGAGCTGGCCGAGATCGAGGACGCGGCGCAGCGACAGGCCCGGTTCGACGAGCTGGTCGCCCGGCAGTACGAGCACGGCAAGGCGCTGAGCACCGCGACGGCGTTCGACATCGACGACGTGATCGACCCGGCGACCACCCGCGACGTGCTGGCCGGCGCGCTCGGCCTGGCCGGAGCGGGCCGACCGCGCCGACCGGCCGCGCCGAGCGGGGTATGTGCCGATTTCGTCACAGCACCGCGGCCGGGCGCCCGGCTCCCTCCTAGACCTGCTCGGCGAGCAGCTCCCCGAGGTGGCGGTCGATCTGCGGCATGTACGTCGGCGACACGCCGAACAGGCCGAGGTGGCCACAGACGTCGGCCACCAGACGCAGCTCGCTGCCGGCGATCAGCTCCTGCTCGGCGATGCAGTCGCGCGGCGGGAAGAACATGTCCTCGTCGATCGGGATCACGTAGGTCTTGGCGGTGATCCGGCCCAGCGCGGCCGCCAGGTCGCCGCCGGTGTGCCGGGTGACGTCGCCGCGCTGCCACTTCCAGGCCATGGCGAGCAGGTCGTTGGGGTCCATCACGGTGAAGTAGGGCTGCAGGAAGCCCTCCAGGAACGCCTCCGTGGAGTCGAACCCCAGGCCGCGCCACACCTCCTGCTTCCAGAACTCGGTGGAGAAGCCCATCACCGCCCAGATGCCGGCGTGCCGGGTGAGACCCGCCTCCACCTCGGTGTTCGACTTGTACTGCCCGCCGGCGAAGCCCGGGTCCGAGCGGATCGCCTCGCACAGCGCCTCGGTGTACAGGAAGTCGTGCGGGGTGTTCCGCGCGGTGCCGGCGATCGGCGCGGCGCGGCGCACCTTGTCCGGGAAGCGCACCGCCCACTCGTAGGTCTGCTGGGCGCCCATCGACCCACCCACCACCAGCTGCAACGCCTCGATGCCGAAGTGCTCGCGCAGCAGCCGCTCCTGGGCCACCACGTCGTCGCCGATCCGCACCTTCGGGAAGTTGGCCATCGCCAGCAGCGAGTTGTCCCCGTCGGCGTTGTGCGGCGCGACCGACAACCCGTTGCCGATCTGGTTGACCGCGACGATGAAGTACCGCTCGGGGTTGAGCGCGTGGTCCGGGCCGACGTAGACGTCGCGCCAGATCTGGTGGGTGCCGGAGTACCAGGTGGTGATCAGGATGGCGTTGTCCCTGGCCTCGTTCAGCTCACCCCAGGTGGTCACCGCGAGCCGGCAGTCCGGGATCGCGCCGCCCTCCTCCAGCTCCAACCGCCCGATGCTGACCAGTTCGTAGTCGCCGTGGTGCTCGTGGGTGTAGTACGGGTTGTCGATCATGTCTTACGGTCCCCTCGTGGTTCGGACGCGGTTCGGACGCCAGCCTGCCGGCCGCACGGCCGGGCGTCGATCTCACGTTGCGACAGGCCCGGTTCACACCCGCCGGCCCGCCCGGGCGGACAGCTCGGTCAACCCGGCGCGGGTGGCCACCACGACCAGCCGGTCGCCGCCGGCCAGCCGGTGGTCGGCCGGCGGCGGCAGGCGCAGCGTCGCCGCGGTACGCGGCTGCACCGCCACCACCCGCGACAGGCCGGACACCCCGATCCCGCCGACCGGTTCGCCGACCAGCGCGCTGCCCGGCTGGACCGGCAACTCGGCCAGCAGCAGCACCTGGCGACCGACCGGGATGGTGGCCAGCACCTGCCGCTGCAGCATGGCCGCCACGAAGTTCGGCGCGGCCAGGAACGACACGCTGCGCGACACGTCGATCGCGAAGGTCTGCTCCACCCTCCGCGCCAGGTCGTCGTCGAACAGCCGCAGCACCACCCGCAGCTCGGCGCCGATGCTCGTTCCGCTGGCGCTCCTCTCGGCGCCCATGGCCCGGCCGTGCAGCGCCGCCTCGAGGTTGGTCACGTCGTTGTCGGTGACCGCCACCAGCGTGCGGGCCTGGCCCAGGTGGGCCTCGCGCAGCACGTCCTCCTTGCTGGCGTCACCGATCACCACGGGCACCCCCAGCCGGCGCGCGCGAGACATGCCGCGCGCCGCCGGGTCGCTGTCGACCGCGACCATCGGCACCCCCAGCTCGTGCAGCTGGCTGAGTACCCGGGCGCCGACGTTGCCCAGCCCGACCAGCACCACGTGCCCACTGATCCGCCCGGGCAGCCCCGACGCGGTGGCCAGCCGGGCGGTGACCAGCGAGTCGACCACGGCGGCGGTGACCACCGGGATGATCGCGATACCGATCAGGGTGATGGCCGACTGGACGATCTTCGTGGCGACGGTCATCGTCAGGTCCGGCTGCGCGGCACCGGCGGCGTCGAGCACGGTCAGGTACACCGCGTTCGGCCAGGACATCTCGGTGAGCAGGGCGAACCCGACGGTGCCCACCCCCAGCAGGGCCACCAGCAGCACCGCCGCGAGCGCCAGTTTGCGGGTGAACACCAGCCGCACCGACTCCGTCCACCGCCGGGCCCGCCGCCGTCGCCGGTACCCCCGGTGCCGTCGCCGGTTCACCCGGTGCCGTCGCCCCGCGCGCAGCCGCCCGCCCTCGTCACCAGCCAGCGCGAGCACCAGGTCGGCGCTGCGCTGGTCGTCGGGCAGCCGCAACGGCCCGCCCTCGGCGGTGGTGTCGGCCAGCCCGCACACCACCCGGGACTCCGCGACGTCACACCGCCGGGCGACGAACACGGTGCGCCGGGGTCGCCCGGGCAGCCGCGCCGAGCCCGGGGCCACCTCACCCAGGGCGGCCGCGACGAACGCCGGAGCGGCGGTCGAGGAGTCCGACAGCACCGCCGAGCCGGGGAACAGCTCCTGGATCCGGTAGCCCAGGCTCATGTTGAAGAACCGCACGACCAACCGCAGCCCCGGGTTGACCTCCTGGGCCCGCAGCGCGGCGTGGATGTTCGCCACGTCGTCCTGGTCGGTGAGCGCCAGCGCCTCGGCGAGGTCGACCTCGGCGGCCTCGAAGGCGGCCGCGTTCAGCTCGGCCGCCTCGATCATCCGGATACCGGGCAGCTCGGCCATCAGCGGCCCGAGGCGCGCGCCGGCCGCCCGCACGATCACCGTGACCTCCCGGTCCGGGTGGCTGGCCAGTTCGGCGGCCAGCCGGTAGGCGAGCGGGTTGTTGCCGCAGACCACGAACCTGCGCCGGCCGGGGTCGGGCGCTCCCGCGTCCGACACGGCCGACCGCTCGGCCGGGACGGGCGAGGCCGGGTCGATCACGCGGTCAGCCTAAGGGCGTACCGCTGGTCAGGCGACCCCGCGCGGACGTTTGGGGGCGATCCACCGCGGGTCCAGGCGCAGGGCACGCGAGGTGGTCCGGGCGCACAGCGCCAGCCGGGGCGAGTGGGTCTGACCGCCCAGGTGGCAGTCCTCGATGCTGACCAGCAGGCGCCGCAGCACGATGGTGGTCAGATCGGGTTCGAGCGCTTCGACGGCGGCGCTCGCCCGGTGCAGCGCGCGGCTCACCGCGTCGGCGCGGGGGTTGGTCCGCAGCGCGGACAGCGCGCCGGAGACCGCCGTGACAGCCCGGTTCAGCTCGACGGTTGGTGCGGCATCGATGGCCATGCCCGCAACCTCCTGATCGGTGGATGTCCGGCCCGGGCCGGCGCGGTGACACCCCGCCCGGCCCGGGCCCGGAGACTCAGTGCCCGAAGGTCACTTCTTCTTCTTGCCCTTCTTTGACTTCTTCTTCGCCATGTCTGCCTCCCTCCGGCCGACGTCATCGTCAACTACGTGTTGACTCGATGTCAACCTACCATTGACTGTCGTCAAGATTATATTGACCCTGGTGGGCCGGGATAACCTTGCCCCCATGCTCGGCAAGGGGACCTACAAGAAACTGCGACAGGCGGTGGGCGCCGTCGAGGACGCGTCCCACCCGCTGGAGGCCCTGGCCGCCGCCCGCAGATTGCGCGAGGCCGCCGAGGAACTCGAGCTGGCGCTGGTCGCCGAGGCCCGCGACCAGCGCGGCACCTGGACCGAGATCGGCGCGGTCTACGGCACCAGCAAGCAGGGCGCCCAGCAGCGCTTCCGGTCGATCGCCCGCTCGACCGGCGAACCGGGCTGAGCCCCCGGCCGGCGACCACCTCCCGGCCGCGGCCGCCACCGGCGGGCGTGGTCGACTTGTCCGCATGAGACGCTCCCTCGCCGCCGCAGTCGCCGGCCTCGTCAGCATCGCGCTCGCCGGTTGCGGCTCCGACGCGACGACCCCTCCCCCGGCCGCACCGGCCTCGTCCACCGCGGCCACGTCCGCCGCCGCCGAGCCCGCACCGGTCGCGGCCCCCGGCCAGGCCGTACCGGGCATCCCCCCGCTCACCGGAAACCCCACCGACGTGACCACGGCCAGCCAGGCCAAGGCCGGCACCGGACAACCGCCGACCAGGCTGCTCGCCCAGGATGTGGTGGTCGGCAAGGGCACCGCGGCGACGCTCGCGGACACCGTCGACGTCCGCTACTCCGGCACCCTGTACTCCGACGGCACGCTGTTCGACAGCTCCTGGTCCAGCGGTGACGAACCGGCGAACTTCCCGCTGGACGCAGTGGTACCCGGCTTCGCCCAGGGGATCGCCGGCATGCAGCCGGGGGGCCGCCGGGTGATGGTCATCCCGCCGGCCCTGGGCTACGGCAACCGCGCCACCGGACCCATCCCGCCCGGCTCGACGCTGGTCTTCGTGGTCGACCTGGTCGCCGTCAAGTGACCTTCGCTGACCCGGCGAACACGGGACGCCGGGCTCCTGATGATCCGGGGAGCCCGGCGCTCATGCTGATCACGGATGGCGGTAGCGGTGGGATTTGAACCCACGGAGGCTTGCACCTCACACGCTTTCGAGATGGGCGAGTGCCCGTTCAGGGGTGTCCGTCGGTTCGTTCCGCCTGCTCGCACGCAGCTCAGCCCGCTGACTGTACGGCCCTGAACGCGGGCGAATGAGACTACGAGTGAGACTAGGCCAGAGGGTCCCGCCAGCGGACCCGAGGTGAAACGTGGCGCGCGCCCGAAGGGATTCGAACCCCTAATACTCCAGCCGTAGATTGTGATCTACCTCCGGCGTGGCGTTCCTGGATGTAGGGCGGCCACCGCGGATCATCGTCGGTTGTGTCGACTTCAGATGATCAAGCGGTGGCCGTGGGTCACAGCGTAGGGCCTGCGCGATGGCA